>JBBRZD010000135.1:0-8297 GCA_038237055.1 Lysobacterales bacterium | reverse complement strand
ACAGCGCCTTCGGCGTGCCGGCTGATATCGCCGGTCAACAACAGACGGCCTGCCCCGCCCTCGACCAGCAGGACGCAGGAGCGGTCATTGTCGCTGGATGTCGGCGCACCACCGAGTGATTCGGGCGCGGGATTGAGAACGGTGAATTTTACGTCGTCCCAGACCCAGCGTTGGCCGATCCTGCATTGCGCGCTGTGCAGCTGCATGCGCCGCGGCTCGCCTGCACTCACCATCGCATCCGGATAGGCCTTCGCGACTGCGGGGGCGCCGCCCGCGTGATCGTTATCGCCATGGCTGACCATCAGCATATCGAGTTTACCGAGACCGTAAGCGCGCAGGCTGGGCAGCACCGCCGCTTCGCCGAGATCGAACTCGGATGGATAGCGTGCGCCGGCATCGAAAAGCAGTGCGTGGTCGTGGGTGCGAACGAACACCGAAAGACCCTGACCGACGTCGATCACGGTCGCTTCAAACGCGGCATTCGACAGCGGTGGTCGCTGCGGCCACAGCAAGGGCAGGAACAGCACGGCACCGAGCGCGCGCAACGGAATTCCCCGCGGCAGGAACATCCAGGCCGCACCGGCTGTGGCGAGCAGCATGGCCCACGGCGCTACTTCCGGAAGATACCAGTGCGCGCCAGGCCAGGTCGCCATGCGTTCGAGTAACCACCATTGCGCATGCGCGAGCCACGCTGCAAGGATCAATGGCGGCGTTGCGCAAGACGGCACGATCAGCAAGGCCAGGATACCCAGCAAGCACAACGGCACGATCACGAAACTGATCAGGGGCACGGCGATGAGGTTGGACAATGCGCCAACCAATGACGCCTGACCAAAGAACCATACGGTTAACGGCAACAGCGAAACGGTCATCACGAGTTGGCCGACGCTGAGTTCACGCAAGAAACCGAGCAAACCGCGGCCGCGCGTCAGACACAGCATCAGGAAAGCGACGCCGACAAAAGATAACCAAAATCCCGCCGACAACGTTGCCAGCGGGTCGAACACGAGAATGGCGAGCAACGCGAGCGCGAGTGCGTGCGGCCCACCGCTTGCGCGTCGCCCGAAACGGGTCAACGTGACGACCGAGATCATTGCAACCGTGCGGACGGTCGGCAGACTTCCTCCGGCCAGAATTCCGTATAGCACAGCGGTGACGAGCGCAGCCGGCGCCTGCGCGACGGGAAACGCAACGCGCAGCCCAAGACCCGGCAGCAACCACCACAGCACGTAGATCAACAAGGCACCGACGCCCGCAGCAACGCCGACGTGGAATCCCGAAATCGCGATCAGGTGCGGAATCCCGTTCGCGCGCGCGACATCCCAGTCGTTCTGGTCGAGCCCGCGCGTGTCGCCGACGGAAAATGCCTGCAGCAAGGCCGCGTCGTGCGGATCGGCGACGCGTGCCGCAATTCCGCGAGAAATCGCCTCGCGCAGTCGATCGACGCAGAAGGCGCGCTCACCGAGGCGGCGGTTCGAATCGGCCTCGCGCACATAGCCGACTGCGACGATGCCCTTTTCCAGCGCGGAACGTTCGGAGTCGAATCCGCCCGGATTGACGAGCCCGCGCGGGCGTTTCAGTCGCGCGCGCAATTGCCAGCGGCTGCAGGCGTCGACGCCCGCTGGAACCTCGTCGTACAAGGACAGGCGCACACGACCGTGCAAGGAAACGGATACGCCGTCGAGTTCGGCACTTTCGATCCGCAGGACGATTCGTGTCGCATCCGTACGCGCCACCGGCAGTTCATCGACGACACCGATGAGATCGAAATCACGTCCTTCAAGATCGCGCGACAAGCGTGCGTTGAGGGCGATATCGGCATGCACTGCGCACCAGGAAAATCCAATGAGGACGCAACCGAGCAAGCGAAGGCGTGGTTGCGTCAGCGCCGCCAGGCCAACAACGAAAAGCACGGCGTCGATCCAGCGCGGTGGCAACGCTGGCAGCGCGTGCACGGCCAGAACGCCGAACAGCAATGCGAGCGCAGTGGCGACACCGATCGCCGGCGCCTGAAGTTGCTGTCGTGCTTGCGGCTCCATGCCCACGCCATTCCTTTCCCTAGAGTTGTGGGAGTGGTCTCAGCCGCGATGCTCTCGCGTCGCGATCTCCGCCCCACGAAAAAGCATCGTCGGTAAAGCCGCTCCTGCAGAATCCTCCGTCAGGCCAGCATAGGCTTCTCAACAGCGCGCAACGCGCCACCCGACAATTCAAGAACGCGATCCGCGCGCGCCGCAAGGCGATGATCGTGGGTAACCAGGACCAGTGATGTACCTATCTCGCGGTTGAGTTCGAGCATGAGCTCATAAACTTGGGCCGCATTCTTCTCATCGAGATTGCCAGTTGGCTCATCGCCGAGCACGCACGCAGGTCGCGCCACGAGAGCGCGCGCGACCGCGCAACGCTGACGCTCGCCGCCGGAAAGCTCGCCCGGTTTGTGTTCGAGGCGTGCACCGAGACCGACACGTCCGAGCAGCGCAACCGCGCGATCGCGCGCTTCGACAATCGCTGTACCGCGGATCAGCAGAGGCATGCAGACATTCTCGACCGCCGTGAATTCCGGCAGCAAATGATGGAACTGGTAGACGAAGCCGAGCGACTTGTTGCGCAAATCGCCGCGTGCGCGATCGGACAGACGCGACATCGTCTGCCCTTCAACGATCACCTCGCCCGCCGTCGGCGCATCGAGGCCACCGAGGATATGCAGCAGCGTGCTTTTGCCGGTGCCGGATGCGCCGATGATCGCGACGGTTTCGCCGCGACGAACCGACAGGTCCACCTCGCGCAGGACTTCGGTGCGCAGCGACCCTTCGGCGTAGGTCTTGGCGATCTGGCGCGCTTGCAGAACGATGTCTGTTGGCATGGGATTGGGGATTTGAGATTCGGGATTCGTCAGTGCCGGGCGGGCGCGAAAATCGGTTCGGATTTCTCCGAATCCCGAATCCCGTTTCCCGAATCCCGGTTATTCATAACGCAGCGCCGCCGCGGGATCTGTCTTCGCCGCGCGTCGCGCCGGGTACAGCGTTGCAAAGGTGCAGAACACGAATGCGGTGATCGTGATCCACGCCACGTCGTTCCAGTGCAGGTCGCTCGGCAGCTCGCTGATGTAGTAAACATCGGGCGACAAGAACGTCACGTGGAAGGTCTGCTCGATCCAGTGCACGATGGCTGCAAGGTTCAGCGACAGCAGCACGCCGAAGAACACACCCAGCGCAATACCCAGCGTGCCGACCAGCATGCCCTGAACCATGAAGGTGCCCATGACCGAACTCGGGCTCTGGCCGAGCGTGCGCAGGATCGCGATGTCCGCCTGCTTGTCCTGCACCAGCATGACCAGGGTCGAGACGAGGTTGAATGCGGCAACTGCAACGATCAGCGAGAGGATCAGAAACATCACCTTCTTCTCCATCGCGACCGCCTTGAAGAAGTTGCTGTGGCCCTGCATCCAGTCGGTGACGCGATAGAATTTGCCCAGCTGCCCAGCGAGTTCCTTGCCAACGGGATACGCCTGGAACATGTTGTCGAGTTTCAAGCGGATGCCGCTGGGGCCATCCAGGCGATACAGCGTCTGTGCATCCTGCATGGACATCAGCGCGAGACCGGAGTCGTATTCCTGCATGCCGACTTCGAAGATGCCGACCACGGTGAAGCGCTTCATGCGCGGTATCGCCCCAATCGGCGTCGCGCTGAATTCCGGAGCGAACACGGTGACGAAATCGCCGACGTCGACACCGAGCGTCATCGCCAGCTCCTTGCCAAGTACGATGCCGAAGTGACCGGCTGCGAGATCGTCGAGCTTGCCGCTGACCATGTGGCGGTCGACGTCCGATACGGTCGGCTCAAGGTTCGGCATCACGCCACGGATGATCGCGCCGCTGACGCGTGAGCCCTGCAGCATCGCCTGGCGCTCAACATATGGCGCCGCACCCAGCACGTGCGGATTTTCGTGCGCGAGCTTAAGCGCCTGCGGCCAGTCCTTTACGGTTTCGTCGACGCCTTCGATCGTCGCATGCGACACCATCCCGAGGATGCGGTCCTTCAGTTCCTTGTCGAAGCCATTCATTACGGAGATCACGGTGATCAACGCCGTCACGCCGACCGCGATGCCGAGGATCGATACCAGCGAAATGAACGAAATAAAGTGATTGCGGCGCTTGGCGCGCGTGTATCGCAGGCCGATGAAGACTTCGAGAGGGCGGAACATGCGGCTTGCAAATCCTTGTAGGCGTGGTCTGAGAGCCTATCGGCCTTTGATGGTCGAGGCGAAGAGCTTTACAACAGCGAAGCTGATCAAAGCTGTCTACGCGAGTACAGATTTTCGACGATTCGCCGGCCCATAGTGGTTCTATGGGCCAAGAAGCGGCGGAAATATGGACCGCGTAGGCGGGTTTGCAGCCCGGCCGAGCAAAGTCCGACAGGCTCCCAAGCAGGTTGATGACCACGAACCGCGGCGAGAGTGCCGCAAGCGCTCCACGCCGGCAAGCGACCGGCGCCTATGGACCGTGTGCGAATTCCGCTCGCGACAGCAGCAGGATGAGCTGGCGACGCGTTTCAGCGTCGAGGTTGTCGGGCGCGAGCAAGGCGTAAAACCGTTCGCGTGGGCCGTGTCGAAACCGCAAGGCGATCAACGCCCCCAGACGGGCGTGCGATTCAAGCAGGACTTCGTGCTCATTGTTGGCAAGATCGACCAGCACCCAGCCTGAAGCGCGATAGGCGACACGGCCAAACGGAGGGTGCAGCAGCGCGCGAGCCGCGCGAACGCCAAGCGCTACGACTGCCATGGAAACAACAACCCTGCCGGCCACCGGCAACGCACTCAGCCACGGCGCAAGCATTGCGGCGAAGCAGATCAGCAGCAACGCAGCTGCAATCCAGCGCGAGGCGAAATAGTCAAACGCGATGGTGGGTACGGATTTCATCGATGATCGCGGCGAAACGTGAATCAGTCGGCTCATGGTGTCCGATCAGCCAGTCCCACAGGTCTGGATCGGGCAGGTCGAGCAGCGCGTCGAAGTGCGCCCTTTTTGCCGTATCCGCGCCGGCATAGCGCGCGTCCATCCACCATCCGAGCATGGCGTCCAGCTCTCGCGTGCCGCGTCGCGCGCGCCAGCGCAGTCGCGCGAACTGCGCGTCCGCCGATATCGTGCTCATCGACTGGCGAGTGCCTGCGCGGTCTGCGCCGCTTCGGCGCGACGCTGGTAGAACACGAGAATCGTGTGGGACGCGTCGCCTACGAGCCAGCGTGCCCACGCGCCGGCATAGCCATTGAAATGCGTGCTGACGCGATAACTGACATGGATCGCAAGGCGCGTGCCGCCGTCCTCCGGTGTCAATCGGTACGAGGTGTCGAGCAGATCGAAGTGACGACCGCCGATCAATACGTGTTCGTCGAGCGCGCCATCCGGGATCGAGTCGGCGGCAAACACATAACGCCAGCGGATGTAGCGGTTTTCGTCCCACTCCACGATAGGTTCATCGAAGTGCACGCCCTTGTCCCAGCGCAGCTTGCGCACTCGATCCGCGCCGCTGCCCACCGTGACGGCCTCGATCGGGTATGGCACGCCGATGCGCCAGGCGACGCCCTGTGCCATCTCGCCCGCACGGATGTCGGTCGCATCGTTGATCAGGTGCCAGATCGCTTGCGGAGGGGCTGCAATATGGATCGAATCGTCAGACTGTCCGATAAGGTCGGGCAAGGGAATCCCGCGTTCAAAGGAGCCCCCAATCAACGGCAGCAGGAGGAAGGTGCCGACGGTCGAACGCGAAGGCGTCACCACACTCAACGCCGCCCAAGCGAGGATACCGCCAAGCGAAGCGCTGACCAGGAAGATGGGCAACGCCATCGCGATGCAGATGCTGCCCTCGATCAATAGCACCGACGCGGCGCCGATGAATACGAGGGTGGGCAGCCAGGGCGCGAGCAGCGCGCGTCCGAAATTGCGTTGGTGGCGCGGCAGCAGATAGAGCGTGTATGCGCCGATCAGCGCAGGCACGAGAAACAGGAACGAAACGAGCATCGGGCCGCTGCTGCCCACGCTGCTACTGTCGGCGACACCCCGGAAATAGTGCAGACCGAACAGCATGCGCATCGCGAGGCCGTAGGCGACGCCGGCACCCGCGACGATCCAGAGATTGGGGCGAATTTCCCTTACGGGTGGTGACGATCGTCGTTCCTGGGCGCTCGATTCGTCACTCATTGGAAAGCTCCATTGAATGTCACGGTCACGAATGCAGGCCGAGGGTCGGCAACTCGAACAGATTGCGAAAATTGTCCGCGGCGCGCGTATCGATGAAATGCTGCGCGGCTTGCGTCGATGTCGCGACGCTCCGCGGATGAATGCGCAAACTACGCATCTCGCCGATGCGCTGGAAAAACATGCGGAACCAGACCGCGAACGTCAATGCGGCCAGCGCGAACACGGGCCACATCAGCGCGCGCGTCGTCCGTCACGACCGGCGCTCGACCAGCAGCTTCTTCGTCTCGGCAATCGCCTTCGCGGGATTGAGTCCCTTCGGGCAGGTGCGCGTGCAGTTCATGATCGTGTGGCAGCGATAGAGCTTGAACGGATCTTCCAGCTCGTCGAGGCGAGCGCCGGTGTCTTCGTCGCGCGAATCGACGATCCAGCGATAGGCCTGCAGCAGGATCGCCGGGCCGAGGTAGCGCTCGCTGTTCCACCAGTAGCTTGGACACCCTGCCGAGCAACAGGCGCACAAGATGCATTCGTAGAGGCCGTCGAGCTTGGCGCGATCCTCTTTCGACTGCAGGCGCTCGCGATCCGGCGGCGGCGGCGTCTCGGTGCGGATCCACGGCTTGATCGACGCGTACTGCGCATAGAAATGCGTGAGGTCAGGGACCAGGTCCTTCACGACGCTCATGTGCGGCAGCGGATAAATCTTGACGTCGCCGCTCGCGCACTCGCCGATCGCCTTGGTGCAGGCAAGCGTGTTGGTGCCGTCGATATTCATCGCGCACGAGCCGCAAATGCCCTCGCGGCAGGAACGCCGGAACGTCAGGGTCGGATCAATCTCGTTCTTGATCTTGATCAATGCATCCAGAACCATCGGCCCGCAGGTCGCCATGTCGACGTCATAGGTGTCGACGCGCGGATTCTGGCCGTCGTCCGGGTTCCAGCGATAGACGCGGAACATGCGCACATTGGTCGCGCCCGATTCCGCCGGAAAATGCTTGCCGGCCTTGATCTTGGAATTCCTGGGTAACGAAAATTCAGCCACGTTTGCCTCGTCTATGGATCTTTCACTGCGCGCGTATGCGCGAAAGCGAACCAACTCTTGGTGACGTCAATACACCCGTTTCTTCGGTGGCACGGCTTCAACATCCGTGGTCAGCGTATTCATGTGCACTGGCCGTGAGTCAAACGCGCATTTGCCCTTTTCGTCGACGGTGACGATCGTGTGCTTCATCCAGTTCACGTCGTCGCGATCCGGGAAGTCAACCCGCGAATGGGCGCCGCGGCTCTCGTGACGCTGCTCGGCCGACCCAATCGTCGCGACGGCGTTATAAAGCAGGTTCTGCAATTCCAGCGTCTCGATCAGGTCCGAGTTCCATATCAGCGAGCGATCGGTCACGCGCACGTCGTCGAACGAGGCGAAGACCTTGTCCATTTTCGCGCAGCCTTCCTGCAAGGTCTTTTCGGTACGGAACACCGCGGCATCGGCCTGCATCGTCCGCTGCATTGCCATGCGAATGTCCGCGGTCGGCGTGGAGCCTTTCGCGTTGCGCAGGCGATCGAAGCTGCCAAGAGCCTTGTCGCAGATCGACGGCGGCAGGTCCTTGTGCGGCTGACCGGGCTTGATCGTCGCCGTGCAATGCTGGGCGACGGCACGACCGAACACGACCAGATCGAGCAGCGAATTGGAGCCGAGGCGATTGGCACCGTGCACGGAAACACACGCCGCCTCGCCAATCGCATATAAGCCCGGCACAACCGAATCCGGATTGCCGCCGGACTTGCGCACCACTTCGCCGTGGATCGTGGTCGGGATGCCGCCCATGTTGTAGTGCACCGTCGGCACGACCGGAATCGGCTGTTTGGTCACGTCGACGTTGGCGAAGATGCGCGCACTCTCGGAAATGCCGGGGAGCTTTTCGTGCAGGACATCGGTGCCCAGATGCATAAGATTGAGGTTGACGTAATCCTTGTGCTCGCCGACGCCGCGTCCTTCGTTGATCTCGGTCGCGATCGAGCGTGAAACGACGTCGCGCGACGCCAGATCCTTCGCGTTGGGTGCGTAGCGCTCCATGAAGCGCTCACCCTTGGAATTGGTGAGGAAGCCGCCTT
>JBBRZD010000134.1:0-8331 GCA_038237055.1 Lysobacterales bacterium | reverse complement strand
TAGCGAGCGCCGATCCAGCGAGTGCGAAACGCGGTCAGCTCGCGCTGCAACTCATGCCGCGCTCGCGCGCGCTACGCGGCTGGACGTCGCGTGTCCGAGCTGATCGCTCAGCCACAAACCGGTTGCAATCAGCGCAGACAGATTGATACCGGTCGCAATACCCATGCCTTCGAGCATGTAGACGACGTCTTCGGTCGCGACATTGCCGGTCGCGCCCTTTGCGTAAGGACAACCGCCGGTGCCGGACACCGAACTGTCGACGACCGCAACCCCTTCCTCAAGGCAAGCCAGGATGTTCGCGAGCGCCTGCCCGCGCGTGTCGTGAAAATGGACCGCGAGTGCCGACATCGGGACTTCGCCGGCGACGGAACGCAACATCGCGCGCGCCTTGCCCGGCGTGCCGACGCCGATGGTATCCCCGAGCGAAATTTCGTAGCAGCCCAGATCATGCAGCCGCTTCGCGACGCGCACGACATCAGCGATCTGAACTTCGCCTTGGTAGGGGCAGCCGAGCACGGTCGAGACATAGCCGCGGACCTTGACGCCATCGGCGTGCGCGCGCTCGAGCACGGGCACGAAGCGTTTTATTGATTCGTCGATCGATGCATTGACGTTCTTTCGATTGAACGCCTCGGATGCTGCGGTGAAGATGGCAACTTCGTTGGCGCCGACTTCACGCGCGCGTTCGTAGCCCTGCAGATTCGGCACCAGTACCGGATAGGCAATGCCGGGTTTCTTCGAGATGCCACTGAACACTTCGGCGGCATCGGCCAGCTGCGGAATCCATTTGGGACTGACGAAACTGGTCGCTTCGATCGTGCGCAGGCCCGTCGCCGACAGTCGGTCAATCAGCTCGATCTTGGTCGCAGCTGCAATGATCGTCTTTTCATTCTGCAGACCATCGCGCGCGCCGACCTCGACGATGCGGACTTCGTTCGGCGTCGAGCTCATGATTTCTTTCCGGGCGGCGAATGCTGCACGGACTGCTCGAACTCGCCGAGCGTCTGCTTGCTGCGTATCAGTTGAAGCGACGGTTTGGCTTCGAACACGGATTCGCGATGGACCAGGTTGAGCATCTGTGTGCGATTGCCGTGCACGAAAACATGCAGATCGTTCGCGCTCTTGTCGACGGTGCCGTCGAGCTTGCCGTCGACGATGAGTTTCGCCAGATGCTTGCTGTCCACCTGATACAGGTCGATGCGATCGCCATGCATCCGATAGCGCATGTAGAAGAACGACTTCTCCGGCACCGGATCAACGGCGTGCGGTGGCTTCAACTTGACCAGCCCCTTGACCGCGCTATCGGCGACGATGATGTAGTCGTTGCCCCCCGCATGTACATAGTTCAACGGTACATGCACGCGTTTGAGCGGGCCACCTTTTTCGGGCTGTTCGATAACGGTAAATTCGCAGTTGTCGTTGACGTGGAAGGCTGAGGTATTGCTGTCGCTGTCGATCGGCGCATCCTCGACGCCGGTCCAAAGACCCTTCCAGCGCACGTCGCAGGTTTCGATATTGTCGCCGAGTGGCGATTCAAAGCGCGTCTCTACGCAGCCGGCGAGCGAGAGAAAAACAAGAGTGAGTCCGAGGCAGCTTGCGAGCTTCATTGCAGGGTCTCCAGGTTCATGGCGATCGCTTCCGATCTCGTTACAACGCGCAATCCTTAACGGTGCGTCGTATCTATCCGATCACGGTGTGAATGCCGAGACACGTTTCTTCCGACGTATAGTCTTCGCAAAGAAGATCAAGCGCGGCATATTCCGCATCCAGTTCGAACTCCGCTTGTTGGTGGTCCGCTACGCTGTGCCAGCGGTCGATGGTCAGGTACACCGGTTCGGCGCCATCGAGGCGCAGCAGCTCGGTGCCGGCATAGCCTGCCGCACGCGCGAACAACTGGGCCCACTCACCGTTCGGACCGTAGGCGCGTTCGAATGGGCCCGTAGATTCCGGGTGAACGTGGAAACGCCAGATCGATGCGATCATGTGCACATCCTCATGCGGCCTGCGTCGGCGCGGTTGCGAGGCGCACCATCACCGCATCGGCGTCGACGAATTCGCCGGCGACGGCCTGCACGCTCTCCACGGTTCCTGCGCGTGGCGCTTTCAAGCTGAGTTCCATCTTCATTGCTTCCATCACCAGCAGTTCCTGGCCTTCCGAGACTTCATCGCCGACCTTGGCCTTGACCAGGACGATACGCCCCGGCATCGGCGCGAGCACGCGGTCGCCGCTGCCTGCGCTCGCGCTCGTATACGCGAAAGCGGGCGCGTGCGTATAGGCGTGCCGTCGTGTGCCATCGTGCACGCCAATGCGGTCGCGTTCGACATGGGCGCGCCAGCGTTCGTTCACCTGGTCGAAGCTTGCGGTGAGGATGCCGTCGCGCACTAGCGCATTGGCGACGTCGCAACGGGCTTCTCCGTGTTCGAGCACGTAGGACCCGGCGGATCCGTGCGCCACGACTTCGACGCGCTTGCCGCGATCGATCAGCGCAACGATGCGCTTGCCGGGATGCGCGACGCGCCAGCCGTCCGCTCGCGCCCACGGCGAATGAAGATCCTCGGTCGCCTGCGCGAGACGCGGGGCTTCGGCTTCCTCGTGCAGCAGCCATGTCGTCCCTGCGACAAACAAGGTGTGCGTATCGTCGCTGTCGCCGATACCAATGAATTCGTCAAGATGGCGATCGAGGTAGCCGGTGTCGATACGGCCCTCGATCACGACCGGGTGGCGTACCAGGCGCTCGAGAAAATCGATATTCGACTTCGGCCCGACGATGTCACACGCTGCAAGGGCCTCTCGCATGCGTACAAGGGCAGCATCGCGGGTGCTATCCCAGACGATGAGCTTGGCGATCATCGGGTCGTAGAAGAACGTGACCGTATCGCCTTCGATCACGCCCGAATCGATGCGCACATGTTCGGACGGCAGCGGCAGGCGCAAGCGTTCCAGCTTACCCGAGCCGGGCAGGAAACCCTGCTCCGGATCTTCCGCGTACAGGCGCAGTTCGATCGCATGGCCATTTTGCGGAATCGATTTGTTGCGCACCAATGAACCCGGCAGTTCTTCGCCACTGGCGACGCGCAGTTGCAGTTCGACCAAATCGAGTCCGAGCACCATTTCGGTGACGGGATGTTCGACCTGCAGGCGCGTGTTGATCTCCATGAAGTAGAAATCGCCGCCCTGGCCGACGATGAACTCGACCGTGCCTGCGTTGACGTAATCGAGCGCACGCCCGGCGGCAACCGCTGCCTCGCCCATCTTCGCGCGCAGGTCGGTGGTGACAAATGGCGATGGCGTTTCCTCGAGTACCTTCTGATAGCGACGTTGCGCCGAGCACTCGCGTTCGTTCAAATGCACGATGTTGCCGTGCTTGTCGCCGAAGATCTGGAATTCGATGTGGCGCGGTTGTTCGATGTAGCGTTCCAGCAGGACGCGATCGCGGCCGAATGCATTCTTCGCTTCGCGCTGACAGCTTTCAAGATTGGCCGAAAATTCGCCGCCGCTGCGCACGACGCGCATGCCCTTGCCGCCGCCGCCGTACGCGGCCTTGATCATGAGCGGAAAACCAATGCGTTCGGCTTCGCGCGCGAGCAGGGCTGGGTCCTGATCCTCGCCGGTGTAGCCGGGGACCACCGGCACTCCGCGTGCCGACATCAGTTCCTTTGCGCCAGCTTTCGAGCCCATGCGTCGCATCGAATCCGCTGATGGGCCGATGAACGCAAGTCCCGCGCGTTCAACAGTGTCGGCGAAGTCCGCGTTCTCTGACAGGAAGCCGTAGCCGGGATGGATCGCCTGCGCACCGGAACGCCGGGCGACATCGAGGATCGCGTCGCCGCGCAGATACGAATCTGCCGGGCGCGGGCCGCCGATCGGATAGGCACCGTCGGCGAGCCGCACATGCTGCGCTGTCGCGTCCGCTTCCGAGTACACAGCGACAGTCTCGATGCCGAGCTTGCGACAAGTGCGGATCACGCGACAGGCGATCTCGCCGCGGTTGGCAATCAGGATGCGTTTGAACATGAGCGTTTCTTCAGGCCTCGGGTGTGTGGCAAACGGCTTCGATGTTATGTCCATCCGGATCGAGCACGAATGCACCGTAGTAGTCTGCATGGTAGTGCGGGCGCAGGCCCGGTGCGCCATTGTCGCGACCGCCAGCGGCGAGTGCACTCTTGTAATACGCGTCGACGATGGCGCGACTTGATGCCACGAACGCGACATGCGTGCGACCCTGCTGTGCGCTGCTGCCAATCCAGAAATACGGTTTTCCCTGCGATCCAAAACCGGCTGCGTAACCGTCTCCGGTTTGTTCGGGCGTGACTTCCGCTAGCAGTTCGATACCGAGCGGCGCGAGCGCGCGTTCGTAAAACGCTTTCGCCCTTGCGTAGTCTGAAACGGGAATGCCGATATGGTCGAGCATCATCTACTCCTTGCGCGCCCAATCGGGTGCGCGCTTGTCGAGAAAAGCGGCTAGCCCGTGTTGACCCTCGGCGGATACGCGCAGGCGCGCGATCAACGCCGCGTTTTCGGTATCGACGTGTTCGGCGGACGTGGGTGTCATGTTGGCCATGCGAAGTGCGAGCTGCTTGGCTTCGGTCTGCGCCTGCGGACCGCCTTTGCCCAGAAAGTGCAATGTGCGTTCCAGCGCAGCGTCAAGCTGATCCGTCGCAACCGTCTCATGCAGCAGGCCAATGCGCGCAGCCATCGTTGCGTCGAAAACGTCGCCGCTGATGAAGAGCCTGCGTGCATGGCGCGCACCTATTGCCGCAATCACGTACGGCGAAATCACAGCCGGCACCAGACCCAGCTTGACTTCACTGAGCGAGAATTTCGCAGTGTCGACGCCAATCGCGATGTCGCAGCAGGCGACAAGTCCGATGCCACCGCCATACGCGGAGCCGTTGACGCGCGCAATGGTCGGCTTGGAGAGGAAGTTCAACGTGCGCATCAAGGTGGCAAGGCGCAATGAGTCGGCGCGATTGTCTTCTTCGCTCGCCTGCGCCATGCCACGCATCCAGTTCAGGTCCGCGCCGGCCGAGAACGAGGCGCCGATGCCGGTCAGCACGACTGCGCGCACGGTCGCGTCGTGCGCGCAGTCATCGAGAGCAGCGGTCAGGTCCGCAATCAAGGCGTCGTCGAACGCGTTATGCACCTGGGCCCGGTTCATCGAGATCGTGGCGGTGCTGCCGCTGATGGTGACGAGTACCGCGTCGCTCATAACTGTTTTCCCCGCAGACAAGTTGCGGATAATAGCGGCAACGCATGCGGTAGACGTCTGCGACGGGGTCTGGCGTGCGCCGCGGTTTGCGGCGATTGTGGTCCAATACACGAGCAGTCGAGACGCGCTGTCGATGTCTGGTTCCAGTGCCCGACCGTGTTCTCTTCCACAAATCCGGCGTTTTCACGACAGCAAGCCTGCTCTCGCGGATCGCCGACTGATCGTCGAGGAATTCATGTTCCGTTTCCCGTCCGTCCTCTCCCGCCTTCTGCCCGTCTACCTTGTGCTGGCAAGCCTGGTACTTCTGCCGCAAGCTCACGCGGACGAGTTTTGCGTCAGCGATTCGGTCACCCTCCAGGCTCAGTTGGCCCTGCTCCAGGCCCTTCCGCAGCCGCGCACGATCAAGCTGGTGCGCAGCGTGTCCGCCTACGTGCTGGGGGGGATGAACAACGTTGATTCCGCGCAGACGCTATCGATTGAAGGGGGCTATAGCGCAGGATGCGCGAGCCGTATCGTCGATCCAGCCAACACCCTCATCGACCTTGCAGGTACTGGCATGGCGTTCGCGACGGGCACCGGTCCCGGTGCTGGTTTGCTGATCGACGGCATCACCTTGCGCAACGGTGGCGTCCAGTTGAAGCCGCGATACTACGATCCAGGTGCCGACCTGCTCATCACGCGCACGCGCTTCACCAACCTTTCGTCATTCGAGATCGATGGTGGTCAGGGTGTTGTGCGCATCGAAAACAGCCTGATCGATCACCTTGCCGCCCAGCCGAACAGCAGCTGCGCCGCAACGGTGCTGGCGACCAGGAATACCCATGTGGTGCTGACGCAGGACACGATCGACCTCGGGGCGGGGGACAGCTTCTGCCTGGAGCCATCGTCGCCTGGCGGTGTCGTGTTCGACGTATCCAACAACATCATCTGGGCTTCCGATGGAAGCCAGGGCAGTCTGTTGATGACGCTATATAGTCCGGATACGCCGCTGGCGACGGTCAATCTGCGCTACAACCTGTTTCTGGGAATCAGTGGGCCTGGCATCATTTCGAACATAGGCCAGATCAATGCGAATCCGAAGTGGATTGCTCCCGGCACCGGCAACTATCGACTGACTACCGGTGCGTCGCCGTCGCCAGCGATCGACCAAGGCTTTCTGGTCGTGCCGTTCGGCCTTCCGAGCACGGATATTGTCGGTGCGCAACGAGCGCAGGCCGTGTTTCCGGACCTGGGCGCCTATGAATCCACGCCACCGGTACCTACCCAGATCGTGGTGCTCAATAGCAACGACAGCGGTCCGGACAGTCTGCGCGCGGCCATCCTCGCCGCCAATTCCAATCCGGATACGAATGACATTTTGTTCAATATTCCCGGTGCCTGCCCGCACACGATTGCCTTGTTGTCGCCGCTGCCGGACATTACGACATCGATGACGATTTACGGCTCTTCGCAGCCGGGGTGGGCGGCCAATACCAGTACCACGGGTTTCAATGAGACGCTTTGCGTATTGCTAAAACCAGCGAGCGGTACCCTTGGGTACGCCATCAAGGTGCCGAGCAGCGCGACCACGGCGAATCTGTTCCTTTCATCGCTCGGTTTCGGAGGATTCGGCCAGCCGCTCGTTCTCCTCGGTGGCAAGAATACGGTCATCCTCGGCAACCAGTTCGGTGGCACCGCCGGCGGCGTGGCACTGCCTGGCGCGGGTCTGTATGCGATCAGTGTCGCCGGCTTCAGTGCAGGGGGTTCGCTGCTCATCGGCGGCTCCGACCCTGCCGCGCGCAACATGTTGGGCGGCGCACAACAGGCGGGCATCAATATCCAGTCGGCCGTGCAAACCGACCCGCAACACTGTCAGATCGCGGGCAACCTTATCGGGATGGATCGCGACGGCAGCACGCCGCTACCAAATTTCACCGGCATCGTTCTCGGCGGCAGCGGATGTCTCGTGGACGGCAATCGCATCGTGGGCAACAGCAATGATGCGATCACGATCAATGGTCCGGGTGGAAATGCTGTTGTCAGCAATGTCATTGGAGTGGATGCGACGGGCCTCGGCGCGTTCAATGGCGGAGCCGGCGTACGCATCACGGCAGGCGACAACAATTCCATTTTCGGAAACACCATCCGCAACATGACCGCGGGCGGCGTGCTGGTCACCGGCAACGCCGGGGACGGCCATGCCATCTTGGGCAACTCGATCTACGACAATGAATCAACCGGTAACGGCATGGATATCGATATCGGTACGCTCGGCCCAACACCCAACGATGCCGGCGATATCGACAATGGTCCGAACCAGTTGCAGAATTTCCCGTTGGTCACCTCGGTGCAGTTGTCCGCACCGGTGCAAGGGTCGCCGACAAATGTCTCCGCGGTCATACGAGGTGCGCTGAATGGCACCCCCGATCCTGTCAACTATATCGTGCAGGCATACTTTTCGACCAGTTGCAGCAGCAGCTCGCGCGGTCATGCGCAAACCTATCTGGGCTCGACCTCGTTTGCCATCGCACAGGTGAATGCGCAGACCGCGTTCAGTGTGAATGTCGTATTGCCCGATTTGGCGGCTGGGCACGCGGTCAGCCTGACGGCGACAAGTCCGCAGGGCAGCACGTCGGAAGTCGGCACTTGCTTCGATCTCGCTAATGCCACGCTCGACAGCATTTTCGCCGATGGGTTCGAATCGTTGGCTCCGTAGCGCCGAAATGCCAGGCGCAGCGGCCGCTTGGGTGAGCACATATTTCGCGGCGGGGAGCGGCCTGTAAGAACGCTGTAAGGGACCTGCGACAGTAATCATCATGCGGGATGCGTGGTGACGTCCCAAAGAGTATAATGCGAACCATTCGTATTTGCATGCAGTGCCAAAGTGCGCCTGTCCGAATTGAAAAAAGGTGCGTCAGCCGTGGTGGGCGAGGTCGAAGAGGCTCATTCCGCTGATCCGATCGCGCGACGGCTGCGCGAGCTGGGCTTCGTCAATGGCGAGCCGGTGCGTGTGGTGGCTTGCGGCCCGATCGGTGGCGATCCATTGCTGGTGCAAATCGGCTTCACCCGTTTCGCACTGCGTCGTAGCGAAGCGGCGCGCGTGCGCCTGATCAATGGAGATGCGACGTGAATGCCGTCGCCG
>JBBRZD010000133.1:0-8331 GCA_038237055.1 Lysobacterales bacterium | reverse complement strand
GCGGCGTACGAAAAGAACTGCCCGGGATGGGCAAAGGCAAGCTCGCGGTTCGCGCTCATGCGCAGATAGAGCTCGTGCACGACGACGGTGGCATCCATCGGCGCACCGCGCGCGGCTGCTGCCAGATGCCGCTTCGCCATCGACTTCAGACGGTCGTACACGTCGGAAAACAACGCGTCGGTATTGTTGATGGGCGGCACCGGGACTTCGGACATGACGACTCCTTGTGGAAGTGTGCGCGCAGGGAGCTCCGCTCACCAGTCTGTTCCATCATCGCCGATGGCGGAGCGCCAACACCATCCGCTGACGCCACGGTTTGCGCGCCCGGATCACCCGGGTCGCGTTGCTGATTCCAGCGTCTCTAGCGTATACATGGCCGCTTCACGGCTTGCGCCGCACATCGACGGCGACGGCCGTAGCGATGCGCAGACCGCGGGCCGTGCAGGATCGTTGAAGATTGCGCAGCGATAGTCTGCGGTCAGTTGCACGCAGCGAACGCCGGCTGGCTTGCCCTGCGGCATACCGGGAATCGGCGAAGAAATTGACGGTGCTATGCAGCAAGCACCGCAACCGCTGCGGCAGTCGAGGAAGTTCACAACAGCGCCGCAAAATGTGCACGCAGTTCGGCATAGACAGGTGTCGTGTCCGGTCTCACGCCATGCCAGCACGCGAATGATTCGGCGGCTTGCTCGACGAGCATGCCAAGCCCGTCGCTCACTCGCGTTGCCCCCGCGATGCGCGACCAGTCGAGAAACATGCGCGCGGCTTTCGCGTAGGAAAGGTCGTAGCAGAGGGTTTCGGACCCGACCATCGCGTGGGGCAAGTCCAGCGTCGATTCGCCGTGGCCGGCTGCCGTTGCATTGATGATGAGATCGAATGCTGCGGTTGCTTCGAGATCGCTCAAGTCACAGCTGTGTACACGTGCAGCGTTGCCGATCGCATCGGCGATCCCCCGCGCGCGCGCGCGCGTGCGATTGGCAATCACGAGCTCGCCAGCCCCGCTGTCGGCGAATGCGAATGCGGTTGCCCGCGCTGCGCCGCCAGCGCCGAGCAACAGAATGCGTTTACCGCGCGGATAGAACGCGTGACGCAAACTCAGATCGCGCAACAAGCCGACACCATCGGTGCTATCGCCGCGCCACGCAGCCCCCTCGCGGATGAGGGTGTTGACGCTGCCGCAACGTCGCGCACGTTCGCTCAGCGATCCGCACGCTGCGAGCGCATCTTCCTTCAGCGGCAACGTCACGTTGGCGCCACGCCCGCCGTCGCGCGCGAATGCATCGAGCGCCAGTGCGAATTCTTCGCGACTGCTTTCGATCGCGCGGTAGTCGACGGCGATACCCGATTGCTCGCCGAACGCGGCATGGATGCGCGGCGACAGCGAATGGGCGATCGGCTGGCCGAAGACGGCGTAGCGAGGGTGCATGAAAATCCGGTTCCGAAGAAGTGGGAGTGTTGGGGGAGCGGCTTCAGCCGCGATGTTTGTGCGTTGTGCGACCAACACCATCCCCACCCAACCCTCCCCTTGAAGGGGAGGGCTTTCAAGCATCGCGGCTGAAGCCAATCCCACGAAACACGTTGCTCAATGCGTCTCGCGCAACCAGCGTGCGGCGTCGAGCGCGAAATAGGTCAGCACGGCATCGGCGCCGGCGCGACGAATGCCGATCAGCGCTTCAAGCACGCACGCGCGCTCGTCGATCCAGCCGTTCAGTGCGGCGGCTTTGAGCATCGCGTATTCGCCGCTGACCTGATAAGCGAAGGTCGGCACGCCAAAGTGATCCTTCACGCGACGCACGATGTCGAGGTAGGGCATGGCCGGCTTGACCATCACCATGTCGGCGCCCTCGTCGATGTCGAGCGCGATTTCGCGCAAGGCCTCGTCGCTGTTTGCCGGGTCCATCTGGTAGGTGTATTTGTTGCCCTTGCCGAGATTGCCGGCGGAGCCGACCGCGTCGCGGAACGGCCCATAGAACGCGGACGCATATTTCGCGGAGTAGGCCAGGATGCGCGTGTGGATGTGCCCGGCATCCTCGAGTGCCGTGCGGATTGCACCGATGCGTCCGTCCATCATGTCCGACGGTGCGACGATGTCAGCGCCGGCCTGCGCATGCGACACCGCCTGCTTGACGAGTGCTTCAACGGTGGCATCGTTGACGACGTAGCCTGATTCGTCGATGAGGCCGTCCTGCCCATGCGTCGTGAACGGATCGAGTGCGACGTCGGTGATCACGCCGAGCTCGGGGAAGTCCTTCTTCAGCGCACGCACCGCGCGTTGAGCGAGGCCATCTGGATTCCAGGCTTCGCGCGCATCCAGCGATTTCGCCTCGGGCGGCGTGACCGGGAATAGCGCGATTGCGGGCACGCCGAGCTGCTGCGCCTGTTCGGCGACGCGCAGCAACAGGTCGATCGAGACGCGGTCCACGCCGGGCATCGAGGGCACCGGCTCACGCACATCGCGGCCTTCGCACACGAAAATCGGCAGGATCAGGTTGGCCGGGGTCAGGTCGGTTTCGCGCATGAGGGCGCGCGAGAACGCATCACGGCGCATGCGGCGCAGGCGGGTTTGCGGATACGACATCGGAACTCGAAGTGGGGATCTGGAAAGCGCTCGATTGTACGCGCGGGTCTGCGATCCGCCGCGCAGCAACCCACCGCAGGCCAAAACGGAACTATGTGAGGTACTACGCGCCGCAACAGTTAAAACTGTTAAGCATTCGTTAGTTTAAGCTCGGTTAACATGGCCCATTCCGTGCAAGCTCCAGCGGCACCTGATCCGTAAAACGGCGCCAGAGATAGAAAAAATGCTTTCCCCGATCATTTTGGCCGCACTTTGTGCGCTAGCGCTTCTCGTCGTCGCCTCGGTGCGACGGATTCCCGAGGGCCATGTTTATGCGTTCCGACGCATGGACGGCCATGTGCGCATCGTGGGCGCGGGTACGCATCTGGTCATGCCGCTGGTCGAACGTGTTACCCACAAGATAAGCCTGGCTGGCGCCGCGGTTCCGGTCGAGAGCCTGTCACGCGACGGACAGAATTTTCGCAGCGTCGTCTATTTCCAGGTGCTCGATCCGGAGCATGCTGAGATCCTGATCGAGGATGTCGAAGAGATGCTGCGCGCCGCGACACGCCGCCTGTTCGCCGACAACAGCCTGCCGGAGGCCGCGGACGCACGTCGCGCATGGCTGAAGCAGTCGTTGAATGCACAGCTGCGCGAGCGCGGCTTGCTGATCGCACGCGTTGACCTCGCCGCCCAGGACCTGGCCGGGATTTAAGCCAATCGTTCAGCGTCTACCGCCTTATTCGCGGCCTTTGGAATGAGCGTTTCCCGCGCGGCGATGGATTTTCGCCGCGTCCGCGCCGATACTGCGCGCCCCGTATTGTTGCGATCGCCATGACTGACCGCCGCGCGCCTGACAGTGACCGGCTGCGGCAGCGCCTGTGCGCGGGCCTTGCAGCCCTTCAGCTCAACTTGCCTGAAGCCTTCATTGCGCGGCTGCTCGCCTATGTCGATCTGCTGGCGCGCTGGAATGCGACCTACAACCTGAGCGCGGTTCGCGATCCGCTCGAAATGGTCACGCGCCACTTGCTCGATTCGCTCACGATCGTTCCGTATGTGACAGGGGCGACCCTGGCCGACCTCGGCACCGGCGCCGGGCTGCCCGGCATTCCGCTTGCGATTCTTGCGCCGGAACGCGCGGTCACCCTGGTCGATTCGAACGGCAAGAAAACCCGCTTTCTGCGCGCTGCGGTGCGCGAACTGGCGCTGTCGAATGTCAGCATTGCTGAAAAGCGCGCGGAAGCCGTCACCGGCAAATTTGACTGCATAACTTCGCGCGCGTTTGCCAGTCTTGCCGATATGCTGGCATGGGGTGGCCATTTGCTCGCACCAACGGGCGTCTGGCTGGCGTTGAAGGGCCGCTTCCCGCAGGATGAGCTGGCTGCGCTGCCGCCCGGATTTCATGTGGATCAGGTCAAGCCGCTCGCTGTGCCGGGCTTGGACGCGGAGCGTCATGTCGTGGTAATCAGGCGGGCTGGCAATACGCACAACGACAACAAACAGGGCTCGGTGGCATCACCATGACGCGCATCATCGCGGTTGCGAACCAGAAAGGCGGGGTCGGCAAGACCACGACTGCGGTTAATCTCGCCGCCGCGCTCGCGGAAACGCGGCGCAAGGTGCTGTTGATCGACTTCGACCCGCAGGGCAACGCGACGATGGCCTCCGGCATCGACAAGCGGACGGCCAAGCCGAACGGCTGCGAAGTGTTGCTCGACGAAGCGGCGATCGAGACGGCGATCGTGCCGACCGAGGGCGGTTTCGACCTGCTGCCCGGTAGCGGCGATCTGACCGCGGCCGAACTCAAGCTGATGGATGGCCTCGCGCGCGAATCGCGGCTCAAGGAACAAATCGCCAAGCTCGGAGATCGCTATCAGACGATCCTCATCGACTGTCCGCCGACGCTGCACTTGCTCACGATCAATGCGCTGACGGCGGCGCACGGCGTGCTGATTCCGGTGCAGTGCGAATATTTCGCGCTGGAAGGACTTTCCAGCCTGCTCGATACGATCAAGGCGGTGCGCATGCGCCTCAACCCGCAGCTTGAAGTCGAAGGTCTTTTGCGCACGATGTACGACGTGCGCAACAACCTCGGCAACGAAGTTTCGCTGCAGTTGACCAAGCATTTCGGCGACAAGGTGTTCCGTTCGATCATCCCGCGCAACGTGCGCCTGGCGGAAGCGCCGAGCCACGGCAAGCCGATCAACCTGTACGACCGTGAATCACGCGGTGCGATCGCTTACCTCGGTCTTGCGGGCGAAATGCTGCGACGCGAGCGCGGCCCCACGCCAAGCGCCGCGGCGCATTGAACAACCAGGAGCCACGCATGGCAGTCAAGAAACGTGGACTCGGCCTCGGACGCGGCCTCGATGCGCTGCTCGGCGGCGGCGATACGCCGTCCACGGCCAGTGAAAACGAAGGCGAGCTGCGTTCGCTCGCCATCGGCATGATCCAGCCCGGCAAGTTCCAGCCGCGGCATGCGTTCGACCCGGAAAAAATCGAGGAACTTGCGGCGTCGATCAAGTCACAGGGGCTGATCCAGCCCGTCGTCGTGCGCGCGATTGGCGCAGGCCGCTTCGAGCTGATTGCTGGCGAACGTCGCTGGCGTGCGGCGCAGCAGGCTGGTCTCGACGAGATCCCTGCGCTGGTCAAGGTTGTGCCGGATCAGGCCGTCGTCGCGATGGCATTGATCGAAAACATCCAGCGCGAAGATCTTTCGCCGCTGGAGGAAGCCCAGGCGCTGTCGCGACTGATCGAGGAATTCGGCTTGACCCATCAGCAGACCGCCGATGCGGTTGGCCGCTCGCGCGCCGCGGTGTCGAACCTGCTGCGTCTGCTCGACTTGCCGGCCGCCATCAAGCGTCTGCTCGACGAACGCAAGCTCGACATGGGGCACGCGCGTGCATTGGCGACGCTGCCGGAAGCGCGGGCCGTCGCGCTCGCACGCGAGGCGGCCGACAAGGAATGGTCGGTGCGCGAGCTTGAGGAAGCGGTGCGTCGTCTGAGCACGGGGATTGGCGGCAAAGCAGCAAAACCGGCTGCCGCCCGCGATCCGAACATCGCCGCGCTCGAACGCGAGCTGGCGGAGAAGCTCGCGACGCGCGTCAGTGTCGCGCATGCGCGCAATGGACGCGGCAAGGTCGTGATTCACTATCACAGCCTTGACGAGCTCGAAGGAATTCTCGAACACCTGCGTTGATCTGGGGATTTCCCGGATGCTTGCGACCATCTGCATTCACACGAATGATGCCGCACACAGCCTCGCGTCGTTGCCGGTAGAATTCGCGGTGAACAGACAGGACCTGATTTCCGCAATGGTTTCGAGAGCTGACGCGAACGCATGACGGCTTCTGTAAGCCAGGACGACAATCCCCGGTCTAGTGCTGGTGTGAGTAATCGCCAGCAACAGTTCGAGGCCCTCGTGCGCGCGCATTCCAGCGAGCTCTACCGCTATGCGTACTGGCTCTGTGGCCAGGACGCGCTGGCGCAGGACCTGGTGCAGGAAACTTTCCTGCGGGCTTGGCGCTCGCTCGATGCGCTGCGCGAAAACGTAGCGGCAAAGGCGTGGCTGACCACGATCCTGCGCCGCGAACACGCGCGCCTGTACGAACGCAAGCCCATGCCGACCACCGATATCACCGACCTCGAACTCTGCGACACCGCGCCCGGCCCCGAACATCTGGGCGAGGACTCGGTCGTGCGCGCCGCGATCGGCAAGCTGGAAGCGAAGTATCGCGAGCCGCTGGTGTTGCAGGTGCTCGGCGGATTTTCGTGCACCGAGATCGCGCGCCAACTCGACATTACCGAAGCGGCCGTGATGACCCAGGTGTTTCGTGCGCGGCAGAAGCTCAAGGCCCTGCTCGATGGCGGCGAAAAGGAGGCGGTGCTGTATGGACTGTCTTGAATTCCGTCGCTTGCTGGGCACTGATCCACGCGCGCTCGATCGCGCTGCGCGCGAGCATATCGACGCATGCGCGTTTTGCGCAGATGCGCATGCGCGAGCGAACGAATTGGAGGCGCGGCTCGCCACCGCGATGTCCGTGCCGGTTCCCGAAGGTCTTGCCGATCGCATCCTGCTTGCGCAACTGACCGGTGCGCGCCAGCGTCAGCGTGTGGGTCGCAGTCGCATCATTTGGGCTGCGTTGGCAGTAGCTGCGTGTCTGGTGCTGGCGATCGGCGTATTGCGATATCCGCACGCACCCACGTCGGGACAGACGCTTGCCGATCTGGTCACGGCGCATGTGACCGGCCCGCACGAGCGCGACGCGTTGCTCAAGAAGGTACCGCTGCCGGCCGAGACAGTGCGCCACGCATTCGCGGATCGCGGCGTGACACTCGCGTCGGTCCCGTCGAATGTCGCCTATGTCAGCGAGTGCGGGATCGAAAAATATCGCAGCGTGCATATGGTGATGCCGGAAGACGGCGCGCCGGTCAGCGTTGTCTACGTCGTGCAGAAACGCGCCGCGGCGAGCCAGGATTTCCATCGCAACGGCCTCGTCGGCCGCGAAGTGCCGATGGCACAGGGAACCTTGGTGATGCTCGCGCAGGATTCCGGTCGTTTCGATGCGGTGGAACACACCTGGCGCAACGCGATCGAGGGATCGCCCGATATCGCTGCCGGCAGCCGCTGAGCGCGCATAGCCGATTTGACGTGCGATCGGCATGCGATCGGCGATAATGAACGCTTCCCGCGAAGTCCAAGCTGTCATGCCCGATCTTTCCGTCGTCGTGCCCGTGTTCAACGAACGCGACAACATTGCGCCGTTGCTCGCAGAAATCGCCGCTGCCCTCAGAGGCCGCGCAGATTTCGAGATCGTCTATGTCGACGACGCCAGCAAGGACGATTCCGTCGAAGTGCTGACCAACGCCAAGGCGAGTTTCCCCGAGTTGCGCGTAATCAAGCACCTCAGCCAGAGTGGGCAGAGCACGGCGATCCGCAACGGCGTGAAAGCCGCGCGCAGCGCGTGGATTGCCACGCTCGACGGCGATGGCCAGAACGACCCGGCCGACATTCCCAAGCTGCTCGCGATGCGCGGTGATGCGCCGACGGCGATCAAGCTATTTGCCGGCTGGCGCGTGCAGCGCAAGGATTCGGGTAGCAAACGATGGGCCTCGAAATGGGCCAATGCGATCCGTTCGCGCCTGCTGCGCGACGACACGCCGGACACCGGCTGCGGCATCAAGTTGTTCGAGCGCGAAGCGTTCCTCGACCTGCCCTACTTCGACCACATGCACCGCTACCTGCCTGCGCTGATGCAACGCGCCGGCTGGAAGGTGCTGAGCGTGCCAGTCAATCACCGCGCACGCTGCATGGGCGTTTCCAAATACAACAATCTCAATCGCGCGCTGGTCGGGATTGCTGATTTGCGTGGGGTGGGCTGGTTGATCAAGCGTTCCAGGCGCACGGCCACGCAAGAGCTGTAAGCGCGACGCACCGCCGCGATCTGATAGGCATCGCCGCCGCGGATTCCCCCCAACCCCTTGCCGCAAGCCCCTGATTCCGCTATAAAGCGCGGCTCGCTTGGTCGTTCTTGAGCCCGTCAGGGCACGCGGAATCCCGGTATGCGGTCCGCCCGCGTAGTCCGCCCGAGCTTTTCCAGCATCGCATGGCGCATCGCCGCCGCTGGGCCGCCGCCGTCCTGGCCAAGGATGGAAACGAAAAACTCGAGGTTCGCATGTCCAGAATCTGTCAGGTCACCGGAAAGGGACCGCAGTCCGGTAACAATGTTTCTCACGCAAATAACAAAACGCGGCGCCGCTGGCTGCCGAACCTT
>JBBRZD010000132.1:0-8393 GCA_038237055.1 Lysobacterales bacterium | reverse complement strand
CGCCGCTCGTGCTTGGCCTGCTGCTCGCGCTTTCACTTCGGCGGATGCGCGGACGCGGGCTGCGCTGGTTGCGCCGTACTGTCTACCTGCTGATCATTGTGTGCCTTGCCTTGGCGACACCGCTGGGTGCGAACACGCTGCTCGCCCTCGCCGAACAGCGCGCGCCAACAGCGACCGCGTGCGATGCGCCGTTGCCAACGACCGTCGTGTTGCTCGCCGGCGGCGTGCGACGAATATCCACCGATCCTGCGGATGTCGGTGCACTTAATGAGGCGAGCGTGCAGCGGACGCTGGAAGCAGTTGCACTGACGCAGCGACTGCCGGGCGCGCAATTGGTCATCAGCGGCGGCGTGGACAAGGGCACCGTCGCGGAAAGTACGCACATGGCCGAACTTGCGGTCCGCCTGGGTCAGCCGCGGCAAACAATTCGCACCGAGACGACATCGCTGACGACCTGGGAAAATGCGCAGAACGTACGCGCGTTGCTACCCGCATTGCCAACGCGAATCTGGCTGGTGACGTCCGCGTTGCACATGCCGCGTTCGTTACTCGCGTTCGAAGCGGCTGGCTTCACGCCCTGCAGCGATCCAGCCGATCTGCGCGCGAATGCTTTTGACGGCGTCGCTGACTTGGTTCCGCGTGGTGGTGCGGTCACAAAAAGCGAAGCCGTGCTGCACGAACTGGTCGGCGAATTCGTCTATCGGTGGCAGGCCCGTCATGCGGCGAATCGCTAAGCGACTCGCCATGCGGCGAATCGCCCAGCGACACCGATAGTCTCAGCCTTGTGCCCGCAGCTGCGCCTTCACAGCGGAAATCGCGCGCACGCGCGCTTCGCGCATTGCAGCACCGATCGCGGTGCCGCTGAGTCCTTGTTCGACGAATTGCGTAGCGCCGACTGCGCATGCGGCTGCGTGCGCCGAACGCAGATAGTCCGCCTGCGGATAGGCCGCGTCGCCGAGGCCGAGGCGGCCGCGCTTGTCCGCTTCGCAGGCGATCAGAAAACGCGGCACGCGTTCGGGTCGGCGGAAGCTGTCGAGTCGCTCCAGCATTTCGAGTACGGTCGTCGGGCGCAGTTCGAACGCACGATGCGCATCGAGGTGCAGGCGGCAAACCAGTTCCGCCAGTGCCGCGTGTTCGGCCGGCACCTTTAGCCGCGCACAAAGCGCGCGCACCGGCGCGACGCCGTTATGTTCGTGTCGTATGTGGCGCGGTAGTTCGTCTTTCGGCGTGAGCGCCTTGCCCAGATCGTGCGTCAACGCGCACCAACCGACAAGATCGTCGCGCGGAGCGAGGCGTGCGGCCATGTCGAGCACGAGTTCGATGTGGACGCCGGTATCGACTTCAGGATGGTATTCCGCTCGCTGCGGCACACCGTACAGTGCATCAATTTCGGGAAAGATCACGCGCAACGCACCGCAAGCGCGCAAGGCCTTGAGGAATGCGGACGGTGTCGGCTCACTCAGCGCCTTGCGTGTTTCCGCCCAGACGCGCTCCGCTACGAGATGATCCACTTCACCGTCGTCGACCATGTGTCGCATCAGTGCGATGGTTTCATCTGCAATGCGAAACCCGAGGGATGCGTAGCGTGCGGCGAAACGCGCGACGCGCAAGACGCGTACAGGATCTTCGACGAAGGCTGGCGACACATGACGCAGAACGCGATCGGCGAGATCGCGCTGGCCATTGAATGGATCGACGATCGTGCCGTCCTCATCCATTGCCATCGCATTTATCGTGAGATCGCGGCGTTCGAGATCCTGTTCCAGCGTGACCGATGAATCGGCTTGAAACGCAAAGCCGTGATAGCCGCGGCCGGTCTTTCGCTCGGTGCGCGCAAGCGCGTATTCCTCCTGCGTTTCCGAGTGCAGAAATACCGGGAAATCCTTGCCGACCGGTCGATAACCGAGCGCGCGCATTTCCTCCGGCCTTGCGCCGACAACGACGTAGTCGCGATCGGCAATCGCGATTCCGAGCAGTGTGTCGCGCACCGCGCCGCCGACGAGGAAAGTTTGCATCTGGCGATTGTGCCAGAGCCTTCGCGTGCCGCGCCTTATCGTCAGTACTCGGCGCGCAGACGATCGAGTTTGCGCTGGTGGCCCGCGCCGCTCAGCAATGCCGGCATCACGACCTTCATCGGTGTCGCGATGATACCCAGCTGGGCGAGACCGTCCTCACGGGCGACCGAGTCGAGCTTGAGCGAGCGGAAGTTGTCACGCGAGAGCGGCTTGCCGGGTAGCCATTCGCCGATGCGAGCCTGCGCGAAGCCGAGCGCATCCGGCAGTGCAATGACCAGACGACGTTTGCCGAGCATGTGCGCGGTCCAGCGTACGAGATCGCCAAGCGCGATGGCGCGCGGCCCAGCGAGTTCGTAGACATGGCCTTGCGTGTGCGGATGCACGAGCGCGCGCGCGAAGGCCTCGGCCACATCACCGACATAGACCGGCTGGAACTTCGACAGCGCGCGCGCCAGCGGCAGCACAGGCGTCAGGCGCAGCAGTTGTGCGAAGCGGAAGAACAGGCCGTCACCGCGGCCGAAGATCACGGATGGACGGAATATTGTCCACGCAAGCGACGAGGCTTTGACGCGCGTCTCCGACTCGCCGCGAGTCTTCAGATAAAAACTCTCACCTTCGCCTGCGCGCAAGCTGCTCATGTGCAGCAATCGGGGCACGCCAGCTGCAGTGCACGCCGCAATCAAGGTCTCGGTCAGTTCGACGTGCGCTTTGCGAAAGCCGCTGCCATCGCTGCCGCGTTCGTTGAGGATGCCGACGAGGTTGATCGCGGCATCGGCACCGGCAAGATGGCGTTCCAGATCTGCACGATCATGCACATCGGCGTTGACGACCATCACGCGCGGCAGCACGCCGAGTTCGCGATGCTGTTCGCGATTGCGCGACAGAACCGTGATCGCATGGCCGTCGCGCTGCAGGCGCGGCACCAGATGGCTGCCGACAAAGCCGGTTCCTCCGAGCACGACGATCTTCTTCGGTTTCATCGACGACACTCCGGGACGGGACCTTTCATGTAGCGCGTTTCGCCAAGCGACGCAACGACGCGAACAGGACAACAACTACTTTGGGGCATGACTGCTCGCAGCAGGCACAGTGGCATTCAGAGCGCAGACAACCGCTTTGCGCGGCGTTTCCTCAGTGGGCGCCTGATAAGGCTTGCCTATCCTCGGCATTCGCGCTGATAACGACAGTGCCTTGCCGTTCATGCGCCAATCATAGATCACGCTGAAAGCTAGAACGCGCGAAACGTACTCGCGCGTTTCCCTGTACGGAATGGTCTCGACGAAAAAGTCCGGATCGAGCGACGCGCGTGCGTCCAGCCAGCGCCCGACCGGCGCTTCGCCCGCATTGTAGGCGGCGCTCGCAAGCCACGGGCTGCCGTCGTACTTGTCGGCCATGCGGCCGAGAAAGCGCGTGCCGAGCTGTACATTGAGCACGGGATCCGTCAGGTCCTGCGCATCGTTGTAAGGCAACTTTTCCGCCTTTGCGAGCTGCTTGGCGACGCCAGGGAGCAATTGCATCAAGCCCCAGGCATCGGCGCCGGAATGCGCGTCGGTCATCCACGCACTCTCGGCGCGAATGATTGCGTACGCCCAGGCGGGATCGATGCCTGCAGCTCGCGCCTCGCGCTTGACGAGGCTTTCCATACCGAGCGGAAAACGCTGTTCGTAAAGACGCTGCGTTTGCGGATCGGCCGAATACGCGAAAACCGCACGGTCGTACCAACCACGTCGATAGGCCAGATCCGCAGCCAGACGCCGCTGTCTGTCATCGAGCTTGCCCATCGCAAAGTCCCATTCGTGACGCGCTTGCGATTGCATGCCGAGCTCGCGAAATTCAAACGCGCGTTCCAAGTCGGCTTGTTTCGCAAGCACGGCTTCGCCAGCCGGATCGCTGGCCAACGTGGTCGGGCAGATCGTGTAGGGCTGGTCAGTCCAGTCCGCGGCAAGGAAGCCATAGAAGTTCGATTCGCTGGCGAGTTGCTTGAGGATCGGCGTTGCTTCGCTCTTGCGATCCTGCTTCATCAATACACGGGCGTGCAGGTAGCGCCAGCGCGGATCGGCCTTCTGTTGGTCCGAAAGAGCGTCCAGCGCGCTGAGTGTTTCCTTCAGATCTCCCGCGGTCAGCGCGATGCGCACCTGCCATTCACGCGTCCCATCGTCTTTGGCGTCCTCCGGCAAGGCTTTAAGGCGCGCGAGAGCGTCGGGCGAATAGCTGGTTGCTCGGTACAAAGCGAGCGCATTCAATATGCGGTTCTTCTGCGCTGCGTCCCATTTGAACCGTGGCTCGAGGTCGATCCACGCCGTTTCCGCGGCGGTGCTGTTGCGTCGCGCGTAGCGCGCTAGTCCGTAGGCGATGGCATCGCGCGCGCGCGTTTCGTCAGGCCATGTTTTTGCTTTCACAAGCGTCGCTGCAGGATCACGTAAGGCGGCGACAATGCGATCTGCAGCCGCGCGATCGCTGTCAGACAGCAATGGAGCGACTTCTGCGGCCGCTTCTACGCTACCTGTGCCGGCACTTCGTTCCAGCCGCTCCCAGATTTGCGCGTCGCTCAACGTGCCGGTTGCGCGCGCGGCGCGCACGACGGGATCACAAGCCGCGGGCAATGCCCGGGTACCTTGCCAGAGCTTGTCGAGGTCGCGGGCGTAGTCGAGTTTCGCGCCAGACGCGAGGCGCGCCTGCAACGCGTCGCACTGCAGGTCGCGTTCGCCGCTGTCCTTCGACAGATCGCGGAAGGCGGCCCAGTCGCCGCGTCGCGCGAGTTCACGCAGGAAAGCGTTGCGAAGATCGCTGGCCGGCAAGGTGTCTGGCCAGCGCGCGATGTAGCCTTCGACTTCACCTCGTTTCAACGTGCCGATATGGCCGCGCAAAGCCGCCAGCTCGATATACGGGTACAGCGGATAGTGCGGATCGAGATTCGCCGCGAGTTTCTTCCACTCGCCTTCGGGCGGGCGCGAAGCAGCTGCGAGCGCTGCTCGGAATTGCGCACGTTCGGCTGCTTGGTCGGCTGCCGCGTGCGGCGATGCAACGAAGGCACTGCACGACGCGACGAGCACGGCAAGCCAGCGGTGGCGAGGCGGGGAAAAACCCATGCGTTGCAACCAGAAAGCGAAGGAAGGGCGGCAGTGTAGCGTCGCGACAGCGCGGTCAAGCTCAAATGGGGCCGGCGCATGCCCGGCGCTCGCTCGGCAACTCATTGTTTTCAGACTGATTTCAAAAAAATTCACATCCTTGTAGCAAAAAGCGAACACTTGCTTTACATTTTCTTAATGGCCGCCCGCAAAAAGCGGGGGGTATACGTAGCACTTGCGACTTCCGATCGCTCCACTCATTCCTTAGCTTGGGAGATTTTCCATGCGTTCACGTCGTCTAGCCAACGTTGCGGTTCACACCTTGGCCGGTGCCATTCTGTTGGCCCTGTATGTCGTTCCCGCTGCTGCTCAAGATCGCGTTGGCGACGATGCGCAGAAGCTCGAGACCATCGAAGTCACTGGTTCGCGCATCAAGAAGGCCGATGTCGAGGGCCAGACGCCGATCCTGACGATCACCTCGAAAGATATCGAGGCGACGGGTCTGGGTTCGATCGGCGACGTGATCCAGCGTTTGTCGGTCAGCGGCTCGTCGCTCAACACCAAATTCAACTCCGCCGGCAACTTCGGTTTCGCGGCGGACGGTTCCGGCGTCGGCTCTGGCTCAACCACGATCTCGCTGCGCAACCTTAACGCGAAGCGCACCTTGATCCTTGTCGACGGCCTGCGCTGGGTCAACGAATCCTCGGCCTCCGGCGTTTCCGCCGCGGTCGACCTGAACACGATACCGGCCAGCGTCGTCGACCGCATCGAGATCCTGAAGGACGGCGCTTCGTCGCTGTACGGTTCTGACGCGATCGCCGGCGTGATCAACATCATCACCAAGAAGAAGCAGGACGGCGTCGGCATCGGCCTGTACTACGGCGATTATCAGGTCGGCGACGGCAAGACCTATTCGGGCCACATCTCGATGGGCGCGCACACCGATCGATCCGATTTCTTCTTTGACGTCAGCCATTTCAAGCAGGATTCGATCAGCGCGGGCGACTGGGACCAGTCCTCGTTCCCGACGCCGGGCGCAGGTCTTTCCGGCGGCAGTTCGTATATTCCGTATACCCGCACGATCTTTTTCCCGACCGATCCGAACAACACCTATGGCGGCTTGTGCCCACTGAATGCGAGCGGCGTCGCGCGTTGCAACATTGCCGCTAACGGCACCGTAGCGGGCGGTCTGCAGGACTTTCCGGGTGGCTTTCATCGTTTTGTTAGCGGCGGTCCCAACAGCGACCGCTTCAATTTCGCGCCGTACAACTTCCTGCTGACCCCGAATGAACGCACCGGCATCTTCGGGCAGGGCAGCTACGGGATTACCGACAACGTCAAGTTCTACATGAAGGGTTTGTACAACACGCGCAAATCGGTGAACCAGGCGGCGCCGGAGCCGATCGGCTTGGGCTCGGCGTTGAACACCAGCGATCTGGGCCTTACCACCGGGGTTGACGTGACCAATCCGTACAATCCGTTTGGCGTCACTCTGGATCCGAACAGCAACTTCCTCGGTCTTGGCCGACGTCCGGTCGAGGGCGGGCCACGCGTGTTCCAGCAGGATGTCGACACCCGTTACATCGCGACCGGCCTGCAAGGGTTCTTCAGCGCAGCGGATCGTAACTTCAACTGGGATGTCAACTACGTCGACAGCACCAACAACGCAACCCAGACCGTTCACGGCACCTACAATATTGCGCACATCGCGCGCGCACTGGGTCCGGTCGCCGATTGCACCGGCTCGTGCGTTCCGCTGAACATCTTTGGCGGCCCGGGTTCGATCACACCGGAAATGCTGCAGTACATCCAGTTCATCGAAAATGATCGCAGCAAGAACAAGCTGCAGATGTTCACTGCCAACCTGTCCGGCGATGCATTCAATCTTCCGGCCGGTGCAGTCTCGTTTGCGACCGGTTACGAGCATCGCCGCCTGCAGGGTTCGTACACGCCGGACTCAGTCGTGATTGCCGGCGAATCCAATGGCGTGCCGTCGTTGCCAACCTCCGGCGAATACTCGATCGACGAGCTCTATCTCGAGTTGAACGCGCCGCTGCTCAAGGACGTCGCGTTTGCCAAGAGCCTCGATCTGTCGATCGCATCGCGCTATTCCGACTATTCGACATTCGGCACCACGGTCAACAGCAAGGTCGGTTTGCGCTGGCAGTTGAATGATGACCTGACCCTTCGCGCCACCTGGGCTCAAGGTTTCCGTGCCCCGTCGATCGGCGAACTGTTCGGTTCTCCGGCGCGCTTCGATGCGTCGATCCAGGATCCTTGCAACGGGGCCACCGGCACCCTGGCAACCAACTGCATCGCGCAAGGCGTCGCCAATCCGGCTACGTTCGAGGCGTCCAACACGCAGATCTCGACACGCACCGGCGGCAACCTAAACCTGAAGCCGGAAACCTCGCGTAGCATCACCGCAGGCGCGGTCTACAGCCCGAGCTGGGCGGCCAATACTGCATGGTCGCAGAAGATGGATTTCGAACTGACCTACTTCAACATCAAGGTCAACAACTCGATCCAGGCGCCGGATGCGCAGACCCAGCTCAATCGCTGCGCCGAGACCAATTCGCCGATCTTCTGCACCGGCATAGTGCGTGGTTTGTCTGGCGACATCATCAACTTCAGCAACTTCCTGCAGAACCTCGGCACCGTGAAGACTTCGGGTTATGACCTCGGCGCGAGCTGGCTGGGCAACGAGACCCGGTTCGGAACGTTCGGTGCGGGCGTGAGCACCACCTACACCTCACACTACTCCTCGGTTGCGAACGACTCGGGTCTGGCCGAACCGCTCACGGTAGGCATCGAAACGCTCAATCAGGCTATTCCGAAGTGGCGCACGACGCTCAACGCGACGTGGACGTATGGGGCGTGGAGTGCGAGTTGGGCCGTGCGTTACGTTTCCGCCTTGACTGAAAACTGCAATCCGGATCTGACCGGCGCCGGCGCCGTGTGCAGCAATCCATTGCCGGATCTGTCGGGTGGCACCAACCATCTTGGCTCGACTACGTTCAACGATGCGCGTGTGACGTGGAAGGTTCCGACGACGTTCGACTTCACGTTGTCGGCGGGTATCAACAACATCTTCGATCGCAGTCCCCCGGTTTGCGTTTCCTGTTCGTTGAATGGCTATGACGCCGGCACCTACGATCTGCCGGGCCGCTTCGGCTACGTTTCGCTGAACATCAAGTTCTGATAACGCAGCCGCATTGAAACAAGGAGAAGGGTCGCCAATGGCGGCCCTTTTTTTTTGACGGCCATGGATGGTCCGAATGCCGAAATTGCAGGAGCAAATTTCGGTAAT
>JBBRZD010000131.1:0-8485 GCA_038237055.1 Lysobacterales bacterium | reverse complement strand
GGGGATCAGTTCCTTCACTTTCGCGTCGGTCTTGTAGATGTCTTCCGGGTCGCCCGAGAGCGCAACCCAGCGGAACGGCCCGATGCCGCGGCAGAACAGCGGGCGCACGTAGGCCGGCACGAAGCCTGGGAAGTCGAACGCGTTGGTGCAGCCTTCATCCTTCGCCATCTGGCGGATGTTGTTGCCGTAGTCGAAGGTCGGGATGCCTTGTTTCTCGAACGCGAGCATCGCTTCGACATGCACGCGCATCGATTTTTTCGCAGCGTCGCGGGTGCCGTCCGGATCGCTCTTGCGGCGCTCGAACCATTGCGCGACGCTCCAGCCAATCGGCAGGTAGCCATTGACCGGATCGTGCGCGCTGGTCTGGTCGGTGACCGCGTCGGGTTTGACGCCGCGCTTCACGAGTTCCGGAAGAATTTCGGCGGCGTTGCCGAGCAGCGCGATCGATTTCGCCTCACCTGCCTGCGTGTACTTCGCGATGCGCGCGAGTGCGTCGTCGAGATTGCTGGCCTGTTCGTCGACATAGCGCGTGCGCAGGCGCATGTCGATGCGGTCCTGCTGGCATTCGATGTTGAGCGAGCACGCACCGGCGAGGCTCGCCGCGAGCGGTTGCGCGCCGCCCATACCGCCGAGGCCGGCGGTGAGGATCCACTTGCCTTTGAGATTTCCGCCGTAGTGCTGGCGGCCCATCTCTACGAAGGTTTCGTAGGTTCCCTGCACGATGCCCTGGCTGCCGATGTAGATCCACGAGCCGGCCGTCATCTGGCCGTACATCATCAGGCCTTTCCTATCGAGCTTGTTGAAGTGTTCCCAGGTCGCCCAGTGCGGCACCAGGTTCGAGTTCGCGATCAGCACGCGCGGCGCGTCCTTGTGCGTCTTGAACACACCGACCGGCTTGCCGGACTGGACCAGCAGGGTTTCGTCGTCGCCGAGTTCGCGCAACGACTTCAGGATCGCGTCGAAGCATTCCCAGTTGCGCGCGGCGCGACCGATGCCACCGTAGACGACCAGCTCGGCCGGATTCTCGGCGACTTCGGGATCGAGGTTGTTCTGCAACATGCGGAAAGCGGCTTCGGTGAGCCAGCTCTTGCACGAAAGCTCGGTGCCGCGCGGCGCGCGGATCGTGCGGGTGGTGTCTTTGCGGGTGAAGGCGTTCATCGCGAGTCTCCGGAAGGCAGGCGCCGATTATAGAAGCCTGCGCGATCCGCCCGAAGTCGCTGTGGCGAGCGATGGACGCCGTCATGTCCCTTTCCGCGACGGATTGCGTATTGTCTCCATAACAAGGGCGCGTCCGCTGCCCTCAACGAAGGGTTCTGCATGAAACAGTTGTGGCTTTCCGCGGCACTGGCCGCTGCGCTGGCAAGTCTGGCAGTCCCTGCCCTCGCGGGCACGTTCACTTATCACGGCACCCTGCAGGACGCCGGCATGGCCGCCGAAGGCAGCTACGACATCGAGTTGACGCTGTATTCGGCGCCCACCGGTGGTCGCATCCTCGGCGGTCCATTGACCGTGTACGCCGTGCCGGTGCATGAAGGCAGCTTCAGCACCAACGCCGACTTCGGCCAGTCGATCGAGGCATCCGCACAGGCCTATGTGGCCGTTAAAGTGCGCAAGGCCGGCGCCGGCGAGTTCACCGCGCTGAGCGAACGCGCGCCCGCTGCGCCCGATGTCGGCGGTGGGTGCCCGGGTTCATGGTCACTCGACGGCAACAGCGGCAATCCGGTTGGCAGCTATATCGGCACCGCGGACGCGCAAAATGTGTTCATCAAGGCCGGTGGTGTCACGCGCATGCAGCTGTCGGCATCGACGTATGCAGTGAGCATGTCAAGGGCCGCGATGGACGCGACCAGCGGCAGCGCCTCGACCGCGGTCAGCTATGCCAATGCAGCCAGAGGTGCCAATTCGTTCGCCGGCGGTTATTCAGCGGGCACGGCGTTCGATGGTTCCTTCGTGTGGGGTGATCACCCGGCCTTGGGGCATTCGATCACGGACACCGCGGCGAACCAGTTCATCGTGCAGTCGGGCGGTGGCGTTGCGATCAACGGTGCACCCAAGTTGTCGAGTACGGAGTTGTCGATCTATCCAAGCATGAGCAACGGCAACGACGTCTCCGAAATCTTCATGGGTCAGACGGCCCACACCGGTGGCATCCTGTTCAGCACGAGCAATTCGCAAGGCCCGACGACGAACGATGCACAGCTGACAATTGACCAATTCAACGGTTCCGCGCTGAACAACCTCATGTCCTTGACCAAGGGCGGCATCGGCCTGTTCGGTAGCGCGTCCTTCGGCTCGGCGTTGGCCATGCGCCCGAGCGGGATCGCGGATCAGGTGTCCTTCGACATGATCAATGGAGCCATCGCGACTTGGGACTTCCAGGTTGATTCGAATGGCAATTTCCATATCTACACGGTAACGCCCACGCACGTGAGCAACAGCATTTTCGACCTCGGCTCCACTGGCGACCTCAACGTCTACGGCAGCGCCTCGAAACCTGGCGGTGGCTCGTGGTCGGTGTTTTCCGATCGTCGCGTGAAACAGGACATCGCACCGATTGAAGGCGCCATCGACACCTTGCTGAAACTCAATCCGGTGAGTTTTCGCTACACCGCGGCTTATCGCACGGCGACCGGCAATGTGCCGGAGCAGACCTACCTGGGCTTCATTGCGCAAGACTATGCGGAGGTCTTTCCGGAAGCGGTCAGCCGCACGAACGTGCGCGTGCCGGGCGCGAAGGACGACGAACCGCGCGTGCTGGCGCTTGATCCGAATCCGGCGTTGATCACCACCGTCGCCGCGGTGCAGGAATTGGCGCTGCAGTCGCGTGATCGCGATGCCGAGGTCCTCTCGTTGCGCGCAGAGAACGCGAAGCTGCGTACCGATCTCGATGCGCTGACTCAGCGACTGGATGCGATCGACAAGACGAAGGCGCGGTGACATGGGCGCGCCCTATTGCTCGAACTTCGCCCGACCGCGCGCGCGTGGGACGGTCGCCGCGATATGGATTGCGTGTATGGCGATGCCAATGGCACACGCGGCGCCAGCATCGTTGAAGCTGAGCGGATCGGCGGTGTTGAAAACCGATCAGCCACAACAGCGCGGCGATGCGTTTGCGCTCAAGGCCTACCTGATTCCGGGAACGAAAGCATCCGCATCGGCGCCAGTGCATGAAGGCGGTGCGTTCGCGATGATCGGCAAACTCGCAGCGGTGCCGCTGATTTGCTACAGCGACACCATTTTCCGCGACGATTTCGATGGTGATGGTTTCTGACGGCGGCTGAAATCCGTCGAAGTTCTTTCACGATGATTTGTGGTTCGCGTCAGGAAGACGCGAGCCGGTAATCGCCATGTTCAAGTTCTCGGACAAGCAGCCGCTTGTTTCGCTACCAGCGCGGCGATGTCCTCCGCGGTGGCTGCTTTCGGCGGCGCGCCGGCGCCATCGAACAACACGCGCCACTGGCCGTCGGCGTCCTTGACCCAGGTCGATGTGAACTTGCTGATCGAATAGCGCTGCCTGATGTTCGGATCGAGATCCTCGGTCCATGCCGGCCCGGATGACAGCGCTATGTGCGGATCACCGCCGATTGAAACGAAACCCGGATGCCAGCGCAACACGAATTTTTTGCCTTCGATGATGTCTTTCCAGTCCTCGACGACGGCGGCGCGACCGCGTGTCGGCGCAGGACTGCCCGCACCGAATACTGTACCGGAATTAAGATGCGAGGCGAATGCAACCGCATCATGGGCTTCGACGCTTTTCGAGAAACTGAGCTCGCGATTCCATACGTCGCACTCGGCGGCGCTCATGCGCACGGGTGCAGGCGCACCTGCGGGCGCCTGCTTGGGCGCATCCGCGAGTGCCATTGTGCTCATGATTGTCAACGCGATTGCAGGCATCACTGTCTTCATCGAAATCTCCGTCGGGCAGGCGAACCGCGTGAAGCGTCGCAACGCGGTGCTGCGCCGCGAAGGCGAACGGGCAAATGCTTGGGCATGTGCTTCGATGAGGCAAGACGACCGCTGCCGGTTTGCGCCGGGACGCGCCAAACACGCGATGACGTGCGCCGCGGTGACTGCTACGAGCGGCGCCAGCCGCGATGTACGCGCGGCAGTGGCTTCAGCCGCGGTGCTTGTTGCATCGCGAACAACACCACGACTGAAGCCGCTCTCATATTGCATTGCGGCGCGCTACCAGGATCGCTGATATTGAGGCGGAGGTTCGATCTTCGCGCCGAGTTCCTGTGCGGCACGGCGCGGAAAATACGGGTCGCGCAACATCTCCCGCGCGAGCAACACAATATCCGCTTCGCCGCGTTCGATGATCGAGTCTGCCTGTTTCGCGTCGGTGATCAAGCCAACTGCGCCGGTCGCGATGTGCGCTTCACGGCGGATACGGGCGGCGAACGGCACTTGATAGCCCGGTTCGACCGGTACCATTGCATGCGGCACCGCGCCGCCGGACGAACAATCGATCAGGTCGACGCCATCGCTCTTCAACCAACGCGAAAGTTCAACGCATTCGTCGATATCCCAACCACCGTCGACCCAATCGGTTGCGGATACCCGCACAAACAACGGCCGCGGCGCTGGCCAGACGTCGCGCACCGCGGCGACAATTTCACGCAGCAGGCGAGCGCGATTTTCAAGCGAGCCTCCATACGCGTCGTCGCGGTGATTCGTCAGTGGCGACAGGAATTCGTGCAGCAGGTAACCGTGCGCCGCGTGGATTTCTACTATCCGAAATCCCGCATCACGCGAACGGACCGCAGCAGCGCGAAAATCCGCGACGACCTTGGCTATGCCGGCCTCGTCGAGCGCTGTCGGTGCCGAATAGCCCACGTCGAACGGAATCGCACTCGGCGCGAACGCCGTCCATCCACCCTGCACGATCGTCAGCGGTTTTCCACCCTGCCACGATACATCGGTGCTGGCCTTGCGGCCGGCATGCGCGAGCTGAATGCCGGGTACCGCGCCTTGCGCTGAAATGAAGGCAGTGATGCGCGCCCACGCATCGCGTTGGGTGTCGTTCCATAGGCCGGTGTCGGCGGGCGAGATGCGTCCCTCGGAAGAGATCGAAGTCGCCTCGCAGAACACGAGTCCGGAGCCACCCACGGCGCGGCTACCCAGATGCACCAGATGCCAATCATTCGGTACGCCATCCACCGCTGAGTATTCGCACATGGGTGACACGGCAATGCGATTGCGCAGCGTGACGTCGCCGATGGTCATTGGCTTGAATAGGTGCATTGGGACTTTCCGCTTGAAGGTTCGGGAATATAGCGGCACCGGCACCGCGAGTTGCATCAGTTGCAAAGATGCCGGCCGCGACTCGTGGCTCGATTTGATTGAAATCAAATTCAATCATGAGTTTGGATGACATTTCTCGATTCGTTTCTACTTGCCGGTCAGTTTTCATGCGACGGCTGCCCGAGAAAATTAGCGAAGTATTAACGGTCTCTGTGATCCAGTGCACAAACGGGGTGACAACAACAGGGTGGGGCGCATGTTGCCGATCGATCTGGATGTAACTCGAAGCGTGCGGGACTACATGGCGGCGTGCATGGACGCGCAGGAATTTTCGCTTGATCGTGTTCATCGCGGTCTGCGCGACGCGGCTTGGTATTCACCCGCGGACCGACGCGTACTGCGCTCGCTTTGCGACGAACATCCGCATGAATTCACGCGCTGGCTGTATGAGCGCGAGCGCGATGGACGCTACACGGGTCTCGTGATGGTCTGGCCAGCCGGCCATTCGACACCGATCCATGATCATGCCGGTTTGTGGGGCATCGAGCTGGTGCTGCAGGGCTCGCTCGTCGTCGACGATTACGAACTTGTGGCGGACCCTAACGGCGCTACACAACCTCGCTTCGTCGGCACGACGGTGCTGGAGGAAGGTCAGTCCTGCGCATTCGTGGGCGCGCAAGGGCACGCGCATCGATGCACCAATCTTTCGGCAAGGAGACCTGCGGTGACCCTGCATGTCTATGGCGGACTACTTGAAGCCTATCGCAACTTCGATGCGGTGCGCGGCGGGCAATACGTCGCATCGTCGACGGTCGCAAAGATCGACGGTGGCTTGGGTCCGCAACGCGCGCGTGCTGCATAGTTTCAGAGCGGCACAATTCAGCGGCGGTCCGATTGATACAGTAGGAACTGTCATCGCTTTCGGCGACGATAAGTGCACTGTCTTTCGGAATTTCACGATGCGCTTTCGTTTGCTGTTTGCCTTGATTTGGCTTGCCTGTATTGCGGGTTGCGCGCCGACTTCGGTGCATATCGATCCGGTGCAGGATCGCCATGCATTGATCCTGATCTCGATCGACGGCTTTCGTGCCAACTATCTCGATCGGCAACTCACGCCTGCTCTGGAAGCACTTGCCTCCGACGGCGTGCGCGCGTTAGCGATGAAGCCTTCGTTTCCAACCTTGACGTTCCCCAACCACTACACCTTGGTAACCGGGTTGTATCCTGATCATCACGGCGTCGTGAACAACCGCATGCTGGATGCGCAGAGCGGCAATCGCTTCAACTACAAGGATCCGGCAACCAACTCGGATCCGACGTGGTGGGGCAGCGAACCGATCTGGGTCAGCGCCGAGAAGCAGGGACTGCACTCAGCAACGATGTTCTGGCCAGGCTCGAATGTAGCGATTGCCGGCGTGCGACCGAGCAAATGGTTGCTCTTCGATGCCAAGGTGACAGCAGACCAGCGCGTCGATCAGCTAATGCGATGGATCGATCTGCCGGCTCCAGAGCGCGCGACGTTCTTCACGCTCTATTTCGATCAGGTCGACCACGCCGGCCACGACGGCGGCCCCGATTCGCAGGGCGTCGATGCCGCGCTGGGGGAAGTCGACGCCGCACTGGCGCGCCTGGTGGATGGCCTCAAGCGGCGCGGACTGTTCGATCACACGGACATCGTCATCGTTTCCGATCATGGCCAGACGGCAACCTCGCGTGAGCGCCGCACCTATCTCGACGATGTCGTGCCGCTCGCCGATGTCGAGGTCGTCAACTACGGCATTCTCGCGGGCGTCGAGCCGCATCCAGGCAAGACGCAGGAAATCGAACGCGCCTTGCTCCAGCCGCATCCGCACATGCAGTGCTGGCGAAAATCAGAAATGCCTGCGCGTCTGCACTACGGTACGAACGCGCGCATCCCTGCCCTGCTCTGCCTCGCTGAAGACGGCGGCAACATCACTTCGCACAATTATGAAAATGGGGGCGGTCACTATTCCACGGGAGAGCACGGTTACGACAACGACGACCCGCAGATGCGCGCGCTGTTCGTGGCGCACGGACCTGATTTTCGCCAGGGGCTCGTCGTGCCGGAGTTCGACAATGTCGACGTGTACCCGCTGCTGATGCATCTGCTGCACATCCAGCCACAGCTGAATGACGGCGACTATGCGGCTGTGGCCGGCATGCTGGAATCTTCCGCACGCTAAATCGACTCAACGGTCGTCATTCAAACACCCTTTTGTGGGAGCGGTTTCAGCCCGGATGCTTGTTCACCAAGCCGTGCCGACAAGTAAAATGGCAACGGCGCCTTTGAGGCAAGAACAAGGTTTCGCGGCGCACCGCGAAGGAATGGTCGGTGCTGTATCAGCGATTCAACTCGCGCAACGAGGCTTCCGCGTAGCGCATGCCTGCAGCGACTCCTTGTGGCGCGATCGCATCGATCGTCGCGATCTCGCTGTCGCTCAACACGACCTCCGCCGCGCCGATATTCTGCTCAAGGCGGTCAACGCTGGTCGTGCCCGGAATCGGCACGATGCGATCGTCCTGCGCAAGCAGCCACGCCAATGCGAGTTGCGAGGGCGTGCAGCCCTTCTCCGCGGCAAGGCCTTCGATCTTGTCGACCAGGGCGAGGTTCTTCGCAAAGTTTTCGCCTTGGAAGCGCGGCGAGGTGCGACGCCAGTCGTCAGCGGCAAGATCATCGATCTTCCTGAAGCGTCCAGTGAGGAAGCCGCGTCCGAGCGGACTGTACGCGACGAAGCCGATTCCCAGCTCATTGCACAGCGGCAGGATCTCGTCTTCTGGATCGCGGCTCCATAACGAGTATTCGCTCTGGATCGCAGTGATCGGATGCACCGCATGCGCGCGCCTGATCGTCGCCGCGGATGCTTCGGACAATCCGATGTGCTTGACCTTGCCCGCTTTCACCAGCTCAGCGAGCGCACCGACGGTGTCCTCGATCGGCGTGTCCGCATCGATGCGATGCTGGTAGTAGAGATCAATATGGTCGACGCCGAGTCGCTTGAGCGATGCCTCACACGCGCTGCGCACATACTCGGGACGTCCACTGATGCGGCGCGCGCCGCCATTCGCTGCGCTGGTGAAGTCGATGCCGAACTTGGTCGCAAGCACGACCTCGTCGCGTCGACCGGCGATCGCCGTTGCAACGATGCGTTCGTTGGTCTCGGGGCCATACATGTCCGCGGTGTCGAGGAAGCTTACGCCGAGATCGAGCGCGCGCTGG
>JBBRZD010000130.1:0-8499 GCA_038237055.1 Lysobacterales bacterium | reverse complement strand
GCCGCCGCGCATACCAATGAAGTCGGTATCGACCCGCTGAATTTTGATGATTCGGTAAGTGCATGCACCGACTTTTTCCAGCATGCCAACGGCGGCTGGCTGAAGTCCAACCCGATCCCTGCCGAATACAGCCAGTGGAGCCTTGACGACGAGCTGCGCGAGCGCAATCTCTCTCTGTTGCGTGAAGTGCTCGAAGGTGCGGCTAAAGCGCCCGGCCCGAACGGCAGCGCGATGCAGAAGATCGGCGATTTCTACGCCTCGGCAATGGATGAAACCGCGGTTAACGCCGGCGGCTACATGCCGATCAAACCCGAGCTCGATCGCGTCGACAGCGTGAAAACGACGGCCGATATCGTCGCTTTGGTGCGTGACTGGCAAGCGCAAGGTATTCCCGCGCTGTTCGACTTCGGCCCCGAATCGGATATGAAGAACGCCGGCACAATGATCGGCTACGCATCGCAAGGCGGCCTCGGTCTGCCTGACCGCGACTACTACATCCGCAGCGATGCGAAATCGAAAGCGTTGCTCGGCAAGTACCGCAAGCATGTCGCACACATGCTGACCCTGATCGGCGAAAAGGACACCGACAAGGCAGCCGGCTGGATCATCGACCTTGAAACAGCCTTGGCGAAGGCTTCTCTCGATCGCGTCGCGTTGCGCGAACCGCTGAACTCCTACCACATGGTTTCGCTGAAAGAAGCCGACGCGCAGACACCGCATTTCTCCTGGGCTGCGTTCTACAAGGGGCTCGGCCGCGACGACGTCGCGCGCTTCTCGCTCGCGCAGCCCAAGTTCTTCGCCGCTGCGGACAAGGCGCTGGCGACGGTGCCGGTTTCGCATTGGCAGTCCTACCTGCGCTGGCACCTGATCAACTATGCGGCGTCCGAACTTTCCAAGGATTTCGTCGACGCCGACTTCGACTTCCACGGTCGTACCCTGCGCGGCACGCAGGAGCTGAAGCCGCGCTGGAAACGCGCAATCGACGCAACCAACGAAGCGCTTGGCTTCGCGGTCGGCGAAGTCTACGTCGCACGCGTATTTCCGCCCGAAGCGAAGGAACGTGCGCGCAAGTTGGTCGACAACCTCAAAGTCGCCCTGCGCGCGCGCCTCGCGAAGCTCGACTGGATGAGCGAGGAAACCAAGAAGGCAGCGTACGCGAAGCTCGATACGCTGGTGCCGAAGGTCGGCTATCCGGACAAGTGGCGTGACTATTCGAATCTCGTGATCAAGCGCGGTTCCTATTTCGACAACGTGCGGGCGGCGGCGCAGTTCGAGGCAAAGCGCCAATTCGCAAAAATCAACAAGCCGGTTGATCGCAGCGAATGGGGCATGCTGCCGCAGACCGTGAACGCCTACTACAACCCGTTCGAGAACGAGATCGTGTTTCCGGCGGCGCAGCTGCTACCGCCCTACTTCGATGCGAAGATGGACGATGCGGTGAACTACGGTGGCATCGGCGCCGTCATCGGGCACGAGATGCTGCATGGCTTCGACGATCAAGGCAGCCAGTTCGATGCACAGGGCAATCTGCGCGACTGGTGGACCAAGCAGGACCGCGATCGCTTCAACGCGCGCACCAACAAATTGGTCCAGCAGTTCAACGCCTACGTTCCGATCGATGCGCTGCATATCAACGGCAAGTTGACGCTCGGCGAGAACATTGCAGATTTCGGCGGCATCGAAGTCGCGTGGGATGCGTTCAAGCTGACCGAACAGGGCAAGTCCGACACGGCGCACGATGGCTTCAGCGCCTCGCAGCGTTTCTTCCTTTCGTTTGCGCAGAGCTGGCGTACGCAGCAACGACCGGAGGCTTTGCGCCTGCAGGTGCAATCCAACGAGCATGCGCCGGCCAAGTTCCGCGTCAACGGCCCGATCAGCAACCTGGCAACGTTCGCGGATGCTTTCTCGTGCAAAGCCGGCAGCCAGCCAATGGCGCGCGCTGCGGCTGATCGCGTCGACATCTGGTAAACAAAAACCCCCTTCATCGCAAATACACATCAGGCATCTGGAGAGTCTCAACATGCGTAATCCGATCATCCGCTCCCTCGCACTCGCGATCTGCGTCGCGCTATCGACGACCGCCATCGCAGCGACGACATCACCGTCGTTCGACACCAGCGAACTGGACACCAAGATCAATCCCTGTGGCGACTTCAATGCGTTCGTCAATGCGAAGTGGGTCGCGGCGAATCCGATCCCCTCCGACCGCACCCGCTGGGGCGCATTCGACGTGTTGCGCGAGCACAGCCTGCAGACGCAGCGCGGCATCGTCGAAGCCGCTGCGCGTGACGCCGGGAAGGTGAAAGCGGGTTCGATCGAACAGAAGATCGGCTGGTTCTACCGCTCGGGCATGACCGAAGGTGCGATCGAGAAAGCGGGCTATACGCCGATCAAGCCGGAACTCGCGATGATCGATGCGTTGAAGACGCCGACCGAGCTCGTCGTCTACCTCAACGACAGCTTTGCGCGTGGCCAGAACACCCTGTTCAATGTAGGTCCCAGCGCGGACTTCAAGAACTCGAAGGTCCAGATCGCCTATGCCTACCAGGGCGGCCTCGGTCTCCCGACAGCGGACTACTACGACAAGGCCGAATACGCCGAACTGCGAACCGCCTACCAGGCGCATATTGCCAAGGTGCTTGAACTGACCGGCACCAAGGCCGTCGATGCGAAGAAGGAAGCCGAGCAGGTGCTCGCATTCGAAACGCGCCTGGCCAAGGCATCGCTGGTCCCGGTCGAGTTGCGCAAGCCGGAAAACCAGTATCACTTCGTTACGCTTGCCGATGCCGACAAGGCGTCGCCGAATTTTTCGTGGACGAAATTCTTCGCCACGCAGAAAGCGGACATCAAGGCTGGCTTCTCGCTGTCGCAGCCGAAGTTCTTCGCCGAAGTCGACAAGATGATGGTCGATGTGCCCATGGAACAATGGCGCGCCTACCTGCGTTTCCACGAAATCGATGGCGCGTCGCCATACCTGTCGAAGGAATTCGCGACCGACCACTTTGCATTCAACAACAAGGCGTTGAATGGCCAGAAGGAACAGGAACCACGCTGGAAGCGCGTGCTTACCTCGATCAACGACACGATGGGCATGGCGCTCGGCGAGCTGTATGTCGCGCAGGCATTCCCGCCGGAATCGAAAGCGCGGGCTGTCGAACTCGTCAACAACGTCAGTGCCGCGCTGAAGGCGCGCATCGAAAAGCTCGACTGGATGAGCGATGCGACCAAGCAGAAGGCGCTGGAAAAGTGGTCGACCTTCCTGCCGAAGATCGGCTACCCGGACAAGTGGCGTGACTGGTCCGGTGTCACAATCTCGGCCGACAACTATTTCGGCAACGTGGTCGCTGCGACGCAGTTCGACTACAACTACGAGATGGCCAAGATCGGCAAGCCGACCGACCGCCTCGAATGGGGCATGACGCCACAGACGGTCAACGCGTACTACAACCCGACCGACAACACGATCAACTTCCCGGCAGCGATTCTGCAGACGCCATTCTTCGACGCGAAGGCCGACGATGCGGTCAACTACGGTGGCATCGGTGCCGTGATCGGCCATGAAGCGAGCCATGGCTACGATGACGAAGGCAGCCAGTTCGACGCACAAGGCAACAATACGGATTGGTGGACGAAGGACGATCGTGCGAAATTCGAGGCGCGTACGGCCAAGCTGGTCGCGCAGTTCAATGCCTATGAACCGCTGCCGGGCAAGCACGTCAACGGCCAACTGACGCTGGGCGAGAACATCGCCGACCTTGGCGGCATCAACGTCGCCTACGACGCGCTGCAGATGGCATTGAAGAAGACTCCTGGCGAGATGGAGAAGAAAATCGACGGCTACACGCCCGACCAGCGCTTCTTCCTCAACTTTGCGCGCATATGGCGTGGCAATATTCTGCCCAAGCGCCAAGAGGTTCTGCTCAACGCGGACCCGCACGCACCGGCGCAGTTCCGTGCAATCGGTGCACCATCCAACCTGCCCGCGTTTGCCGAATCGTTCAAGTGCAAAGCCGGTGACGCGATGGTGCGCGACGACGCAAAGCAAGTGAAGATCTGGTAAGCCAGTCGGGCGTTTCCTCGCACATCAACGGCGCTGCCCTGCAGCGCCGTTTTTTTGTCAAGATATTTGTCACCGGCATGCCGAAACTCAACAGAATCTCGCCGTAGTCGGGGCAATCGTCCTGCGATTTCGCAAATCGGCACTCCATTGCGCGCCGCGCCGGATACCCGAAAACCGCCATGCGACACGCTTTGACAGAGATTGCCCTGCGGTCATTCAACACGGCTGTTCCCGCAAACGCCACTTAAGCGGATAATCCACGCCCGCTTTCATCTGACAACCCATGGCCTTCGTTCCCGGTCAACGCTGGATCTCCAACGCCGAACCCGAACTCGGGCTCGGCACTGTCGTACGTCTCGAAGGTCGCAATGTGCAGGTGCTGTTCGCCACGGCCGGCGTGCTGCGTCATTACGCGATGCATGCGGCGCCATTGGCACGTGCGGACTTCCGCGTCGGCCAGAAGGTCGCCGGTCAGAAGCAGAGCTTTGTGGTCGAGCGCATCAGCGAATCGCAAGGCTTGCTCACTTATCACGGGGGCGATCGCAGCTTGCCCGAGGCCGAACTCGACGACGCGCAGCCGATCTCACGCGCGGACGAGCGTCTGCTGTCCGCACGTGTCGATCCACCTGATCGCTTCGACTTCCGCCACGACGCGCTCGCACGCCGTGCGCAGGCGATGCGCTCGCCTGCGTGGGGGCTCGCGAGTGCGCGCATCGATTTGATTCCGCATCAGCTGCGCGTTTCGGGCATCGTTGCGCAACGACGCCCGCCGCGCGCGCTGCTCGCCGATGAGGTCGGACTCGGCAAGACGATCGAAGCGGGCATGATCATCGCGCGCCTGCTCAGCGTCGGCCGCGTCGCACGCGTGCTCGTGCTCGCGCCGGCGAGCCTCACCTGCCAATGGTTCATCGAACTGCTGCGTCGATTCAATCTACCGTTCTCCTTGTTCGATGAAGAGCGCTGTGAGGCGATCGAAGTCGGCGACGCGGCGCGCAATCCATTCGAAGACGAGCAGTGCGTGATCGCCGACATCGGCTGGCTCGCCGAAGAGCAAAACCGTGCGCAACAGGTCGTCGAAGCAGAGTGGGATCTGGTCGTCGTCGACGAGGCGCATCATTTGGAATGGTCGCCCGAGGCAACAAGCCCGGCGTACGCACTTGTCGAACGCCTGTCCGCTCGCGCGCCCGGCCTGATCCTGCTCACCGCGACGCCGCAACAGCTGGGCCGCAGTGGCCACTTCGCGCGCCTGCGCCTGCTCGATCCGGCGCGTTACGTCGATCTGGAAGCATTCACGGCGGAAGCCGACGGCTATGTCGCCCTCTCGGCGCTCGCTGCGAAACTCGGCGACAACGCGCCGCTGGATGCAGCCGATCACGCGCTGCTGACGACCCGCTTCGGCGGCGATGACGAATTGCTCGGCGTACTGCATCGCTACGACGAGGAGCGCGCCGCACACGCACCCGAACTCCTCGATGCGTTGATCGATCGCCACGGCACCGGTCGCGTGATGTTTCGCAATCGGCGCGCGCAGATCGGTGGCTTTCCACGCCGTGTTGCCGCGATCACCGTCCTCGATGGCAGCGAACTCGACGACGCACAACGCCAGCACCTGCTCGCCGAATTCCATGCCGACGCACAGGCGCATGCACCGGCAGGTGAACTCGATTACGCCCAGCACCCGCGCCTGCCGTGGCTGGTCGCGCTGATTGAAAAGCTCGGCAGCGACAAGCTGCTGCTGATCTGCCGCACGCAGGCCAAGGTCCTCGCCCTCGAAGAAACGCTGCGCACGCGCATGGGCGTCAAGATCGCACGCTTCCACGAGGGCATGAGCATCGTGCAGCGCGATCGCAACGCAGCGTGGTTCGCCGAAGTCGACGGCGCACGCGTGCTGCTGTGTTCCGAAATCGGTTCGGAAGGCCGCAACTTCCAGTTCGCCCATCATCTGGTGATGTGGGATCTGCCGCTCGATCCGGATTTGCTCGAACAGCGTATCGGCCGCCTCGACCGCATTGGCCAGCGTCACGACATCACGATCCATGCGGCTGCGTTCGATGGCACGGCGCAGCACGCTCTGCTGCGCTGGTATCACGAAGGCCTCGATGCGCTGCATACAAGCCCATCGGATGGCCGCGAAATCCTGCGTCGCTATCGCGCACGCCTGCTCGCCGAAGCCGAACGTCACGCGCTGAGCGCGGAAGATCCCGATGCCGAGATCGACGCGCTGATCGCCGATACCAGTGCGACGCATCGAGAGCTCAGCGAACTCGTGCAAGCCGGTCGCGACCGACTGCTTGAGCTTGCGACCGAACGCCAAGCACGTGAGCTGCCGCTCGGCGATGCACTACGCGCGCAGGACGAGGACGAGGCGACCGACGAGTTCGTACTCACGCTGTTCGAACAATTCGGCATCGACAACGAAGAATCCGCTCCGCGTTGCGTCGTGCTCGACCCGGAATACCTCAGCACCGATGGTTTTCCCGGCCTCAAGGACGGTCCGCAGCAAGTGACCTTCAGCCGCGCGACCGCGCTCGCGCGCGAGGAACTGCCGCTGTTGCGGCTCGATCATCCGCTCGTGATCGGCGCTCTCGACCTGCTGCTCGAAAGCGAGCAAGGCAATGCCGCGATCCTCATCGACGCCGCTCTGCCGTCACGTACCGCTTTGCTCGAATGCATCTTCGCGCTGGAATGCGTCGCCGATCGCAAGCTCAACGTAGGGCGCTTCCTGCCGCCGCTACCGCTGCGCGTCGTCGTCGACACGCGCCTGACCGCACGCGACGATTTCGTGCCGAATCCGACCAGCCTCTTCCGCGCCAAGGAACAGCCGATCGAAGCCGCGCGCTATCGCCCGCTACTCGCCAAGCTGGTTCCGCCGATGCTCGGCGCCTGTGAAACCCAGGCACGCCGCCTCGCCGCGACGGAAGTCGGCGCTGCACTCACCGCAGCGCAACGCGAACTCGATGCCGAACACGCGCGCCTGACCGCGTTGGCGAAGGTTAATCCTTCCGTGCGCGAGGATGAGATCGCGGCGATTGCGGCCGAGCTTGACGCGTTGCGCGAGGCGCTGTCGAACGCGGCACCGCGGCTGGATGCGATTCGGTTTGTTTGCAGTGCGGATATTGCGGCTCGCTGAAAAACAATTGCATTTGCTGCTGGCACTTGCGAACGACAGCACGACGAACGTTGGTCTATGCGGTCAGGCTCGTCGCAACCAGTAGGCGGGCCGGCGCCGCTTGTGCGCAACCGCCAGGATCTGCACTTCGCCTGCTGCATCGCGAAAGATCAAGGTCATCGGAAATTGGCGAAGATGCAAGCGCCGAAACCCCATTGCTCCTTCAACCGGGTAACGCTGCGGCGCTTCACAGATGAGCGCAATCGCAGCTTCAATTTCATCGAGATAGCGGACGCCGAGACCGGCCTGGCGAGATTCGTAAAACGCGACGTGTTCCAGATGCTCGGCCTCTGCGGCCGGGTGGAACGCGTGCTTCATTTCAGCAGCACCCGCGCCTTGCGAGAGACATCTTCACCGGACACCGGCGCTGCCAGCCCTTCGTCAATCTGGCGCGCACGCCGATCGGCTTCGTCCAGCCACAGCCGCTCGTTCTCCACAGCGGACATGGAATCAAGACTCTCCAGCAGTTCCTGCGCCAACTTGGCGCGATCCTCCGGCGGAAGATTGAGGGCTTCGCGTTCGAGGGCTTTGAGATTCATGGCGATAGTTTACCCCAGCGCTTGCGGGAGGATGTGGCGCTTAGAGCATGGTAGACACCTTGACGCGCACCCTATGCTCGGTCCGTCAGGCTGAGGACGAATCCGTTGTCAGTGCTCGGCGAAGGAGCGCAATCCAGGACATAGCTCCTATCAGGTTGAAAAGTCGCTTCGAAGTCGAACGACCCGTCCACGATCGCGACTGCACCTTCGCGAAAGCAATCAACGTCCAAAATATATGTCCCGGGCTTCACGACCAGCGATCGAGGCGCTTCAGCGAAACGCTGGCTCAAGAACCGGTGCCTCAAATTGATTCCATAGACACGAACTGCGCCATGCCCATTATCAGCAACTGGAATCGTTACGAATGCCCGCCCAGGCGTAAGCCGAACTCCATTGTGAGCAAAGCTGCAACCGGCAACCAGAATGATCGCTCCTGCAAGAAAATGGCGTGCTCGATGAACTCGCACGCTACGCCGCCGCCCTCGCCTGCCCCATCAACAACGCCAGCATCGCCGCGAGCTTGTCACGCATCTCGCGCCGATCGACGATCATGTCGATTGCGCCATGCTCAACGAGAAATTCCGAACGCTGGAAACCTTCCGGCAACGTCTCGCGCACGGTCTGTTCGATCACGCGCGGGCCGGCGAATCCGATCAGCGCCTTGGGTTCACCGATGTTGATGTCGCCGAGCATGCCGAGGCTGGCGGAGACGCCGCCCGTGGTTGGATGGG
>JBBRZD010000129.1:0-8502 GCA_038237055.1 Lysobacterales bacterium | reverse complement strand
GGGATTGTTCGACGCCGGTGTTGCATACGGCGCCGCGCATGTACTCAAGCTTTGACTCACCGACGACATCGGCTTCCTCAAAAAACAGGAACGCCTGAGCTTTGCGCGTGTCGGCATCACCGACCCGATCAGCGTCGATGACTACATCGCGCATGGCGGTTTTGGGGGGCTAGTCAATGCGCTTGCGATGGCGCCCGCGGACATCGTTGCGGCGGTTACCGAGTCGGGCTTGCGTGGTCGCGGCGGCGCGGCGTTCCCGACCGGGATCAAGTGGAAGACCGTGCTCGGCGAACAGTCGGCGCCGAAATACGTCGTGTGCAACGCGGACGAAGGCGATTCGGGCACGTTCTCCGACCGCATGCTGATGGAGGGCGATCCGCTGTGCCTGATCGAAGGCATGCTGATCGCCGGAATCGCAGTGGGTGCGACTCAGGGCTACATCTATCTGCGCAGCGAATATCCTCATGCCCATCGCGCGTTGAAGACGGCGATCGCGAGTGCGTATGCAGCCGGCTGGCTCGGCGTGGATGTTCACGGCAGCGGCAAGCGCTTCGATCTCGAAGTACGCCTCGGTGCCGGCGCGTATATCTGCGGGGAGGAAACGTCCCTGCTCGACAGTCTCGAAGGCAAGCGCGGCCAGGTCCGCTTCAAGCCGCCGCTGCCGGCGATCAAGGGCTTGTTTGGCCAACCGACCGTGATCAACAACGTGATCTCGCTCGCCTCGGTGCCCATCATTCTCGACAAGGGGGCCGCGTTCTACCGCGACTACGGCGTCGGTCGTTCGCGCGGCACCTTGCCGATCCAGCTGGCCGGAAACCTCAAGCGCACCGGGCTCGTTGAAAAGGCGTTCGGCGTGACCTTGCGCGAATTGCTGTACGACTACGGCGGCGGTTCGTACTCGGGCCGGCCGATTCGCGCGGTCCAGGTTGGCGGGCCACTGGGCGCGTACATGCCGGAGGCGCAGTTCGACACGGTGCTCGACTACGAGGCGTTTGCCGCGGTCGGGGCGATGGTCGGTCACGGCGGCATCGTCGCGTTCGACGATACCGTCGACATGCTCGAACAGGCGCGCTATGCGATGGAATTCTGTGCGGTCGAATCCTGCGGCAAGTGCACGCCGTGCCGTATCGGCTCCACGCGCGGTGTCGAGGTCATCGACCGCATCCGTGCGGGCATCGAACGCGATCAGAATGTCGTCCTGCTCAAGGACCTTTGCAATACGATGCGTTTGGGTTCGCTATGCGCGCTGGGAGGGCTCACGCCGGATCCCGTCCGCAGCGTCCTTGAGCACTTCAGCGAAGATTTCGAAGCACGCGCGCAGACTGCGCCGTCTTAGGTCATTCCTCCTTCGCCACGCGAAGGAGGCAGGAGAAGATCATGTTGTCGATCAACGAAACCGATCTCGGCACCCCCAAAGCGACGGCGAGCGAACAGATTGCGCTCACGATCGACGGCGTAGAGATCAAGGTGGCGGCCGGAACATCGGTATTGCGCGCAGCAGCTGAGTTCGGCATCCGCATTCCGAAACTGTGTGCGACCGAACTGCTCGATGCGTTCGGTTCTTGCCGTCTATGCCTCGTGCAGATCGAAGGCATGAAAGGTTTCCCTGCTTCGTGCACGACGCCGGTCGCGGCAGGCATGAGGGTGACGACTCAGAACGAAAAAATCGGTGAACTGCGTCGCGGCGTGATGGAGCTATATCTTTCCGATCATCCGCTCGCGGGCGTGGATGCCGCCAACGGCTTCGGGACCGAGATCCAGCAGATGGCGGCGGTGATCGGCGTGCACGAAGTGCGTTACGGCTTCGATGTCGCCAATCATGTTCATGCGTTCATTGTTGATCGCGAAGATCAAACAGTGGCCGTCCATGGCCGCACTTCTCAGCAAGGGCGCTCAAACCCGCTGTTCACGCCGGTGGATGATTCCAATCCGTATTTCAGCTTCGATCCGGCGCAATGCATCGTTTGCTCGCGCTGCGTGCGCGCATGCGACGAACAGCAGGGAACGCTCGCGCTGACGATCCAGGGACGTGGATTCCTGTCGAAAATGGTGGCGAGCCAGAACGATTCTTTTCTCGATTCCGAATGCGTTTCATGCGGTGCCTGCGTGCAGGCGTGCCCCACTGGTTCGCTGATGGAGAAGTCGCTCGTCGCGATGGGCCAGGCCGAGCACAGCATAGTTACCACCTGCGCGTACTGCGGCGTGGGTTGTTCGTTTCGCACGGAGATGAAAGGCGAACAGTTGGTCCGCATGGTGCCAAACAAGGACGGCCATGCGAACCACGGTCATTCCTGCGTCAAGGGCCGTTTCGCAACGGGCTATGTCACGCATCCGGATCGCATCCTGAAACCCATGGTGCGCGAAGAGATCTCCGAAGCCTGGCGCGAAGTTTCGTGGGAGGAGGCAATTGCCTACGCCGCCTCGGAGTTCAAGCGCATACAGAAGAAGTACGGTCGCGATTCGATCGGCGGTATCACCTCCTCGCGTTGCACGAACGAGGAAACCTATCTCGTGCAGAAGCTCGTGCGCGCGGGATTCGGCAACAATAACGTCGACACCTGCGCGCGCGTATGTCATTCGCCTACAGGTTACGGGCTGAAGAACACCCTCGGCGAATCGGCGGGCACGCAGAATTTCGATTCGGTGATGAAGGCAGACGTGATCCTCGTCATCGGCGCGAATCCGACGGATGGCCATCCGGTGTTTGCGTCGCAGATGAAGCGCCGCCTGCGCGCCGGAGCAAAACTCATCGTCGCTGATCCGCGGCGCATCGACCTCGTTCGCACACCTCACATCCAGGCCGACTATCACCTCAAGCTAAAGCCCGGCACCAATGTGGCATTGCTCAATTCGCTTGCGCATGTCGTTGTCAGCGAGGGCCTCGTCGCCGAGGATTTCGTGCGCGAACGCTGCGAGCCCGATGCATTCGAGCGCTGGCGTGCTTTCGTGGCCACACCCCAGCATTCGCCGGAAGCGATGGAAATGATCACCGGCGTGCCCGCCGCCGACGTGCGCGCAGCGGCGCGCTTGTACGCAACCGGCGGCAACGCGGCGATCTATTACGGCCTCGGCGTGACCGAACATTCGCAAGGCTCGACGGCGGTGATGGCGATCGCGAAGCTTGCAATGGCGACTGCGAACATCGGCCGCGAGGGCGTCGGCGTGAATCCGTTGCGCGGACAGAACAATGTGCAGGGCTCCTGCGACATGGGTTCGTTCCCGCACGAATTCCCGGGTTATCGGCATGTTGCGGAAGACGCAGTGCGCGAGAGTTTTGAGCAGGCCTGGGGTGTCTCGCTTCAGTCGGAACTTGGCCTGCGCATCCCGAACATGTTCGAGGCGGCGCTCGATGGGGAGTTCCTCGCGCTCTACATCGAGGGCGAGGACATCGCGCAGTCCGATCCGAACACGCAGCACGTGACGGCGGCGTTGAGTGCGATGGAATGCATCGTCGTGCAGGACCTGTCCCTCAACGAGACTGCGAAGTTCGCGCACGTGTTCCTGCCCGGCTCGACCTTCCTCGAAAAGGATGGCACGTTCACCAATGCCGAGCGGCGCGTCTCGCGCGTACGCAAGGTGATGCAGCCGAAAAATTCCGACGGCGGCCAAGGCTATGCGGACTAGGAGATCACCCAGCTGTTGTCGAATGCAATCGGTTATCCGATGCATTACAAGCACGCATCCGAGATCATGGACGAGATCGCGCGGCTTACGCCGACCTTCACCGGTATCAGTTTCGATCGGATTGATGCGCTCGGCAGCATCCAGTGGCCGTGCAACGCCGAACATCCGGACGGCACGCCGACCATGCACGTGGGCGAGTTCGTGCGCGGCAAGGGCAAGCTCCTGCTCACCGAGTACGTGCCGACCACGGAAAAAGTCAATGCGAAATATCCGTTGATCCTGACTACCGGGCGCACCTTAAGCCAGTACAACGTCGGCGCGCAGACACGCCGCACCGACAATGTCGTCTGGCACAGCGAAGATCGCCTTGAGCTGCATCCTCAGGATGCGGAGACTCGCGGAATCGTCGACGGCGACTGGGTCGGCATTGCCAGTCGTGCCGGCGAAACCGTCTTGCGCGCGCTGCTCAGCGAGCGGATGCAACCCGGCGTCGTCTACACGACGTTCCATTTCCCCGGCTCGGGCGCGAACGTGATCACCACCGACAACTCAGACTGGGCGACCAATTGTCCCGAGTACAAGGTGACGGCGGTCGAAGTCACGCGCGTGAGCCAGCCGTCGGAATGGCAAAAGCGCTTCCATGCTTTCAGCGAGCAACAGGACGAGCTGCTGCGGGAGGCCCATTATGCGCCCACGAATGACTGAGTCGTCGATCACCTCGACCGGCTACGCGCTTCGCCAAGTGCGCCGCTGGCGCAACGGACGCAGCCAGACCGACCAGGACTGCATCGCCGAGGAAATGCCGGTCGCGCTGCTCTACAAGGAGCATCCGCACGTCGTGATGATGGCGACGCCGCGTGATCTGGACGACTTCGCGCTTGGCTTTTCGTTAAGTGAGGGCGTGATCGAAACCGCGAACGAACTTGAGTTGATTGAAACGAGAAGCCTGCTCGAAGGCATCGAGCTGCGTCTGCGCATACCCGCTGCGCGCGCCGATGCGCTGCAAGCGCGTCAACGCAATCTGACCGGACGCACCAGTTGTGGACTCTGCGGTACGCAGGCGCTGGAGGACGCGATGCGCCAGCCCGCGCGCGTCGCTGCCGGCGTTGAAATCGATGCTGCGATCTTGCATCGTGCGCTGGCGCAACTGCACGAGCGCCAGCCGCTGAATGCCGCCACGGGTGCCACGCACGCGGCAGCCTGGGCGCATGCGGACGGAACGGTGCGCGTGTTGAGGGAAGACGTTGGTCGCCATAACGCGCTCGACAAGCTGATCGGTGCGATGGTGTGCGCCGGCGAAAATCTGCAGCAAGGCTTCCTCATCATCACCAGCCGCGCGAGCTACGAAATGGTGCAGAAGGCGGCGACGATCGGCATCCCGATGTTGGTAGCGATCTCAGCGCCGACTGCGCTCGCGATCCAGCTGGCGGAGTCGACTGGCGTCACGCTGATAGGCTTTGGGCGCGACGAAAGTCATGTCGTTTACGCGCAGCGCCTGCCCGACGCTTGCGCGCGAGGGGAGAACGCGGCATGAGCGTCGATTCCTTGGTGCGGATGGTGAACGACATCGGCAATTTCTTCGCATCGGAGCCTGATCGCGCGACGGCAATTGCTGGCATCGCGAATCACATCAGACGCTACTGGGAACCACGCATGCGCCGCCAGATCTATACGCATCTGGACTCGGGTGGCGAAGGTCTGGCGGATCTCGCGCGAGCGGTCGTGCAACAACTCTCCGACAAGGAACGCGCGGCAGCGTCGTGATCGCGCCTATGGGCCGAGTGCGAAGGGGCAGAGGTTGTTCCAGATCTGGTTCAGGTGTGCCGGCGTATAGGCGTGTCCACCCGCAACCGGTCTGAAGAACAGCGTGCGTTCCTGCATCCAGCCGGCGCTTGTGAAGCGTGTCACGTCCGCTTGCGATTCCGGGAATAGACCGTACTCATCGCTGGTGCCAATATGGATATCGACCGGAATTTTTGGCGATACGGTGGGCAGGAAGGTGGCGCAAGCCGGCGAGCTTGGATCCCCTGGAACGCTGCAAGCGAATCCGCGCAGCACGCCGGCACTAACGCCGTATGAAGCAAAAAGGCTGGTGTTTGTGAGCGCGAGTCCATGCGCGACGTGTCCGCCGGCGGAGAACCCCCAAGCGACAATGCGCGAACGCTCGACGTTGTAGGCCGCTGCCGTATCCTCGATCTCGGCCAACATCGCAGGAATATCGGTATCTGGAATCCATCCGCCGCTGCTCCCGCTCGCCTCCGATGCAATGACGATGAAACCGGCGCTGTCAGCGATCCCGGACCAATCCGCACGCGCCTGTTGTGCCGCCGCCGGGGCCGTCCCGGCACCGCCCGCACCATGCAACGCGAGCACGAGCGGCCACGCGTGCGTTGGTGTGTAGCCTGGCGGCAGATGCAGGTAGTAGGTGCGATTGCCTACACCGGACACGGCCACCGTCCGCATCACGTCGCCGGGATAGGCCCCGCTGTTCCCATTGGAGGGTTGGCTCGGAATGACGATGTCGTCGAACCCGTTCCAGAAGATCGCGTCCGATGCGGGACAAAACGACGCTGGCAGACGAACCGTGCTGGCGGCGTTGGCCCAGCCAGCAGCGGCCAAGAGGAGGATGGGGAGGCAAAAAATGGGGCGCATCCAAGATTATGGCCGGAAAAACGTTAGCCGCAGGTTAGGGCGCACGGGGCAAGAACCATACGGAAGAGTAGGGTTGCGGGTGGGTCCGATCAAGCGGAATCGCGCGCTGGCGCCAATTGCGGCGGCGCACGATGGTCAGATTGCCGATTTTGGGGCTAAGATCGCGGCCAATTTGTTACAAACCCGCAAAGAAACCGTTTGCAAGAAGGAGCGTTGTATGCAGCGTAATACTCGTCGGATCTGGCTCGCCCCTTCGCTCGCTGCACTGCCGCTGGCGCTAGCCGCCGCATTGGCAGGCCAGAATGCGCAGGCCAGCGGTTTCCAGCTGAAGGAAAACAGCGTGCAGGGACTGGGCCGTTCGTTTGCCGGTTCGGGATCAGCGCCGGGCGATTGCTCGGTGGTCGTCAACAACTCCGCCGCCCTCGGCGACCTCGGCAATGCCAATTGCGCGCAGGCCGACCTCAACGTGATCAACTTCGCGACGAAGTTCAACGGTAGCGGCACCGATTTCCTCGGTCGCCCGCTCAGCGGTGGCGATGGTGGCAACGGTGGCGTGACCAAACCGGTGCCGGCCATTTATCTCACGCACAAGGTGAACGATCAATGGGCGATGGGCGTCTCCATTGGCGCACCCTTCGGTTTCGAGACCAGCTACGACGATCGTTCGGTCGTCCGCTACGAGGGCGTCGAGTCCAAGCTTCAGTCGCTCGACCTCACGTTCTCGACCTCGTTCAAGATCAACGACATGTTCTCGATCGGCGGTAGCCTTATCGCGCAACGCACGAGCGCCGAGCTGAACCAGGCGATCGACTTCGGGACCATCCTCGCGGCCCCCACCAATGGCGCGGTCCTGCCACAAGAAGCCGATGGTTTCGGCGGCCTCAAGGGCGATGACTGGGGCTACGGCTTTGCGCTCGGCCTGCTGGTCAAGCCGACGGCTTCGGATCGCATCGGCGTCAATTTTCATTCGCAGATCAACCATACGCTGCAAGGCGATGCGAAATTCTTGGTGCCCTCGAACATCCTCCCTCTGCTGGGTGGAGCGTTCCTCAACCAGAAAGGCCAGGCCGACTTCGACACGCCGTGGTTCTTGACGGGCAGCTGGTGGCACACCGTCGACGAGCGTCTGAGCTTTGGTGCCGACGTCAGCTACACGCATTGGTCGAGCTTCAAGCAGCTGAAGATCCTCTACTCGGATGCGGCGATGGCTCCGTTCACCAACGCACAGGCGTTCAACTGGGATAACACCTGGTTCTTCTCGGTCGGCGGAGACTATCGCTTGAACGACGAGTGGACGTTGCGTGCCGGCATCGCCTACGACCAGACGCCGACGAACGACCAGACGCGCACGCCGCGCGTGCCGGACGGTGATCGCACCTGGGTGTCTTTCGGACTCGGCTATCGTGCGAGTGAAAACCTCAAGTTCGATGCGGGCTTCGCGCACCTATGGGTCGCCGACGGCACGATCGACCACACGTCATCGACGTTCAGCCACCTCTCCGGCAAGTTCCAGAGCAAGGGCAACGTGTTCGGCGTGTCGGGGCAATACCTGTTCTAGGCGCCACGCATTGGGGAGAAAACAGCGGGCCCTTCGGGCGCCCGCTGTTTTTGCGGCCCGTGAAAGCGTGGAAAGTCCTGGATTGCGTCCGCGCCTCCCGTTCTGCAGTCGGCACGCGTGCCGTGAGCATGCAATGCATGGGGTGTTTCGCCGGTCGCTATGCAGCCAATCGTGACGGCGGCCGCTGCCGTGCATCCGCCGGTTGGTTTTGTCCGTATTATGGCTGTGATCCAGGGGCACCGCCCAGCGCTGTTGTGGCGACGGAGCGGGCATTGCATGTCGCACTCAAGCGGAAGATCCATGACGTCCAAGCGCGGGCTTCGTCTCGCTCCGCTATGCTGTCTTGTATGCGCGATGGCCATGGCTGCGCTTCCTGTCGTTGCGTCGGCGCAGGATGCGGCAACCGCAATCGAATCGACGACGGTCGCCCGACCGGTGCCGACGGAAGTTGAAGTGGTTGACCGACCGTTGCTGGGTAGCAACAAGCTGCTGTTGACTGGCGGCGTCAGCCAGCTCTAAGGCGCGGCCGGCGGCGGACTGACACCGTGGGCCGTGATCGGCGGCTACGGCACGCGCGATGAAGTGGGGGCCAATGCCTATTACAGCCATGTCGGCGTGCAGGACTATCACCTGTCCGATGCTGGCGTTCTGATCGGCATACATGACCG
>JBBRZD010000128.1:0-8545 GCA_038237055.1 Lysobacterales bacterium | reverse complement strand
ACAATCGATACAACGTGGCCATCGTGGGCGCGACCGGCATGGTCGGCGAAAGCCTGCTCGGCATCCTGAAAGAGCGGAAATTCCCGATCGGCAAATTGGTGCCGCTCGCGAGCGAACGCTCGGCGGGCAGCACGATCACGTTTGACGATCGCGAAATCACCGTGCGCAATCTTGCCGAATACGATTTCAACGGCATCGATATCGCGTTTTTTTCTGCAGGCGGATCGGTCTCGCGCGTGCATGCGCCGCGCGCGGCAGCAGCCGGTGCCGTCGTGATCGACAACACGTCGGAGTTTCGCTATCAGGAAGACATCCCGCTCGTCGTCAGCGAAGTGAATCCGCACGCGATTGCGCAATACACGAAGCGCGGCATCATCGCCAATCCCAATTGTTCGACGATGCAGATGCTGGTTGCGCTGGCGCCGATCCACCGTGCGGTCGGCATCGAGCGCATCAATGTCGCAACCTACCAGTCGGTCTCGGGCGGCGGTCGCTCAGGGGCTGAAGAGCTCGGTAGCCAGACCGCCGCGCTGCTCAACTTCCAGGACGTGGAGACGAAGAAGTTCCAGGTGCAGATTGCATTCAACGTGATCCCCCAGATCGACGACTTTCAGGAAAACGGCTACACCAAGGAAGAGATGAAAATGGTGTGGGAGACGCGCAAGATCCTGGAGGACGAAACGATCCAGGTGAACCCGACCGCGGTGCGTGTACCGGTGTTTTATGGCCACTCCGAGGCCGTACATATCGAAACCCGCGACAAGATCACGGCACAGGCAGCGCGCGAACTGTTAGAAAAGGCGCCGGGCGTGGTGGTGGTCGATGAGCGCCAGCCAGGGGGCTATCCGACCCCGGTTTCGCACGCGGCCGGCAAGAACGAGGTTTTCGTCGGGCGTATTCGTGATGACATTTCGCATCCGCGCGGGCTGGATCTGTGGATCGTCTCCGATAATATCCGCAAGGGCGCGGCGCTGAATGCGGCGCAGGTTGCCGAGCTGCTCGTCAAAACCTATCTGTGACGCCGGCGTGCTATTTGCGAAAACGTATCTGTGATCTATAGTTACGGTTGTGTTATAAGCCAGTTTCGAGAAGTTCTCGACACACATACTTTTTTGCGCCTTTGGGGGGCATGCCTAGATGAAACGACCGCTGCAACTGTCGCTTGCGATCGCGCTCGCGCTGAGCGGAACGAATGCGCTAGCGCTGGGCCTCGGCCCCGTTCACGTCAAATCCAAATTGAATCAACCGCTTGACGCGGAGATTCCGATCATCCAGGGCAGCGCCGGCGAAGCCGAAGGCTTGCTGGTGAACCTTGCCGCCGCCGAGGATTTCGAGCGCGTTGGCATCAACCGGTCACGGCTCACCGTCCCGCTCACTTTCGCGCTGGGCAAGGGTGCCAACGGCGAAATGGTGATCAAGGTCACCAGCGCCGAAGCCGTTCGTGACACCTATCTCGACTTCCTGGTCGAAGCAAACTGGCCGAAAGGCCGTTTGTTGCGTGAATACACGGTTTTGCTTGACCCGCCAATAACCGCCCCGGCACGTGGTGCGACGACCAGCGCCGTTGTGGCAGCGCCGGCCCCAGTCACGGTCAAGCAACACGAAGCGCCAGTAGCGGTAACCCCGCCTGCTCCCGCTCCGCGCGCGACAGCGAAGGCGACGCATGAGCCGGCTCCCACTCGCACTCCCGCAGCCCCGATGCCAACGCACAAGGCGATTGCCGGTGAATACGGCCCGGTCGCTGAGGGAGAAACGCTTTCCGGCGTTGCGCATGCGACGAAAGCCAGCGGCGCGAATGTCGACCAGATGATGCTGGCTCTGTTCAAGAACAACCCGAATGCGTTCTACAAGGACAACGTCAACGCACTGAAGCGTGGTGCGATTTTGCGCGTCCCGTCGGCCGACGAGGTCAAGGCGATTGGTTCGGCCAGCGAGGCCGCCGCTCAGATTCACGCACAAATAGAGGATTGGCGCGGTGGACGCGCGAGTCCAACACGTATCGCCGACGCCGGCAGCGAAAAACCGCATGCTGCCAGCCCGGTTGCCGCGGCGACCAAGCCGACGAAGTCAGCCGCTGCTACTGGGAAGGCTGCGAACGAGCATCTCGCCCTGGTTCCTCCGAAGGTCGGCAAGGACAGCATGGCGATGGCCGATCGTCCAGGTGCTGGCGCCGGCAGTGCCGCAGCGACGACTGAGCTCAAGTCCGAGCTTGCGCGCACCAAGGAAACCCTGACAACGCGCGAGCAGGAGTCTGGTGAATTGAAATCGCGGGTCAAGGAACTTGAAGGCATCAAGGACAAGAACGATCGTTTGATCGGTCTGAAGGATTCGGAGATCGCCAATCTGCAACAGAAGCTCAAGCAGCTGCAGGAAAAACCGGCTGCGAGTTCGGTGAAATCGACGACCGTTGTAGCTCCGACACCGTCGACTTCTGTACCGATAGCCGCTACGCCGCCCAAGCCGGCGCCACCCGTTGTGACTGCTACGCCTCCTCCGGTTTCCGCAACGTCATCGACGCCTGCAGCGACCTCGACGGGCCCGGTAGCGAAGATCGACAAGGAGGATATCTGGGGTGAGGCGGGCTCATCGCCGGCAACGGCCGCGAGCGCGAGCAAACCATCGACTCCGGCGACTACCATTCCGCCGGCTACTGCTGTGGCGGATACAAAGAACCCCAGCTCTACACCGACAACGCCAACACCTGTCCCCGCACCGGCCACTCCAACGACTCCGGTCTCGACCACCACACCGTTGACCGAGACGCCGACGCCAACTCCCGTAATCCCTGCGCCGAAGGCGACCACGCCTGCACCGCCAAAGACCAGCAGCGTTCATGCTCCTTCAGTAGCGGATGCGGAATGGTACGAAGCGTCGTGGGTCAAGCCCGCTGCGCTTGGTGCAGGTATCTTGTTGTTGCTGGGCGGCTTGCTTGGCATGCGCAAGAGAACCCCAGCTTCCGCAGTCGCTGGTCGTGGTTCGATCGCTGATTCTTTCGGTCAGTCGCCGCTGCGTCCGGCCGGCGCGCCTGGCTCGATTGAGGCGGAGGAGGCGAGTCTGCGCGAGCAGATGCAACTTGATCCATCGAATGTCGGCCTGCATCTGGAGTTGTTGAGCCTTTACTACGCTGAACGCGATGTCGCGAAGTTCGAAGACGCCGCGACCGATATGCATGCGCATATAGAAGATGCACATCAACCGGAATGGCTCGAAGCACAAGCAATGGGACAGGAGCTTGCGCCCAGCAATCCGCTGTTCTCCGATGCCGCACACTACGACGACGGCGATGCGACGATTGCCAGCGCACATGCGGATACGTTCGAACACCCGCTACTGGATAGTCACCATGAGGAATTCGTGACAGCACCGAGTCGCTTGCAACCACATGTCGAAACGCACGTGAGCGCGCCACCCGATGAGGATCTGGGTTTCAACATCGGTCATGGTGACTTTCCGGCTGCAAGTTCGCTCGCCAAGCATGACGAGAGCTTCAACTTCACCTTGCCGCCGCTGGACCTCGATGAGCCCGTGACCCATTCCAACCATGTGACCGCAGATGCTGCGCCCAAGGCGGTCGATCTGGACGACGATTTCTTCCACGGCGACGATGCGATCGGCACCAAGCTCGATCTGGCCAAGGCCTACATGGATATGGGCGATCCGGAAGGTGCCCGTTCGATGCTGGAGGAAGTGGTTACCGAGGGCACCGACGCGCAGAAAGCCGAGGCGCATCGCCTGATAGCCGAAATCCGCTGATATTAGCGGGATGTCCCCCGGCGCAATCCGGGGCATCTCGCGCGGTGTCGCGAAGTTCGCCATCCTGAAAGGCCCGGTTCGCCGGGCCTTTTTTTATGGCCATGGATGCGGTCCGCTGGCCTTTTCGACGCCGACGAACGCTTTCCGCAGACTCCCCGGTAGCATTGCAGGAGTGTGCAAGTGATTACGCACGCTAGAATGGCCTCCTTTTCTCCGGGACCGCAATTGCGCATCGCCCTCGGCATCGAATACGACGGCACCGATTTTTTCGGCTGGCAGCGCCTGTCGCACGTACGCAGCGTTCAAGGCGATGTCGAGACGGCATTGTCGTTCGTTGCGGCGCATCCGGTTCAGGTGACCTGCGCCGGACGTACCGATGCAGGCGTGCATGCGCGCTGCCAGGTCGTCCATTTCGACAGTGTGTCCGAGCGCAGTGATCGTGCATGGGTGCTCGGTGCAACTTCGCGTCTGGCCCCCGATGTCGCCGTATTGTGGGCGCAACGCGTGGCCGATGACTTCCACGCACGCTTCGGCGCTCGCGCACGGCGTTATCGCTATTTGATCCTCAATCGTCCGATCCGGCCGGCGTTGCGTGCCCGCTTCGTAACCTGGGAGCGCACCCCGCTGGATGTAGAGCCCATGCAACAGGCGGCGCAGGCCTTGATTGGCGAGCACGATTTCAGCGCGTTCCGCACGGCAGCGTGCCAGGCGAAATCTCCGATGCGCAACGTGCGTGAGATATCGGTCACGCGTACGGGCGAGGAAGTTTCGATCGAGATCGAGGCAAATGCGTTCCTGCATCACATGGTGCGCAACATCGTCGGTTCGCTGCTGCCGATTGGTCGTGGTGAACGTGACCCGCAATGGCTGGCCGCGTTGCTGCAAGGGCGCGATCGTAATGTTGCCGGGCCTACCGCGCCGGCCTCCGGACTGGCCTTTCTTGCGCCGCGCTACCCGAAAGAATGGGAACTTCCTGCCGAGGTCACGCTTTGAACATGCCGAGGACGCGCATCAAATTCTGCGGCATCACCCGCGCCGAAGACGCGGGCCTTGCGGCCGCGCTCGGCGTCGACGCCATCGGTCTCGTGTTCACTCGCAATAGCCCGCGCTTCGTCGACATAAGCCAGGCGTGTGCAATCCGGCGCTCATTGCCGCTGTTCGTGACGGTCGTCGCCTTGTTCATGGATGATGAATCCAGCTGGATCGAGGAAGTGATCGCGGCGGTGCAGCCGGACAACCTGCAATTTCACGGCAATGAATCGGCCGAATTTGTAGCGGGCTTCGCGCGACCGTACTTCAAGGCCATACCGATGGGCTCGGTCACCAACGTGATCGGCTATGCGGCTCAGCATCCTGAAGCCGCCGGCCTATTGCTCGACAGCCACGCGGGCGGTGCCATGGGTGGCAGTGGCGAAGCGTTCGAGTGGTCGCGCGTACCGCACAATATCGGTCGTCCGGTCGTGCTCGCAGGCGGACTCGATCCCGACAACGTGGCGCGCGCGATAGCCGCTGTGCGACCCTATGCGGTCGACGTATCCAGCGGTATCGAATCGGCACCCGGCATCAAGCATGCAGCGACGATGCGTCGCTTCGTCGAAGCGGTGCAGGCCGCAGACAACGCAACAACTTCCTGAGAGAACAATGGACCAGATTGAAGACTATTTCGCCTATCCCGATGCGCGTGGCCGCTTCGGCGACTACGGTGGTTCGTACGTTGCCGAGACGCTGATCGCGCCGCTGGCCGAACTCACGCGTGCCTACCATGCGCTTCGCGACGATCCGGCGTTCATCGCCGAGTTCGAACGCGATCTCAAGCATTACGTCGGTCGCCCATCGCCGATCTATCACGCGGAACGCCTGTCCAGGAAGATCGGTGGTGCGCAGATCCTGCTCAAGCGCGAGGACCTCAATCACACTGGCGCGCACAAGATCAACAACACGATCGGACAAGGCCTCGTTGCGCGTCACATGGGCAAGCGCCGCGTCATCGCCGAGACCGGTGCGGGACAGCATGGCGTGGCCACCGCGACCGTGTGCGCGCGCTTTGGCCTCGAGTGCGTTGTCTACATGGGCTCGGTCGACATCGAACGTCAGGCGATCAACGTCTATCGCATGAAGCTGCTCGGCGCGCAGGTCGTGCCGGTCACCTCCGGCTCGAAGACGCTCAAGGACGCGCTCAACGAAGCGATGCGCGACTGGGTCAGCAATGTCGCCGACACGTTCTACATTATCGGCACGGTTGCCGGGCCGCATCCGTATCCGGAGATGGTGCGTGATTTCAATGCGGTCGTCGGTCGTGAGGCGCGTGCACAGATGCTCGAACAGTACGGCCGACTACCTGACGTCTTGACCGCCTGCGTGGGCGGCGGCTCGAATGCGATCGGCTTGTTCCATGCGTTCCTCAATGATCGCGACGTTGCGATCGTCGGCGCCGAAGCCGCGGGCGAAGGCATCGCTACCGGCCATCACGCAGCGTCGCTCGCAGCGGGTCGTCCAGGCGTGCTGCACGGCAATCGCACCTATGTCCTGTGCGACGACAACGGCCAGATCACCGAGACTCACTCGGTTTCCGCCGGACTCGACTATCCCGGTGTCGGTCCCGAGCATGCGTTTTTGAAGGACAGCGGTCGTGCGACCTATGTCGGCGTCACCGACGACGAGGCGCTTGCGGCATTCCACGAACTCGCACTCACCGAAGGCATCCTCGCCGCACTCGAATCCAGCCACGCAATCGCGCAGGCGATCAAGCTTGCGCGTGAACTGCCGAAGGACAAGTTGATCCTTTGCAACCTCTCCGGTCGCGGTGACAAGGATGTACAGACGATTGCCAATCTCGAAGGAATCTCGCTGTGAGCCGCATTGACCTGCGCTTCGCGGAATTGAAATCAAAGGGTCGCACCGGCCTGATTCCGTTTGTCACTGCCGGCGATCCGCTGCCCAATGCAACGGTCGCCTTGATGCATGCGCTGGTTGATGCCGGTGCCGACCTCATCGAACTCGGCGTCCCGTTTTCGGATCCGATGGCCGACGGCCCGGTGATCCAGCACGCGAGCGAACGCGCGCTCGGCAAGGGCGTCGGCTTGAATCAGATTTTCGGCTGGGTGCGCGAATTCCGTGCGCGTGACGCGAACACGCCGGTCGTGTTGATGGGTTACATGAATCCAGTCGAGATTCATGGCACGAAGCGTTTTGCGCAAGGAGCCCTCGAAGCCGGTGTCGATGGCGTGCTGCTGGTCGATTGCCCGATCGAGGAAGTGGAGGCGGTCGCGCCATTGCGCAACGTGGGGTTGCAGCAGATCTTCCTCGCCGCGCCCACTACCACGGACGAACGGCTGGCGCGCGTCTGCGCTGCAGCGCAAGGTTTTCTATACTACGTCTCGTTCGCCGGCATTACCGGCGCGGATCGACTCAGCATGGGCAATGTGCGCGAGCGCGTCACATCGATCAGGCAGGGCGCGCGTACACCGGTCGCTGTCGGCTTCGGCGTGCGCGACGCAGGTTCCGCGTGCGCAATCGGTGAGTTTGCCGATGCGGTCGTGATCGGCAGTGCCCTGGTCGAGCGCCTTGCAGAAGCGGTGGATGCAAACGATGCCTGCGCACGCGCGCAGGCGTTCCTGGCGCCAATCCGCGCCGCGCTCGATGCGCATGCCGGACATGCCGGCTAATCACGAATCCGAATCAAGCCCCGAGTCGCTGCCGCCTGAACTGCGGCCACCGCTCGATACGGGAGAGGTCTACGACATGAATTGGTTGCAGAAACTGGTCGGCCCGCGCACTCGCGCATCGATCGCAAACAAGGGCAAGGTCCCCGAAGGCCTGTGGGAAAAGTGCGACGGCTGCGGCGCGGTGCTATACGGGCCTGAACTCGAAGCCGCGCTGATGGTCTGCCCCAAATGTGGCCATCATCACGCGATCCGTGCGCGTGCGCGTCTCGCCGCCTTCTTCGACGAAGGCAGCTCGCAGGAGCTGTGGGCTTCGCTCGAACCGACTGATCCGCTCAAGTTCCGCGACTCGAAGAAGTACAAGGATCGCATCGTCGCGTCGCAGAAACAGACCGGCGAGAAAGACGCGCTGGTCGCGATGCGCGGCGCGCTGAAGTCACACCCGCTGGCTGCGGTGGCCTTCGACTTCGCCTTCATGGGCGGATCGATGGGTTCGGTCGTCGGCGAGAAATTCACGCGCGCAGCCGAACTCGCGCTGGCGGAAAAAATACCGCTCGTGTGCTTCTCAGCGACCGGCGGCGCACGCATGCAGGAAGGTCTGTTCTCGCTGATGCAGATGGCCAAGACCTCTGCTGCGCTCGCGCGCATGCGCGAAGCGGGCGTGCCCTACATTTCCGTGCTGACGCATCCGACTACCGGCGGTGTCTCCGCCAGCCTCGGCATGCTCGGCGACATCAACATCGGCGAACCGAAAGCGCTGATCGGCTTTGCTGGTCCACGTGTGATCGAGCAGACCGTGCGCGAGACATTGCCAGAAGGATTTCAGCGTTCGGAATTTCTCGTTGAGCATGGTGCGATCGATATGATCGTCGATCGGCGCGAGATGCGCGACAAGCTCGCGGCGATGCTGGCGTTGTTGATGAGGCAGGCGAGGGCGGCGGCTTAGCGTGCGACTTCATCGAGCTCGCCATTTTCTAGCAGGAGCGATCATTCTGGTTGCCGGTTGCCGGTTGCAGCTTTGCTCACAATGGAGTTCGGCTTACGCCTGGGCGGGCATTCGTAACGATTCCAGTTGCTGATAATGGGCATGGCGCAGTTCGTGTCTATGGAATCAATTTGAGGCACCGGTT
>JBBRZD010000127.1:0-8553 GCA_038237055.1 Lysobacterales bacterium | reverse complement strand
TTGCGTGCATGGCGCACCGTCCTCGTGGTCTGGTAACCGAAAGGACTGGACCGCGTCATGCGCGCACAGTTTCCTGTGCGATCAATCTAAGTTGCTGATCTCGCTGATCGTTTCGTGGGGATACCTCAGCCTCCGTCCCCTCCGTCCCCTCCGACCGCTGATTGCGATCATCTGGTAGCCGAGTTCCTTGAGATTCTGCTGGATCTTGCGCAGATTGGACAATTGCAGATTGCAGAACGGACACCAGCTGCGGAATAGGGGCCAGGTTAATTTTTCCAGTCTCACAAATGAATCCGATTCCTTTATTCCTCAGCTCTGTTTTTCAACGAGTGGCGTACGGTCTTCATGAGCAGGTCTCCTGAGCGACGGGCCGCCGAGATCCTCATCGAAGGATTCGATCCGCGCGGGCCAACAGGATCGCCATTCCGCCAGTGCGCGCCAACGCAGCAGCTGCGCTAGACTCCCGCGACGGCGGTGGGGAACGCGATGCAACACGACGGCGAACCAGCGGCACTCGAGACCGACGCGTTGTTCGCGCAGGTTTACGATCGCCTCAAGGCGATGGCCGGGCGTCAGCTTGGTGCCGGTCGGCACACGCTCGACGCAACCGCGCTCGTGCACGAACTTTACCTGCGCATCGGCGGAGATCGCGAACTCGTGTTCGCGCATCCCAACCAGTTCTTCACCTATGCGGCGACTGCCATGCGGCATCTGCTCACGGATCGCGCACGTAGCCGCTTGCGCGCACGCGCCGGCGGCGATTGGGTACGGACAACGTTGACCGGCAGCGATTGGCGTCTTGCGCTCGACAGCGCAGAGCAGGCACTCGACCTCGACCAGGCAATGCAGAAACTCGAGGTCGTCGATGCGCGCGCCGCGCGCGTCGTCGAACTGGTGTGCTTCGCAGGTCTGGAGCATGAACAGGCGGCAGAGGCACTTGGGATCGCGGCGCGCACCGTCGCGCGCGACTGGCGCTTCGCGCGCGCCTTCATCAAGACCGAACTCGAAGAGGAACGTGACTAAGGCAGCCAAGCGCAAACGCCTGCATCATCCGGACCGGCCATGAGCTCACAGTCGACCGACTTGCGCGAACTGTTCGAGATGGCGCTGGCGCTCGCACCGGTCGAGCGTGCCGATTTTCTCGATGCGCATTGTGCGGACGTGGCCCTGCGCGCCCGTGTCGAGTCGATGTTGCGTGCGGACGCTGCGGACGACGATTCGTTGTCGAGCGGACGTCTCGATGATCTCGCGCGCGCAATCGGCGATTCTCCGCCATCGCCGTCGTTGCCAACGGGCAGCCGCATCGGCCCGTTCGAGATAGTGCGGGTGATTGGCGAAGGCGGCTCATCGACGGTGTTCGAAGCGCGCCGCGAAGTGGAAGGTGCAAGCCAGCGCGTCGCGTTGAAACTGCTGCGCCAGAATCTCCTGAGCCCTGAAGCGCGGCGCCGCTTCGGACGCGAGCAGCGCGTGCTGATCCGCCTGCAGCATCCGAACATCGCGCGGATGATCGAGGGTGGACTCACGCCCGAGGGTCTCGCCTACATCGCGCTCGAGCTCGTCGACGGCGTGCCGCTCACCGATTTCGCGCGCGCGAATGCGCTCGGCACGCCCGAGTGCCTGAAGATGTTCGCGACGGTGTGTCGCGCAGTCGATGCCGCGCACCGCGCGCTGATCGTGCACCGCGACATCAAGCCGTCGAACGTGCTGGTGACTGCGGAGGGCGAGGTCAAGCTGCTCGATTTCGGCATCGCCAAGCTGCTCGCCGACGAGACCGGACCGGATGCGACCGTGCTGCAGGCGTTCACGCCGGCGTACGCGGCGCCCGAGCAAGTCGACGGCGGCGCCATCACGACCGCCACCGATGTGTACGCGCTCGGCATCGTGCTCGGCGAACTGCTGACAGGCGAGCGCCGCCACGATCGCGACACGCAGCTCAACCTCTCCACGACCGCGCGAGAAGCGGGTGCCGTGTGCCCGCCGCAGACAAGGCGACGTCTGCACGGCGACCTCGATGCCATCGTCACGATGGCCACTGAAACGGACCCGGCGCGACGCTACGCATCGGCTGGCGCGTTCGCCGATGAAATTGCTCGCGTGCTCGAAGGACGCCCGGTGCATGCGCGGCCGCAGACGCGCTCGTACCGCACGCGTCGTTTCGTTGCGCGACATCGCGGCGGGGTCGCCGTCAGCATCGCTTTCCTCGTCGCGCTGGTTGCAGCGCTGGGTTTCGCGCTGTGGCAGGCGCGCGTAGCGCACGAGGAGGCCGCCCGCGCGAACCGTCAGACGCAGCATGCGGAAAACGTGCGCGACTTCCTCGTCTCCGTGTTCGATGCGGCGCAGGCGGATGTCCCGCGCGAGCGACGGCCGACCGTCGAGCAACTCGTCGACGATGCCGGCGACAAGTTGCTGCGCGATTCGAAGCTCGCCGGCGATACCCGCGTCGAACTGTTGCTCGCGTTGGCGAAGGTCAGTGGCGCGATCGGCGCCAACGAGCGCGAACAGGCGCTGCTCGATCGCGCGACGGCCGACCTCGACCAGCTGCCCGCGCCGTCGAATGACGTGCGCCTGCGCCTGCGCGTGTTGCGCGCGAGCGCGTACGTTGCGCAGGCCAAGCCGAACGAAGCCATCGCGCTGCTCGGGCCGGTGCGCGCGTCGCTGGTCGCGCGCGGCGGCGCCGATTCTGTAGGGGCGCTGCTCGTGCTGTCCGATGCGCTGTCGGGCTCGAACCGCAGCGACGAGGCGCAGGCCGTCGCCCTCGACGCGCGTGCGCTCGCCGAGCGTGTCGCGGACGGACGCGAGTTGCTGCTCCTGCGCGGCGATGCGGCGCGCGCGCGTGATCTTGTCAATGCGCAGAAGTTCGCGCAGGGACTTACCCTCGCGGAAGCGGCATGGGCGCGCTGGAAGTTGCAGCCCGACACTCCGCGCGAGGCGATCGATCTGCTGTCGTCTATCGCGCTCGCCGCAGAGTTCAGCGGCGACCTGCAGCGCGCCGACGCCGCCTATCGGGAAGCGATCACTGTCGCCGAACGGCTCTACGTGCGGCCCCATCCGGACGTGGCGTCGACGGTCGGCATCTACGGCAGCTTCCTCGTTGCGAAGGCGCGCTATGAAGAAGCCGAGCCTTACGTCCTGCGCGCACTCGCGATGCGCCGCGCGTTGTTCGGCGACGCGCATCCGGACACGCTGAACTCGCTTGCCGCACTTGGCCGGCTGCGTTCAGGGCAGGCGCGGCGCGACGAGGCCCGCGCCGCGTTCGAGGAAGGCGTCCGCATCTGCCAGCGCGAACACATCCGCCACAACGTGTGTCCTCGCCTGGTCGGTTCGCTGTCGCAGATCCTCGCGGCGCAGGGTGATCTGGACGGCGCGCGCACCAATGTCGAGGAGTCGGTCGCGATGCAGCGAGAGCTGTCCGGCGCAGGCAGCGCGCAGATGATCGGTCCGCTCGGCGTTCTGGCCCGTATCCAGGTCAAGCAGGCACGCTACGCCGACGCGCTGGTGACGACCGACGAACTGCTCGCAATTGCCGCACGCAACGGGAGCGGCGACTCGAAGGACTCGCGCTTCGCGCCGTTCCAGCGCGCGCTCGCGCTGTCCGGACTCGGCCGCAATCGCGAAGCGCTCGATCTTGCTGGCGATGTCGTCGCCGCGCAAAAGCGCAAGACACCCGACGAGAAAACAACGCTGTTCTCGATGCTCGTTTTGCAGGCGCGCGCATCGGCGCGCGAACGCCGCTTCGACGACGCACGTCGCGCCGCATTGGAGGCACTCGCGATCAGTGCGAAGCCTCAGCCGTCCGATCCCGCCATGCTGTCCGAACTGGCGCTCCTCGCGAAAGGCGGCCACGCCGATTGAGCATCTGCCTCGGAAGCCTCTGGTGCAGGGCTCATCCACCGACAAGCATGATGCCGCCGCGATCTTGCGACGGTCTTGGCATTCCTTGAAAGGTTTCGGTGTTTCCCGGGAACGAAGCGGCTCCAGCCGGCGGCCGTTGCTCGGGAGATTCGACCAGGAAGACCTCTGCTGGTCGAGCGCATGGATCAAATCCACGCTGGCGGTATTTCGGCGGCCTGCTAGGGCAATTCAAATCCATCCGTAAAGATCTTGTCAATCACGCCACCGACCTCCACCGCGCCACTGTCGCATTTTCCGCCAGGCGGCGAGGGCTGGCGAAGTGCTCCGCGCTGATCGGTGGCGAAGCTGCACTCCGGGAGAGGAATGTTGTTCGTTGCGATGGCCGGCGGCAGGATCGTCCGTGTCGGGCCGCCGTTGTTGGTGAATGCACCCATCGTCAGGGTGACGTTGGGGTTGTCGGTCGCGGCGTCCAGGATGCCGCAATCCGAGTCGTCCGCCAGGCTGCGGCCAACGCTCGTGTACGGTCCCCCGGAACAACTGTGGCCATGGGTGTTGCCCGAGAAAATCAACGCGCCCAATCGTGGCCCACCTGAAAATCCATTGTTGCTGCTGATGGCGGCACCCTCCAGTGCATGGTTCGCGACAATGGTCGCGCTATTGATGCCCGCGAACAGGTTGCCTGTCAGGGAGATCGCGCCGCCGATCGAGTCCAGCGCCGAATTGTTGTAGAAGGTGGAATTGGTGATGACCGTGTAGCAGGCGCTGTAGATCGCGCCGCCTTCATGCGAGGTATCGGTATTCGTGGCATTCGACGTGTTGCCCGAAAACGTTGAAGAGGACACGTATAAGCTGTTCCCGTCGCAATGTACCGCCCCGCCCGTTGCGACAGCGGTATTGCCGGTGAATTCGCTCCCGTTCATGAAAACGAGGCCGCTTAGGTTCCATAGCGCACCGCCAATATTGGTGGCTGCGTTGGTGTTGAACTGGTCGTAGTCCAGTCTGAGCTCATTACCGAAGTTTTCGATGGCCCCACCGTAAAGGGCTTTGTTGCCGGTGAATGTCGAGCTTCTGATGTGAATCTTCCCGTCGCTGCTCGAATCGCCCCGGATGGCGCCGCCATCGAAGGCGCTGTTCGCTGTGAACGAGCTGTTGTTGACGTAGAGCAATCCGTTCGATTCGTTGCTGATGGCGCCCCCGTTGCCGGGGCTTGTGATGACGGCGCCACTTGTTTTGATGGTGTTGTGATCGAACGTCGAACCCGAAATCCGCACCGTGCCGCCAACGTTGCGCACTGCGGCGCCGGCGTAGTCGCTGCTATTGGTCGCGTTGACGATGCTGTTATGGGAAAACGTGCTGTTGGTGATGACGGTTGAACCCGAAGCATAGACCACGCTGCTCTTGGCGTTGTTGTTGGTGGCTGTCACGTGATCCAGCGTGATTCCACCGCCGAGCGCTTCAATCGGATGCGTAGCGTTGAACTGGCCGCCACGGACCGTCAGGTTCTTCAACGTCAGATTTCCGCCGCCGTAGATCTGGAAGAAGGCATACGTGTTGGCACCGTCGAACGTAATCTTGTTGCCGCCGTCGATGACCATGGTGACGTCATTGTCGACGTAGTAGTTCGCCGGTGCGACGCCGGTCAATGGAATCGTTGCGACGGACGGACAACTGAAGGTGATCGTGCCGCCACTCCCGGTGTTCACCGCGGTGAACGCCGTCTTGAAGGCCGACTCGGTGCAGGTGGACACGACGCGATCGGTCGCGCCCGCCACACCGCTCCACGCGCAGAAGAACCCAAGGCACCAGACCACCTTCGGAAGTCGTGCACGCATGCCCGGCCCGCGGGCCGGGTAGGGCATTGGCGCGGCGCTGATCGACTCGACCGTGTCGGTCAGTCCGCGGTTGACGAGGGCGTGGATGCCGGGGTTTCTTGATCGTTTCATGTAAATTTGCTCCTCAGCTCTGCGGTGACCGCACGCCTTGAGGCGGCGGCGGGGACTGTCCGAGTAACGCCTTTTGGCGTGCCATCGTGCCATCGTGCCATCGCGCCTCGCGAAATGCGCGATCTCCCTTCGCAACGGGTGCGACGCTGTAATCCGTGCGGCCTCAAAGCCGATCCGGCGAACCGCAGGCGCATGTGGTGTGCCATGACGCTGTGCGAAGCGATCGGTCGGATGACCCAGTGCAGCCGGCGATCTGGCATGCGGATGCGGGCTTCGTGGCAGGCGAAGCGATCGAATGGCGTTACTCGGATTGCCAGCAAGGCATCCGGGAGAAAATTCTCATGTTCACTCGCTACTTTTTCGTTCCATTGGCGTCGATCCTGTCGTTCGCGACGGCGCATGCGGCCATCTACACCGTCGGCGCTGATGGTGCCTGCACACACACCACGATCGCGGCAGCGGCCGCCGCCGCAGAGGCGCATCCGGGTGGGGACACGATCCACGTCGCCTCCAACCAGGACTACACCGCGCAGGCGATCGTCTTCACGGCCAGCCAGCAGCTCGACATTGTCGGCGGCTTCGCCGATTGCTCGCAGGCCGCAAGCGATGGCAGCCACACCATCATCGACGGCGCCGGTGGCATCACCGATCCGGTATTCCGCATAACGGCCAGTACCGGCGGTCTCGTACGGCTGTCGTACCTGACGATCCAGCACGGCGACGAGGACGGCAGCGGCAAGGGCGGCGGAATCTACTTCAAGGGTGACGGCCTCCTCGAACTCAACCATTGCGCGGTGACGCAGAACACCGCCGGCTACGGCGGCGGCATCTACGCGCAGGGCACCGACACCCACGCGGAACTCGTGATCGGCGAGGACGTCGAGATCGTCGGCAATACCGCTCGCTACAACGGCGGTGGCGTCGTCAACGACGGCACCGAGATGACGATGACACAGCCCGACAGCTACATTGCCAACAACGAAGCGCAGGGCGTCCTGACGCCACCCTTGAACGAGTGGGTCGGCGGCTACGGCGGTGGACTGCTCGTGACGTCCGCGAGCAGAAAGGCCTATACGTATCTGGGCAGCACCGGCTTCGGCAACGCGGGAGCGATTTATCTCAACTCAGCGCGCCGGGGCGGGGGCGTCGCAGTGATGGGCAGCGACGACATCGCCCAACTGCAGTTGTTCTCGACCGATCCGGCGCGGCCGATGCGAATCAACGGTAACAGCGGTCTCGACGATGGCGGCGGTGTTTACCTTGGGCGCGCCGGCGGTGGCCTGTGCGGATATGCATCATTGAACGCGTGGTATGCCTACTTCGAGGAAAATATCGCGCCACACGCCGCCGCCATAGCGGTGCGTGATTCTTGCGGCTTCTCCGTAGGTGTTTTCTTCAACGACCCCGCACATCGCCCGCTCGGATCGATCAACTGCCCTGTCGGCAAGCCGTGTGGGAGCATCGTCGGCAATGTCGCAATAGACGACGCATCGCAACCGGTTGGCGGTATCGTCCAGGTCAGTGCGTATGGCTTCACGCATTTCCATCGCATGACGTTCGAGGGCAATACCGGCCAGTACGTGTTCCGCGGCGATGGCGGAGATGGCGGCCAGGGGTTCGAGACGCACCACGTCTCGATCACCGGCAACACGACGTCGAGCTACCTGATCTCTGCCGGGGACAACGGCGTGATCTCGCTGCAAAACACAACGATCGCCGGTAACGCGATTGCCGCCAACACGGTGATGCGCTTCGGCAACCCCTATGCGGACGCCGACCAGTTGTATCGCTCGATCATTTGGCAACCGGGCAAGACGACGCTGGACCTCACCGGCGGGCCGCCGCTCGATCTGCTCGACGTCATGGTCAGCGAGCGCGATTCGGTCGACGGCGGCAACACGCCGTATGTCACCGAGCAGGACCCACGCTTCGTCGATCCCGCGCATGGTGATTACTCGCTAATCGCCGGATCGCCGGCCATCGACTACAGCGTGAGCGTCGACGGCGACTCGACGGACTTGTATGGCAATCCGCGCGACGTCGACCTGCCGATCGTGAATTTCTTCACGCGCGACCTCGGCGCGATCGAGCGGCAGACGCTGCAACCGCTTGTGCTCAATTCCGATTTTGACGCCGACCTGCGGCTTTGGAGCGTGAGTTTGCCCGGTCTGGCGACTTGGGACGCCACCCGTAACGTGAGCGGGCCCGCAGGCTCGGGCTCCATGCATGTTTCTTCGTCTGCCAACGCGGGTACGGGAACACGCTTCGGTGCCCTCGTGCAGTGCGTGCACCTCCCGGGTCCGGGCATCTATGCGCTCAACGGCTGGGGCCACGGTACCGGCACCGCGGTCACGGGTGGTGACCTCGCCGAACTCCATTGGGAATATCGCAAGAGTGGAGGCGAGGGTTGCACCAACGGCGCGCCCGACGCATCCGGTACGAAGACGCTCTCCAACAGCAACAGCTGGAGCAGGCCCGCGACGCCCGCTTACATCGAAGTGACGGCACAGGACTTTACCTACACCAGTTCGATCGCCGTGACGCTGGTCGCTGAGGAAAACGGCCCATCCGGCGCACCGACGAACGCATGGTTCGACGGCATCACGCTAACTGTCGGCGGAGACGACGTGATCTTCGCCAACGGCTTCGATAGCCCTTGATACATTTGGTGAATGATTCGAACGGTGTCGCCGCGCAAAAGCGCACCCGACGAGCACACGATGTTGTTGCCGATGCTCGCGCTGCCGGCGCGAGCATC
>JBBRZD010000126.1:0-8600 GCA_038237055.1 Lysobacterales bacterium | reverse complement strand
TGACGATGAACTGCAGGTTGCCGGCCGTGCTGACACCTGCGATCGAAGCGTCGCCAAGCTGCGCCACGAAATAAAGATCGATCAGCACGTACAAGGTCTGGAACAGCATGCCGATCGCAATCGGTGCGGCCAGACGCATGAGGTGATTCGAAATCGAACCTTGGGTGAGGTCCTGCATGGTGGAAGTCTCGTATGGTCGATGCGGCGGCGGATTCTGCCGTACGCGTGCGTCGGTGTCTTGTGGATTCACGACGGCAGCGACGTTGAAGTCACCACGTGCGTGTCAGGCAAGTCCGCTTCTAGCTGCGCCGGCCCGACACCACCGGCACGTGCCAGACCACATAGGAGGGTGGTGTTTCGATTGCCGCGATCATCGCGTCGAAATCCGCGCGCACCTCGGTTGGATCGCGTCCGCTTGCTTCGGCGAGTGGCTCGACATAGCCATCGCGCCATGCGATGAGAATGCCGGCGAACGTCGCGCGCGGGACCCGCAGCGTATCGACGATCACGTAGTCGACCGCGAGGTTCGTGTAACCGCGTTGGTCGAGCAGGGCAGGCGAATGGCGGCCGACGCGCCCGTCGCAGTCGATGCTTTCGAGATAGGGCAGCACGGTGTCGACCCAGAAGCGGTCCGGATCGCGCGCACCACGCGGCATGCGCAACATCGCGTAGTCTTCGGACAACAGGTGCAGCCAGCCGCCGCGTTTGAGCATGCGGCCGATTTCGTCAAGCACGCGCGGAAAATCTGGCACCGCCTGCGACATGTGACGGCACACGACGAGATCGAACGACTGCTCCGCGTACGTCAGCGCAAACGCATCACCGATCTCGTACCGCACGCGCTCGCCGAACGCGCCATTGTCGCGCCGAGCGATCGCAAGGTTGCCATCGAGAATATCGACGCCGACAACCTTGGCCTCAGGGTAGCGTTCGGCCAGTCGGCGCGTGATCTCGCCTGTGCCGCATCCCAGATCGAGAATGCGCAGGCGTCCCGACAATCCATAACGATCGAACAACGCGCGTTCCTGTGGCCAGATCGCCTGCGCCTGGAAGATGAGAGTGCGCGCCATCGACTCGTCGCCCATCTGGCTCGCCTGCGGATTGTGGTCGGTGATCATGTTGTCCTGATGATCAGTGAATGCGGCACGATCATACCCGGGGCTGCCTTCGGAATTGGCAACGTTGCCCCCATGTTTCGCTCAGTGATTCATTCGAGGTAGTCCATGATTCCGATTTCCGTGCTCGATCTTGCGCCCGTATGCAGTGGCAGCGATGCAGCGCAATCGTTTCGCAACACGCTCGATCTCGCGCGTAACGCCGAACGCCTCGGCTATCTGCGCTACTGGCTCGCCGAGCACCACAACATGCCCGGCATTGCGAGTGCGGCGACGGCGGTGTTGATCGGTTACGTCGCCGGCGGCACGTCGACGATTCGCGTAGGCTCGGGCGGCGTGATGCTGCCCAATCACGCGCCGCTGCAGGTTGCCGAGCAGTTCGGCACGCTTGCATCGCTGTATCCGGGACGCATCGATCTCGGCCTCGGCCGTGCCCCGGGTACCGATCAGGCGACAGCACGGGCTTTGCGTCGCTACTTCGATGGCGCCGAAGCTTTTCCCAACGACGTGATCGAATTGCTCGGCTACTTCGAACCGGCAACCCCTGATCAGCTCGTGCGCGCTGTGCCCGGCGCGGGCGTCGATGTTCCGGTCTGGCTGCTCGGTTCGAGCCTGTTCAGTGCGCGCCTCGCTGCCACGCTCGGCCTGTCATTCGCATTCGCCTCGCATTTCGCCCCGGACGCGATGACGCAGGCGCTCGATATTTATCGGCGCGAGTTTCGCCCCTCCGCACGATTCCAGGCGCCGTACGCGATGCTTGCGCTCAATGTCGTGGCCGCTGAAAGCAATGAAGAGGCACGTCGTTTGTTCACGACCTTGCAGCAGAGCTTCGTCAACCTCCGTCGCGGCAAATTGGGGCTGGTGCCACCGCCGATTGACGACATTGAAACCTACTGGTCCGCAACCGAGAAAATGGGCGTCGAACAGGCGCTGGCCTGTGCAGTGGTCGGAGATCCGGCGACGGTCAAGCGCGGCATCGGGGAATTCATCGCTCGGCATCGGCCAGATGAGATCATGCTGACCGCCAATATATTCGATCACGCTGCAAGGTTGCGGTCGTTTGAAATCGCGGCATCGCTGTTCAAATGATCGCGTCCGGCGATCGGCCGCGCGTGCGAATCACGCTGTTGCATTTCATCGCGTCTGGTGTCGCACAGGCATCGAGACCGGTGGACGTTAAGCTGCCGGCCGGACTTGGAGCGAGTGGTTTTGAAACGAATGGATTGAAGCAGGACGGTCGCCCAGCACTGCGCTAACCAGGCAACGATCGCTTCATTCGGCCGACGCGATTCCCACAATCCATTCATCCTCGACCCAGTGCCGCAGCATCGACGCCGCACGCATGGCGACGGCATCGAGCGCATGCCATTCGAGCAACGCCTCGCAGATTTCGGTGAACGAACCAGCGCGAACGACGACATCAAGTGCGGCTGCCTCGTCATCTTCGATCCGGCGATGGCGCACGCCGACGCCTTTGCGCCAGATTATCCAGGGCTGCAGCGGTTCCAGCATTGCCGGTGGAGGGCTCGCTTCGCCATGATCCATTGCTCGTCGGATCGCGGCGACGTTCCAATGCAGGGACATGCGGTGCAGCGATTGCCCCAGCGTCAATCGCAGCGAAGGCCACTCGCCTGCAGACATCGCCTCGAACCGGGCCACTTCGACGCAGGACTCGCTCGCAGCATCGAAGGCGAGGCCAAGATTCCATTCGAACGCGGCCATTTCAGCGAGCGCCGGCTGCGTCGACCAGCGCGCGTCGCTACGCAGGAAGTCGGCAAGCGCATCGCCATACCAGCGCACGTTCGCGTGCCGCGAAGGCACGGCGTCGATGTAGCTGCCGGCGATTTCCTCAAATATTGTCGGGGTTGAAAGCAGGAGCAACCCAGGAAAATCGTTGCGCAACACTTCTCTTAAGCGCGCGCGGTAAGCGTGTGCGTAGACATTCAAGCGTTCGTCGACGCCTGCGGCCGGCGTCGCGACAACGGTGCAGGCAATCCCGGTGTCGATGTTCGGGTGCAGCAGGAAAGCCTGCATGCGACGCTGGGTCGCGGCGAGCGACGTCACGCCGCTGCCTTGAGAATCGGTGCGGCGAGCGCGCGCGCGCGATCAAGTTCCGCGATCAGTGTCGCCAGCGGCGGAATGTGGTCGTCACGTTCGATCATCGTCGAGACCGCGCCGAAGCGACGCAGCGCGTCTTCATACAAGGACCACACCGGGTCGACGACGGGCGCGTCGTGCGTATCGATGATGAGTCCACCTTCGGGTGAATGACCCGCGAGGTGCAACTGCTGCACGCGGTCGACAGGTATTCCCGACAAGAACGCGCGCGGATCGAAACCATGGTTGCTGCCGCTCACGAAAATATTATTGATGTCGAGTAGGATCAGGCAGTCGGCGCGCCGCGCGACTTCGGCTAGGAACTCCCATTCGGTCAGCTGTGAATCGTGGAATTCGACATAGCTCGAAACGTTTTCGAGCAGGATGCGACGCCCAAGCGTGTCCTGCACCTGGCTGACGCGCTCGCACACGTGCATGAGCGCCTCTTCCGTGTACGGCAGAGGCATGAGGTCGTGCAGATTTGTGCCATCGACGCCGGTCCAGCACAAATGATCGGAAATCCACGCGGGCTGCACGTTCGACGCGAGCTGTTTCAGTTGCTTGAGATAGTCTCGATCGAGCGAATCGCTGCTGCCAATGGAGAGTGATACCCCGTGCATGACCAGCGGATAGCGCTCGCGGAAGCGGGCCAGATATTGCAGTGGGCGACCGCCCGGGATCATGTAGTTCTCGGACAGGATTTCAAGCCAGTCGACCGCCGGCCGAGTGGTGAGGATTTCTTCGTAATGCTCCACGCGCAAACCGAGGCCGAAACCGAGCGCGGGATGACGTGGATCGACGGTGTTCCGGGGCGTCATGGAATCCCTGCAAGAACCTGCAGCCCCTCCGATTTACGGCAAGGGCTGCAGGCGCGATACTAAACCGTTACTCAGACTTGGCGGCTTGCTGGGCAGTCTTGCACGCTGCATCGTCTTTCTGCATCGTGAAACCCTGACCCTTGCACGCATTCTGGCCCTTGCACGAATTGGCGGCTGTCTTGCACGCGCCATGACCCTTGCAAGCCGAGGAATTTTCGCACTTCACCTGAGCCGCGTCGCCGGCGGCGAACGCCGTACCGAAGCTGGCCATCGTGAAAAGGCTGGCGACGGCGGTGGCGAGTGCGATGCCTGTCAGTTTCGAAACATTCTTTTCCATGTGGTACTCCGTTGCTGCGTGAAGGAAGTGAATGATGATGATGCGCCGTCTGTTGAAGCTGTCGATACCGATCACGGCGCGCACTTGATCGGCGACATCAAGGAACGGACGCCGGGCGGAATTCTTTCACCCGACCCTTGGCGACGCTTTCCGTTGACCCGCGGCTCCCGTCGACCGCACTGAACCGCCGCGACGGGCTGGGCCGTGCCGCCGTCACTGGCGGCCAAGTAGAGAGTAGCTGCCCATGGCGCGAATGCCAGCTGGACGTGGCGTCGATACGCCGTCGCGGAGCCCATCCTTACCCTTAAGGGCGCGGCATCCGTCTTCGTCTTCGGCTACAATGCGCACCCCCGCAATACCGGCAACCCCATGATCGCCTTCCGAAATTTCGCCTTGCGACGCGGCGAACGTCTGCTGCTGTCCGACATCGACTTGACCCTGCATGCCGGTTCGAAGGTTGGCGTGGTCGGTCGCAATGGCTGCGGCAAGACGAGCCTTTTCGCAGCGGTGATGGGCGACGTCGAACCCGACAAGGGCGATCTCGACCTGCCCAATCGCCTGCGCATCGCCAGCGTTGCTCAGGAAACACCCTCGTTGCCAGATGCAGCAATTGACTTCGTGGTCTCCGGCGATGCCGAAGTGCATGCAGTGCTGGTCGCCGAGGCGGCCGCTACGGCGGCCGAAGATTGGGACGCCGTTGCAACGGCGCATCAGAAGCTCGCCGAGATCAACGGCTATGACGCGACTGCGCGTGCGGGCCGCCTGCTGCACGGCCTCGGCTTTCGCGCCGCGACGCACCAGATGGCGGTGGCGGAATTCTCCGGCGGTTGGCGCGTGCGCCTCAATCTTGCGCGTGCGCTGATGACGCCATCCGACTTGCTGCTGCTCGACGAACCGACCAACCATCTGGATCTCGACGCCGTGCTGTGGCTCGAACAATGGTTGCAGAAATATCCCGGCATGCTGTTGATGATTTCGCACGATCGCGAATTCCTCGACGGCCTGTGCACGCACACGCTGCATCTGAACGATCAGCGCGCAAAACTATACAACGGTGACTACACCAGCTTCGAGCACCAGCGCTCCGAGTTCCTTCGCCTGCAGCAGATCGCGCACGAGAAGGAACAAGCCGAGCGTGCGCACCTGCAATCGTTCATCGATCGCTTCAAGGCTTCCGCGGCGAAGGCGAAGCAGGCGCAGTCGCGCGTCAAGCGCCTGGCCAAGCTTGCCGGCACCGAAGCGGTGCGCGCAGAACGGCAGATCCACATCAACTTCGCCGAGCCGCTCAAGATTCCGCATTCGCTGCTGCGCCTCAACCATGTCGACGCCGGTTACACGCTCCGTGCATCTGCGCATGCGGGCCCGTCCGATCATGCGGTGGTCGAGGATCACGGCCACGCTGTGATCCTTGAGAACGTGCGGTTTGGTCTCGAAGCGGGCGACCGCATTGGTCTGCTCGGTCCGAACGGCGCCGGCAAGTCGACCCTGGTGAAAACACTCGTCGGCGAATTGCCGTTGCTCGCGGGCGAGCGCACCGCGCACCCGGACATGGTGCTCGGCTACTTCGCCCAGCACACGGTCGAATCGTTGCACGAAGGGCAGACGCCGATCGATCACCTGCGTGAGATCGCGCCGGGCGGATCGATTCAGGATTTCCGCGATTTCCTCGGCCGCTGGAATTTTGCCGGCGATCGCGCGTTCGAAGTCATCGACGGTTTCTCCGGTGGCGAACGCGCACGTCTCGCACTCGCGCTGATCGCATGGCGCAAGCCGAACGTGCTGCTGCTCGATGAGCCGACCAACCATCTCGATCTGGAAATGCGTGAAGCGCTGGCCGAAGCGCTCAGCATCTTCGAGGGCGCAATCGTGCTGGTGTCACATGATCGCCATCTGACCGGCCTGGTGTGCGAAACCTTCTGGCGCGTTGCCGACGGCAAGGTCGAGGAATTCAAGGGCGACCTCGACGAATACGCCGCCTGGCTACGCTCCCGCAGCAGCGGTTCCAGCGACCAAAGCAAGGGAAAGCGCGCGGCGGCTTGATTGATTTCAAAACGCGTTTGACCCCGGGCAGGCATCGCCCGCGTTGCACCCCTTCGTGGTAAATCGGCGCCGTCGCGCCGCCACGAACCGGAGTTCCGCCATGGCCTGCTTCCCGAAGATCGATCAACCTTGTCCGCTCGGCATTGACGAACAAAAGCGCATCAACGGCTACTGCGGCCACTGCAGCAAGGCGGTGCATTCATTGAATGCGATGAGCGAGTCCGAGCGCCTGACGCTGCTGCGAAGTGCCGATGGACCGATCTGCGTTTCCTATCGCGTCAAGGTGCGCCGCGGCGTCGGCGCCGGTTTGACGGCTGCGCTGGCGTTGTCGGTGATCAACCCCGCGTATGCGGTCGACACGCTGGATGTCAACGCATTGAACAAGGTTGAAGCAGTCCAGTTGACGCAGGCGACGTCCGTTCCGCCGCCGACCACGGCCAACCGTGAACCACAGGAAATCATGCTGACGGGCGGTGTCCGCGATCCGAACGCTGCGCTGCTCGTCGACGAGGACGACGCGCCCGATCTTCCCATGGTGCGGGACGAGACGTCTGAGCCGAAACGCTGATTCGGCGTCAGGGTTTGACTTTCTCCAGCGGTGGCAGCACGCCTGCAGCCTCGACGATGCGCAACTTTGCGATGCTGCTCATCGCGCCGCGCGTGCTCTGGGGTGTGCCATCACCGATTGCGATCGCAATGTGGCCTGCATCGAAGTGGCTCAATGCTGCGTCGTAGCTGGCCCAGCGCGTGCCATTCCATGCCTGCACCCACATGTGCGGGCTGAATGCATGACGGTGGCCAAGGAATCGGCTCGCATAGGAAAGGCCGACGACAACCCGCGTCGGAATTCCGCGAGCGCGTGCGGCGGCCGCGAGCAGCACGGCGAATTCGGTGCAGTCGCCGCTGCGTGAGTCAAGCGCCTGCACTGCGGTCTGGTATTCGCGGAAATCGATCGCGCCCGTCATGTGTTTTTGCACGGCGAGGATCAGCGCACTCATCGTCGCATCGATCGAGCCGCCGTTTGCGGCGCGTGCAAATTCAACGACGCGACGGTCGCGACTCTGCACCCAGTCATTGGGTTGCAGATAGCGGTGCAGCTCTGATTCGGTCGGTGGTATTTCGCGACCGCAGTCTGCGCAGATCGTCAGTTCGGTTGTGTCGCCATGCTGCGCGACATGCTGCTCGGCGGTTTCCGGCCAGTTCCAGTTCGCGCTCCCGCGCAATTGGACCCGGTAACGGATCGTGCCCGCGAGCGCTGCGTCGGAGATCTTGTACGGCGATGCGACCAGCAGCGCGCGGATGGCCTGTTCCAATTCGTAGTTCGAGCGCGGCGCTGCATCGGCGGCACAAGCGCTCGCTATGCCCGACACGGCAATGATCAAGGCGAAATAGCGGGGCAGGTAGTCGATCATCGAAGGGTCAACGCGTTAAAGTAGCAGCCAAGACTGCCACGAATTGGAGCGCGAGTATGAGCGCGAGCAAACCTACCCTCGACAACGCCAAGCTAGACCGCGTCGTCGCCGAAGCGCGCCGTGCCGCCGAGCAACGCGATCTCGGCTACCGCGAACGCGCGTTGAAGATGTATCCGTGGATCTGCGGCCGTTGCGCACGCGAGTTCACGCGCGCGAACCTGCAGGAACTCACCGTCCACCACCGCAACCACGACCACGACTTTAACCCGCCCGATGGAAGCAACTGGGAATTGCTGTGTGTGTATTGCCACGACAACGAGCATTCGCGCTACATCGACCACGCCGAGAGTGCGGGGGAGAGCGAGAAAGTTGGCGTTGCGACGGGGAATCCGTTCGCGGATCTGAAGGCGATGTTGAAGGGCAAGGGCGGCGGGTAGCATGTGAAGATGTTGATGGTGAGCGCGTGAGTTCCGAATCCGAAGTGCTGGACGCGTTGTTCCTTCCGCTATCGTCCGGCGCCATTCCATTCCCGACCGCCCAACCCGCGTTGTTCCTGCGCGCCCGCGCAGGCGTGCCCCTGCACGCATGGCCGCGCGAGCGATTCCTCTGCGTGCAGACCTTCAAACCATTCGCGGATGTGTTGATGCGTGCGGGCCTTTCGGTTGAGGAAGAACCCGCAAACGATCGCTGCTTTGAACTCGTGCTTGTGCTGCCACCGCGCCAGCGCGAGGAAGCGCGCGCTTTGCTCGCGCGAGCAGTCCGGCATGCCACAAAAGGCGGC
>JBBRZD010000125.1:0-8623 GCA_038237055.1 Lysobacterales bacterium | reverse complement strand
TTCATCGGGTAACGAACCTCGCTGCGGGAGCCGCGCGGCTGTTGGGCCGGCGCAAAGGAGCGTGATTTTAGCGGAAACCCGCGTGCAACGTCGCAAGTCGCGCACGCAGGAAAGTTTTCCACAACCGACATGGATGGTCCTGTGGACAAGTTCGGTATTAAGTTGCGCAAACGACCGTGCGACGCGCTTGTCAATCGGGGGTGGTCAATCCTTGCTCAGCCACCGCACGTGGGCGACCGCACTGCGTCCCGATCGGTATGGCAGGATGGACGTTTTCGGCGTGGCCTTGCGCATGCTTGAACAGGTGGCGACGGTTTTGATTGGTTATTCGGTGGGCAGCATCGTGCTGCTGCTGATTGCCGCGTTCACTTTCTACGCTACCGTCGAGCAGGACGGATTGTCGCGCGCGGCCGGCGTCGCCCTTCTGATGGGTCTTGCCCTGTTACAGCTCGCGCACTGGAGGCATTTCGCGCACGGCGACGATCTCTTCGGATCGAAGACGTACGTCGCGCTGCTGTATGTCGTTGCACCGGCGTTCTACCTGTTCTTTCGCGGCGTGCTGCAGCCGCGCGCGAAAGTGCAATGGCTTCGCCTGCTGTATTTCAGCCCGGCTTTGGTTGCGCCCTGGCTTTCCTCGGCGGTTGCGGTTCCGCTCGCATTCGTCGTCGGGATTTCTTACGCACTGCGGCTTGCAGTTCTGGTGCATCGCCTGCGCGCGCAACGCATGCGCTTTCGCATGGAGTTGGCGGTGTTCGGTGTGTTCGCTGTCATCGCGCTGGTGATCCTGCTGCTCGGACTCACTACGCCGCTGTATGGCATGCATGCGTTCGTTCTCGGCTATTCGATCTCGATTGGTCTTGCGTTCCTGCTCGCGGTTTATGTATTGCTGCGCTTCCCGGATATCGCCGGCAAGACGGCCGAGGCGGTTGCCGTTGCCTATGCCGTCTCGACCCTGACGCGCGCCGATCGCGAGAATGCGCTCGCGCGCTTGCGCGAGTTGATGGACGGGGAACGAATCTATACGGATGAATCGCTCAATCTCGCGCGTGTCGCGCAGGCGCTCGACCTGACGCCGCATCAGGTGTCCGAGCTGGTCAATACGCAATTCGGCGTCGGCTTCTCGCGCCATATCCGCGAACACCGTGTCGCGGCGGCGCAGCGGATGCTGCTCGATGAACCCTCGGCGTCGGTGCTCTCGGTCGGGCTCGCGGTCGGGTTCACGTCGCAATCCAATTTTTATGCGGCGTTTCGTGAGATCGCTGGCGAAGTTCCGGGGCGCTATCGCAAAAGTCACGCCCCGGCGGGCTGAGATGGTGCGGTTTTATCATTCTGAAAATGCGTAAGCCGTTGATCCTGCGTGGTTGAGGCGCATGCGCGGGAAAATCTATTCCTCTTCTGTCATTCAGGAAGCCGACGATCCGATCGGCTGCTTAGTCTCGACCCGCACAGAGAACGGGAAGCGAGATGCAAGGCAAAACGGCAATCACGGTTTACTACGACGGCCTGTGTCCGGTATGCAGCCGCGAGGTGGCGTTGTACCGGCGGCTGGATGCATGCGGACAGATTTGCTGGCGTGATCTCGCAGGTCCCGACGACGTGCTGCGCGACGAATCGTTTACGCGTCACGCCGCGCTCGACCTGCTGCATGTCAGGGACAGTGCGGGCACGTTGCACATCGGGCTGGATGCGCACGTGCAGATGTGGCAACGCTTGCCCGGATTTCGCATGCTTGCCCGGATCCTGCAGCGCAGCGGATGGGCGCGACGGTTGATCGAGAGCCTGTACGTCGTGTTCACACGTCGCCGGCCGGGTCTGGTGCGCCGGTCGCGCGCGGCGGATCGCAGCCATGCTTGAGCGCGTCTCTGCGGCCGTCCAATGGCGCGATCTCGTCGCCCTGAGTCCGCTCGAAATCCTGATCGAGCTTTGCCTGCCATTGCCGTGGCTGCTGCTGGCCTTGTTCGCGGGTGCATATGGACAAACCGCGTGCGTGATTGCGGCGACCTTCGTCATGTTCATGACCGGGCTGCGTGTCACGCACAACGCGTTCCATCGCACGCTGGGTCTTTCCTCGCGCGCGGGCGACGTCGTGATGTTCGTCTTGAGTGTACTGCTCGGTGGCGCGATGCATGCCATCGAGCACACACATTTGCATCATCATCGCGACTGCCTGGCGCCGCCGGATGTCGAAGGCCGTATTGCGGCGCACGGTTTCTGGCGCGCACTGCTGCACAGTCCTGCCTATCCATTGCTTATTCACGTTGCGGCAATCCGCAACGGCACGCGGAGGCAGCGGCGCTGGATCGCGAGCGAACTCGCCGCCGTCGTCGTGCTGCAATCAGTAATCTGGTCCTTCATCGACAGCCGGACATTGCAGTGCATGGCACTGTCGCTACTTTTCGCCAATCTGAGCGCGGCGATGGTCGGCATCTGGGCCGTGCACGCGGGCTGCGATCATGGCCCACATGTCGCGCGCACGAGCCGCTCGCGCTGGCTCGATCTGCTGGTGGTGAACATGTTCCATCACCTGGAGCACCATCGTTATCCGGCGGTGCCGACCTGCCATCTGCCGCAGCTGGCGCGCCGACTCGACGCACACGGCTGGGGCGATTGCGAAGGTCCGCCCCGCGTGTCGCTGCGCGCTATTTACGCGGATCCCAGCAATTGGCGGCGGTGTCATTGATCGCGACCCAGAACCTGGATGTAGCGGGTATGTGGCCATTCGCGACCAAGCCCCAGCCACCGTGCGCGCCGTTCGCATCGACGATGCCGTCATGGTGCTCGGCGACGCGCCAACCGGTACCGAGATTGCTTGCGCAGAAGGCATCCGCATCGGAGCGATTCTTGAACTGATTGCGTTTCACGCGCTTGCTCAGTTTGACGCGGCCTGCAGCCCAGCCGGAATAGAACGCCGTGGGCATGACGCCACCCGATGGCGGTACCAGAACGCCGGTGGGACGCGCGCGACCATCGACATTGAGGCAGAGCAGAGGCAGTCGACTTGAACACGCGCTATCGCCCACGTAAGCCTCGCAGCCGTGGCCAGCGATGCGTGGCAGTCCTTGGCAGCTGACGTAGACGATGTTCTTGTCGTCCGACAGCCGCGAGCCTACTCCCCAGGTCATGCCTTTCTTTTCAGCGGAAACGGTCGGCTGCGCTGTCGGCGCAGTTTTCGCATGCGGTGCGTGTTCACGCACCTTCGGCGCAGGTGCGATCGAAACCGCCGACGCGCAGTTGAGCGAGAGGCAAAGTATCGGCAGCAAGGTCGATCCAGTTAACGGCACGGACATTCTCATCGGCATTCTTCCTGTGTGGGTTGCGATGCAACGCAAGTTTATGACGAGCGGGGTTGATGCACTCGATCACGCACGCGGGTTGCGCCGTGATGGCGCTGGCGCTTTCGCACGAGCAAGCGCCGCTTTCGCATAGCGGGCGGCCGATCCAGCCGCGTGCGCGAAGAACAGCGAAGGTTCGGCCAGTTCAAGCTCGAGCAAGCGCGGAGCGCCAGCATCGTCGTGAATCAAATCGACGCGCGCATACAACAGGGACTGCTTGAACGGCATCGCCGCCAACGCCGTCGAGGCAAGGGCGCGTTCGTCTGCACTCGCCGTGCGCACGGTGATTTCCTCGGCTGCAAACAACGCGTCGGTCGGGCCGTCGCCACGACGCAGCAGCGGTCCCTTGCGAATCGCATGGCTGTAGTGGCCGTCCAAAAAGATCAATGCCGTCTCGCCTTGCTCGTCGACGCGACCAAGATAGGGCTGCAGCAGGCCACTGCGCCCGGCGTCGAGCAGACGTCTGAGGTGGCCGAGTGCGATGGCGCTGTTTGAACGAGCATGCCGTTGTGCGTCGCGTGAGCCGGCACCCACGCAGGGTTTGATCACGTACTCGGTGATGCCTGAGCGGTCGAGTTCTGCAAGAAATGCGTTGAGCGCTTCCCGCGCATCTTCATCTGGCTCGACGAAGGTGCTCGGCACGATCGCGACGCCGGTGCGCGCGAGGTCGGCGAGATAGTGCTTGTCGACATTCCAGCGCAACACGTCGAGCGGGTTGAGCAGCAGCGTGACCGCAGCCGTGCGTTCGGCCCAGGCGAGGAATTGCGGCAGGCGTTCGGTGTAGTCCCACGGCGAGCGCAGCAGGGCAAGATCGAAACGCGACCAGTCGACCTCGGCGTCGTCCCAGTCAACAAGTTCGACGTCCGCGCCAAGTGTGTGCAACGCATCCTGCAGCGGAGCGAGGTCTTCGTCGAGCACGCGTGCGGCGGCAACGGTGACTAGTGCGATACGGATCGGCGTCATGGCGGCAGCCTGAGTGCAAAGCTCATTAGGATCGCACGATCCATGTCACATACGCGACGGCAACCGATCGTTTTGCGGCATGAATCCGCGCAGGTAAGTTGCGCATGGGTACTACTGCCTCTTCGCGCGGAGGGTTTGGGCTGTCGACTTTGGATATCATGTCGGTCAACGTCATCGGTCCGACCGCAAGGTGTCGGGGCGCGACGTGAATAACATCCCGCAGGTGCCTGACTCGGGATTCCCGCCCTGCCGCATCAGCGGCGCAGGGTTGCCATGGAGCTTGTTGATGAAATCATTTTCTGTCGTGTCGTCGCTGGTATTGATGGGGAGACTGCTCGTGGCGCCTGTCCATGCGCAGAGTCCCGACCCGATGGACATCCGTGCATGTACGGCGATCGACAGGGACGCGATGCGCCTCGCGTGTTACGACCATGCCACGCATCGAGATCTGTCCGATCCGCAGAAGCAAGCCGATGCGAATATCCGCACGAAAGGCGTTTTTTCGCAGGTGCACGCGGATGCGAAGACTGATGCGACTTCGTCTGCTGGATCAGCGCCCCCAGCGCGTTCGTTGCTCGACAGCCGCTGGGAACTGATGCCCGAGAGCAAGCTCGGTACATTCAATCTGCGCAGCTTCCAGCCGGTGTACGTGATGCCGGTGTTTGCCACGAGCAAGCAGAACAACGAACCGAGCAGTCCGAATCCGAACAACTCGGCGACCGTGCCTCAGCATCTGGACAACATCGAGGCGAAGTTCCAACTCAGCCTCAAGGCCAAGGTCTGGCAGGGTGTCTTTGGCGACGTCGGCGACGTGTGGATGGGTTACACGCAGTCCTCGCGCTGGCAGCTCTACAACACCAAGGAATCGCGCCCGTTCCGTGAGAGCGACTACGAACCCGAGGCGATGCTCATATTCGCGACCAACTATCACGCGTTCGGTTGGGACGGACGCCTGCTCGGCATCGGCATCGACCATCAATCCAACGGTCGCAGCGATCCGTATTCGCGCAGCTGGAACCGCATTGTCGCAAACGTCGGATTCGAACGCGAGAACTGGACTGTCATGTTCAGGCCGTGGTGGCGTCTGCCCGAATCACGTAGCGATGACAATAATCCCGACATCGAAAACTACATGGGTCGCGGCGAGATGCAGGTAGTCCATTTATGGAACGCGCAGGAGTTTGGACTCACGTTGCGCCACTCGCTACGCGGCGGCAACGACAGCCACGGCTCAGCGCGTTTCAGCTGGAGCTTCCCGCTGTCCGGCAATCTGCGCGCCTATGTCGAGGCGTTCACCGGCTATGGCGAAAGCCTGATCGACTACAACCACAACGCGACGTATGTCGGGGCTGGGGTGTCGCTGCTGGATTGGTATTGACCCCAAAACCCCGGCCTTCGTCAAAGACCGGGTCTGCTACAAGTTCTGGTAATTCGGTCCGCTACCGCCTTCCGGCGTCACCCACGTAATGATCTGATAGGGATCCTTGATGTCGCAGGTCTTGCAGTGCACGCAGTTTGCGGCGTTGATCTGCAGGCGCTTGCCAGCCGCATCCTCGACGATTTCGTAGACGCCGGCGGGGCAGAATCGCTGGCAGGGGTTGCCGTATTCCTCGGCGCAACGGGTCACGCAGATACTGGTGTCGGCAACGTGCAGATGGACCGGCTGGTCTTCGTCGTGTTCGGTCGCGGCGAAGTAGACCCCGGCGAGACGATCACGCGGCGCGAGGCTGCGCTCGATGTAGGCAGGCTGTTTCGGCGACTCCGCATTCGCATCGGTGCGCGTCGCAGCTTCCGTCGCGGCGAGCTTGTCGAGCGATGACCAGTCCGCATGATTCTTCAGTGTCCATGGCGACAGGCCCTGGGTAACGGTTTCCCAGCCTGCGTTGGCGAGTCCCAGCCACAAACCCTTGTTGAACCCCGGTCGGATATTGCGCACCTTCTTCAATTCGTTCATTACCGAAGAATCGCGCAGTTTCGCGTCGTAGCCGTCAGCCTTGCCGGTCGCAGCGATGTGCTCGGCGGCGAGCATGCCCGAGCGGATCGCCTGGTGCGTGCCCTTGATCTTCGGCACGTTCACCAAGCCGGCGGCGTCGCCGATCATCAGCGCGCCAGGCATCTCGACTCTAGGTAGCGATTGGTAACCGCCTTCGACTAAAGCGCGTGCACCCGCCGATAGAATCGTGCCGCCTTCGAGCAGCGGTTTCATCATCGCGTGGTTCTTGAACTGCTGGAATGCTTCCCACGGACGGAACAGCGGATCGGCGTAGTCGAGGCCGACGACGAAGCCGACCGCGACGCGATCATGGTCGAGCTGATAGACGAAACTGCCGCCATACGTCGACGTGTTCAGTGGCCAGCCGAGTGTGTGCATGACCTTGCCAGCTTCGGCGCGACCGGGCGGAAGCTGCCACAGTTCCTTGATGCCAATGCCATAGGTCTGTGGATCGGAGTCCTTGTCCAGCGCGTACTTGGCGATCAGCTGCTTGCTGATGCTGCCGCGGCAGCCTTCGGCGAGCACCGTGGTTTTCGCGCGGATGTCGATGCCTTGCGTATAACTCGCTTTGTGACTGCCGTCTTTAGCAACGCCCATGTCGCCGATGCGCACGCCACAGACTGCGCCGGCATCGTCGAACAAAGGCTCCGATGCGGCGAAGCCGGGATAAATCTCCACGCCGAGCGCTTCCGCCTGCGGCGCCAACCAGGCGCACAAGGCACCGAGCGAGACGATGAAATTGCCGTGGTTGTGCATCTGCGGCGGCGTCACCGGCGACTTCGTTGCGCGCTGCGCGTCACGCAGCCACCAGAATTCATCCTTGGTCACCGGCACGCAAACCGGCGGCGGATTCTTGCCCCACTCGGGCAGCAGTTCGTTCAAGGGTTCGGGCTCGATCACCGCGCCAGAAAGGATTTGCGCGCCGACCGTCGAAGCCTTTTCGATCACGCAGACGCTGAGCTCGGGCTTGATCTGTTTCAGGCGGATCGCGAATGCGAGTCCGGCCGGTCCGGCGCCGACAGTGACGACGTCGTATTCCATGATGTCGCGTTCGCTCACGGCGGGCTCCGGTTGGCTGGGATGGAAACCCCGATTGTCCCGGTTCGGCGATGATGCGGCAAACCATGCGTAAAGAAGCGTGCGACAGGCATAATCAAAGTCTTACCCAACAAGCCCAAGATCGATGACAGACCCGGCCAACGACAGCGAACTTCGCGGCGCAACCGCCTTCCAGCAACTGCACTGGCTTGCTGGCGGGCGCATCGACAGCGCTGGACTGACCGCCGCGTACATGGCTGCGATCGCGCGCGAGAATGCGCAACTGAACGCGTTTCTTGCGCTCGATGTCAGCGCTCCCGCGCAGGCTGCTGCGAGCGATGCGCGTCGGCGCGAGGGCAGCACGATCGGTCGCCTCGATGGACTCACCGTTGCGATCAAGGACAATCTCGACGTCGCGGGTCTTGCGACCACGGCCGGTTTGCCAGGTCGGCGCAGTCGCATTGCGGCAGCGGACGCGAGTGCTGTCGCACGCTTGCGTGGCGCTGGCGCGGTGATACTTGGCAAGACCAACCTCGATGAAGGTGCGCTGGGCACCGCAAGTGCAAATCCGCATTACGGTGCCGTACAGAATCCGCTGCGCGCGGGTTACAGCGCGGGTGGTTCGTCCGGTGGATCCGCCGCTGCCGTCGCCGCGGGTCTGTGCAGCTTTGCGCTTGGCAGCGACACGCTCGGCTCGACGCGCATTCCGGCGAGCCACTGCGGCGTCTATGCGTTGAAGCCGACGCATGGCGAGGTCTCCACCCGTGGCCTCGTGCGCGCGGCGCGCAGGCTCGATGCGATCGGCATCCTCGCGCGCTCGGTCGAGGATCTCGCGATCGTCGTGCAGGTAATCGATGCGCACGACCCCGCCGATCCTCGTTCGCGCAAGCGCCGCGTCGCGCTGGCGACGCCGGATTGGGAGCCTGGGCGGCTTCGCAGCGCATTTGCGCGCGATCTCGGGGCACTCGGGGTCAGCGCCGATGTGCGCGCGGTGTTCGCTGCAGCGATCGCGCGCATTGGTGACGTATTCGGCACGCGCGTCGACGTCGATTTCTCGGATCACGATCTCGGTCGCACGCGTCGCGCCGCCTTGCTGGTGATGGAGAGCGAGCTTGGTGTCGAACTGGCCGACGATATCGCCGACGCGGCACACCCGTTGTCGCCGCGCCTGCGCACGATGCTCGATTTCGCAAAATCCAAATCCGCAGTCGACTACGCCGCTGCGGACCGCATTCTCGACGCGACCATGCTCAAGGCTCGCCGTGTGTTCGAGGACATCGATGTGCTCGTGTTGCCG
>JBBRZD010000124.1:0-8624 GCA_038237055.1 Lysobacterales bacterium | reverse complement strand
CATAGAACAGCCGCATGTTGCGCATGGCGCGTTTTAGCACGACTTCCAGGCGCAACTGATCGCCAGGCACCACGATGCGGTTGAAGCGTGCCTTGTCGACTTTCACAAGATAAAACACGTTGATCTGCGCAAGTTCATCCCGCTCCGACAGCTTGACCATTACCCCGGCTGCCTGCGCCATGGCCTCGACGATCAATACACCCGGCATCACCGGGTGGCCTGGAAAATGGCCTTGGAAAAACGGTTCATTGACCGACACGTTCTTGAGCGCAGTGATGCGCTGGCCCTGTTCGAATGCAGTGACGCGATCGAGCAACAGGAACGGATAGCGATGCGGCAGCATGGCCGCAATCTGCTCGACGCCGATCGGCAGTTGGATGGGTGTGGCTGGCGCGGTCATGATTTCGTTTCCTTTTCGATCGCGTCGATGCGACGGGCGATCTCGTCCAGATGCTTGAAGCGGGCTGCATTGCGCCGCCATTGCCGGTTCGGCTGGATGGGCGTGCCCGAAGTGTATTCGCCGGCTTCACGAATCGAATGCGTGACCAGGCTCATCGCGTGCACGGTAACGCGGTCGGCGATGCTCAAATGACCCAGTATGCCAGCGCCGCCCCCGATCAGGCAGTAGCGCCCAATCGTTGTGCTTCCCGCGACGGCGGAGCAGCCGGCCATTGCGGTGTGGGCGCCGATCGTCACGTTGTGCGCGATCTGGATCTGGTTGTCCAGACGCACGTCTTCTTCCAGCACGGTGTCGCCGAGCGCGCCGCGATCGATCGTCGTGTTCGCGCCGATTTCGCAATCGTTACCGACAAAGACGCCACCAAGTTGTGGCACCTTGATCCAACGATCGCGTTCAAACGCAATGCCGAAACCATCGGCGCCGAGTACCGCACCGGGGTGGATCAGTACGCGCTGGCCGAGCGTGACGTCCTGCACCAGGGTCACGCGTGCGACGAGTCGCGATTGCGCACCGACGCGGCAGCCTCGCCCGACGACGCAGTACGGGCCGATCATCGCGCCTTCGTCGATGCGGGCATCGTCCTCGACGACGCAGAGCGGGCCGATGCTTGCGCTGGGCGCAATCCTGGCGCTGGGCGAGATGATCGCGCTGGCATGGACGCCGACGGCATAAGCCGGTTGCCGTTCGAACATTGTCGCGATGCGGGCAAAGGCGACGTAGGGATCTTGCGCGATCAGGCAGGCGCTGGCGCATGCGTCAGCGTCGCCTGATCGCAGCACAACAGCGCTGGCGCGCGTCTGGGCGAGCTGGCTTCGATAACGCGGGTTGGCGAGAAAACCGATCTGTCCCACTTGCGCATTCGCGAGCGTACCGACACCGTGGATAGCGACGTTCGAGTCGCCATGCAGAGCGAGTTCAAAGCGCGCCGCGATATCCCCCAGTGTGTGGACGATCGCGTTCACGGGGTGGCGCTCTTTGCCGGGTGACGACGCAGGCGGTCCAGGATTTGTTCGGTCACGTCGACTTTCGGGCTCGCATAAACGACCGGACTCGGGACGATCAAATCGAAACCTTGTTCACGCGCGAACTCGACCACGGCATCGTTGATTTCGCGCCAGCTGCGATCGAGCTCCTGGTCGCTGCGGGTTTTGAGATCGGCGCGCAGCGCGTCGCGATTGCGTTTGATTGAACGGTCGAGCGCGTCGATTTCCCGTTGCAGACTCGCATCCACGTTGGCCGGCGTTCTGGCCTCACGCGCTAGTCGCTCGCGCAGATCGCTGGCTCGCTTTTCGTCAGTCTTGAGCGCCGCGTCGCGTGAGGCGAACTCCTGCTCGAGTTTCTGGCGTCCGGCGACGACCTGCGGTGCGTTGTCGAGCAAGCGCTTCATGTCCACGTATCCGATGCGCGTCGGCGTCTGCGCCACAGCAGCACCGACGAGCGCGACCGTCGAAAAAAGCAGCGCGCGGATCAGGTCTCGTGGTCGTGCATGTTGCGTCACCCGGCGTCTCCTCGTTACCCTCGACGCTGTTTGCGATCTCCGAGTGCTGTATCAGAACGTGTTGCCAAACGTGAACTGGATCAATTCGGTGTCATCGCCCGCTTGCTTGCGGATCGGCTTGGCCAGATTGATCACGATCGGACCGATCGGCGCGCGCCACTGGAACGAAACGCCGGCAGAGGCGCGCAGCTGGTTGACGTTGAAGGTATTGAATTTTCTGCAATTGACGGGCGTGTCGTTGCAGAGATTATTCCTGAATACATTACCTACGTCGAGGAACAGTGAGACGCGAGTGCTGTCGTCATTTTCCTTGACGAACGGGGTCGGAACGATGATTTCCGCCGACGCGACCGTCTTGAGCGCGCCGCCGATCGGGAGGCGACAGCTCTTTTGGGTCGCCGGACACGTCAGCGGGCTCAGCAGATCGTACGGACCGAGCGTGTTGTCGCGGAAGCCGCGCACGTCGGCAACGCCACCGGCATAGAAGTTCTCGAAGAATGGAAGTCCGCCGAGATCGGCGATGTAGCGGGAATGAGCGGGATTGTTCGGATCGGCGAGCACGCTGCGTGGCGCGTTGTAGGTATCGCCGTAACCGATGTTGAAGTGGCCGTAGAACGTCAGACTATCGGTCATGTGCAAGTACTGACCGAAGCGGTACGTGAGCTTGTAGTACTCGACGGTCGATCCTGGCAGGGTGACGTCAAGCGAAAGCTGCTGCGACGAGCCGCGTGTGGGATTCCAGTAACGATTGCGCGTGTCATGCGCCCACGACAATTGCATGTTCCATGCATGGAATGTGTGATGGCCCAGATTGTCGATGTAGTCGACGATCGGAGCGGGCGTAAGGCCCGGGATGGTATCGATGCCGGTCTTGCTGATGCCGAGCTGCGCGTTGACCGTGTCCGATTCGGTGATCGGAATACCGAGGTACACGTCGAACGCATCGGAACTGGTGAGGTAGCTCGCGATGTTGTTGTTTCCGGAATCCAGTTGGGTGTGCTGGATGTCGTAGCCAATGCCGATGCCGTCGTCGGTGAGGTAGGGTTCGAAATAGGACAGCTGGTAACGCTTGATGTACGAACTCTGTTGCGCGGTGACCGACACACGATCGCCGGTTCCGAAGAAATTGTTCTGCGTGACGCTGATGCTCGCAATGATGCCCTGCACCTGCGAGTAACCAAGGCCGAACTGGAACTGACCCGAATTCTGTTCTTCCACAGCGATGGTCAGGTCGACTTGGTCGTCGGTACCCGGGACCTTCGGGGTATCGATGGTGACCGTCTTGAAGAAGCCCAGTCGCTGCAGCCGGATCTTCGAGCGGTCGATCGCGGCTTGCGAATACCAGGCGCCTTCGAGTTGGCGCATCTCGCGACGCAGCACCTCGTCCTCGGTGTGCTGGTTGCCCTTGAACACCACATTGCGCACGTAGACGCGCTTGCCGGAATTGATGAAGAAATTGAGGCCGACCTCGCGTTTCTCCTTGTCGATCGTCGGCACCGGCTGTACGTCAGCGAACGCGTAGCCGATGTTCGAAAGCACGCCGGTGATGGCATCGACCGACTGCTCGATCTTCTTGCGCGAGAACACATCGCCGGAATTGATCCGGACCAGCTTGCGCAGGTCCTCTTCCTTCAGGATCAAATTGCCGGTCAGCTTGATATCCGTGACCTTGTAGACATCGCCTTCCTTGATGTTGGCGGTGACATACATCTTGCGCTTGTCGGGGCTGATACCGACCTGGGTCGAGTCGACGGCAAAGTCTGCATAACCGCGGTCCATGTAGTACGACTGCAGTTTTTCGAGGTCGCCCGAGAGTTTTTCGCGCGAGTATTGATCGTCCTTGGAATACCACGAGGTCCAGTTCGACGTGCTCGATTCGAACTCGGTCTCGATCTGCTTGTCCGGATAGACCGTGTTGCCGACCACATTCAGCTGCTTGATCTTCGCAGCCTTGCCTTCGGCGATGTTGATCGCGATTTCGACACGGTTGCGATCGAGGTTGACCTTCGAGGTCTTCACCGAGACGTTGTACTTGCCGCGGTTGTAGTACTGGTGGATCAGTTCGCCCTGCACTTCGTTGAGCTTGAGGTCGTCGAATGCTTCGCCTTCGGCCAAGCCGATACCTTTGAGGCCCTTGAGCAGGTCTTCTTCCTTCAGGTCCTTGTTGCCGCGGATCGCAATCTTGGTGACCTGCGGGCGTTCCTTGACCGTGACGACGAGGATGTCGCCCTGACGAGCCAGTTGGACGTCGTTGAAGAATCCGGTCTTGTACAACGCGCGGATCGCCTGATCGGCGCGGTCAGCGGTCAGGGAATCCCCTTTCTCCACCGGCAGGTAGGTGAACACCGTGCCGGGAGCAATGCGCGACAACCCCTCGACTCGGATATCGGAAATCGTGAAGGTGTCGAATGCCGAGGCGTTCTGTGCGGCAAAAAAGGCAAGCAGGAACAGGGCAGCTATACGCTTCATCGTCAATTTCCGTCAGGCATCGTTGGGCTCGCGACGGGCGTTGCCGCGGCCTTGTGTTCGTTATGGGGCAAACCGTCGGATCAGGACGCGATCCGCAGGATATCGTTGTAGAACGCCAGGCCCATCAAGGCCATAAGCAGGGTTAGACCGACATATTGACCGGCGATCTGCACGCGTTCGCTGACCGGGCTGCCCTTTATTATCTCGATAAGGTAATACAGCAGGTGGCCGCCGTCCAAGATCGGGATCGGCAGCAGGTTCAGGATAGCGAGGCTGAGCGAAATAATTGCGAGGAAATTCAGGAACCAGGCCAGCCCAAGGTGGGCTGACGTATTGGCCACCTGGGCGATCGTGATCACCCCGGACAGGTTCTTCAACGAGGCTTGCCCTGAGACCATTTTGGCGAGCATCGCGAGCGTCGTACGGCTCTGCTGCCAGGTTTCCTCGAACGATTTCCGGATCGCGGTGAGGGGGCCGTAGCGCAGGGTGGCGTCGTAGTTGGGTTCGACCGACTTGACGCCAATGCCGAGTACCCAGGTCTGCACGGCAGGCTTGCCCCCATGCGCGGCGGTATCCGTGGCGTTGCGTGTTGGCGATGCAGGGAGCGAAATGGCGTTGCCGTTGCGCTCGATGTCCAGAAGCAGCGGCTTGTCGGATGACGCCTTCTTCTGGATCGCATCCGGCACGTCGCGCCAGTCCGCAATTTTTTCGCCGTCGATCGCGACAATACGGTCGCCGGCCTTGATTCCGGCCCGTTCCGCGCCGCTATTGGCCGCGACGGTACCAATTACCGGCGGTGTTGCCCATTGGCGCGGAGCGAGGCCGATTTCTCGATAGGTCGCCTCTTCGTCCAAATCGCTTGCCAGTTTCGATAGCGCCAGCGTGCGTGTGTGGTGCGTGCCTGCGGCATCGGTCACGCCGACTTCCAGGTCACGACGGTCCATGCTCGCCTGCATCAGCGCGAGGCTGGCGTCGGTCCAGGTTGCAACCGCTTGACCGGCAATCGTGTCGATGTGGTCACCGCTCTGGAAACCGGCCGTTGTGGCGATGTGGTCGACGTGCCCCACTACCGGCAGGTAGTCCGGCTTGCCGATCACGAACATCAGCCAGAAAGCGGCGAGGGTAAAGATCAGGTTGAAGGCGGGGCCCGCGGCCGTCACGGCCATGCGCTGGCCGACCGACTTGCGGTTGAAGGCGCCCTTCAGCGCTTCCGGGCCGACCACGCCGTCGATTTCGCGTTCATCGAGCATCTTCACGTAACCGCCGAGTGGAATCGCGGCGATCACGAACTGGGTGCCGTGACGGTCGAAACGCGACCACAGTGCGGGCCCGAAGCCGATCGAAAACTTGATGACTTTCACGCCACAGCGTCGCGCGACCACGAAATGGCCGTACTCGTGGAACGTGATGAGTAAGCCCAAGGTGACGATCAGCCACCAGATGGAACCGAAGACTTCGCTCATGGGTGGGGCCGGGCGCTCAAGCAGACAGGGTCGCGATGATACGTTGCGCACGCCTGCGCGCAGTTAAATCCGCGTCAAGAACCGCTGCCAAATCGGCGATTGGAGTCGCATTGGCGGTTTCCAGGCAGCGTTCTATCGTTTCAGCGATCGCCAGGAAGGACAGGCGGCCGTCCAGGAACGCGGCTACGGCCTCTTCATTCGCCGCGTTCAGCACGGTTGTCGCATTGCCGCCTGCCGCAAGGGCGCGATAGGCGAGGTCGAGGCAGCGGAACGTCACCAAGTCAGGCGCCTCGAAATCCAGTCGCGCGACCTTGAGCAGATCCAGCGTCGACACGCCCGCTTCGACGCGATCCGGCCATGCCAGTGCGTAGGCAATGGCCGTGCGCATGTCCGGATTGCCGAGCTGGGCCAGCACCGAGCCGTCGACGTACTCGACCAGCGAATGAACGATGCTTTGCGGATGCACGACGACTTCGATGCGATCCGCTGGGGCATCGAACAGATAGTGCGCCTCGATGACTTCAAGACCTTTGTTCATCAGGGTTGCCGAGTCGACCGAAATTTTTCGGCCCATGCGCCATTTTGGATGCGCGCAGGCGCGCTCCGGCGTGACATCGGCGAGATCGGCGGCCTTCATTCCGCGGAATGGACCGCCCGATGCGGTCAGCAGGATGCGCCGCACACCGACCGCTTCAAGGTTCGCGTGCTTGCGCGGCAGGCACTGGAACACCGCGTTATGTTCGGAATCAAGCGGCAGCAGCTCACCGCCGCCGTCGCGCAGCGCAGCGCTGAGCAGCGGGCCGGCCATCACGACCGCTTCCTTGTTCGCGAGCAGCAGTCGTTTGCCCGCGCGCGCTGCTGCCAGGGTCGATTCGAGTCCGGCTGCGCCAACGATGGCGGCGACGACGGTGTCGCAATGCGTATCGGCGGCCGCCTCGATCAGCGCCGCGGGTCCCGCCGCAATGCGACAGGCAACGCCCGCTGCAGCCAGACTTGAGCGCAGATCCGCTTCACGGGCAGGATCGGCAATCACGGCCAATTGCGGCCCAAAGCGCACGCACAACTGCACCAGCGCATCGACGCTGCGATGCGCGGCGAGCGCGGTGATCTGAAAACGATCCGGATGGCGGGCGACGACGTCGAGTGTGCTTGCGCCGATCGAGCCGGTCGCGCCGAGGACTGCAATTCGCCTCATGACGAGAACGCGAGATCGAGCAGCGCCTTGCCTGCCGCAAATACGGGGATCGCGGCGAACAGGCTGTCGGCGCGATCGAGCATGCCGCCGTGACCCGGAAACAAGGTGCCGGAGTCTTTCACGCCGGCCTGCCGCTTGAGCAGGCTTTCGACCAAATCGCCGAGGATCGAAGCGAGCACGGTCAACAAGGAGAGTGCGATCAAAACAATCAGCGCGAAGCCGCGCAAATGAAATAGCCAGCCACTGATGAAAGCGATAGCGCCGGCACCGGACAACGCGCCCCAGACACCGGCGGTGGTCTTGTTGGGACTGATCTGAGGCGCAAGCTTGGTCGTGCCGAAACGCTTGCCGGAGAAGTAGGCGCCCGTGTCGGCGGCCCAGATCAGGATCAACGCGAACAAGGCCCAGGCGTGGCCGTGCTCGACGCCGCCGTGGAGCTTCATCAGCGCCAGCCAGGCAGGCAGGATCGCGAATGCGCCAGCGACCATCTTGAGCGTCGCGTTCTCGCGCGTCGGCGCAGCGGCATACGAAAAATGGCGCATCCACAGCAGGGCGAGCAACCACCACGCAATGCCGGCACCGATCACATACCAGGCGACCGGCTGATCGCGCAGTACCCACAACAGGCCGAGTCCGAGCGCGCTGGCGACGACGATTGCTGCTTGCAGCGCGGGCGACGTAATGCCAGCCAGGCGTGTCCATTCCCACATGGCCATCAGACATACGGCGGAAATGATCGCGGCGACTGCCGGAGTCGGCAGGAACAGCACGATGGCAACCGCGATCGGGGTCAGTATGACGGCCGTGAGGATGCGTTGTCTGAGCATGCGCGCGTCAGCCGGCAGCGCGCGCTTGCGCAGAAGTGAGGCCGTAGCGCCGCTCGCGACGTGCGTAATCGGCGAGTGCGGCATCTAGTGCCGTGGCGTCGACATCCGGCCAGAGCGCATCGGTGAAATAAAGTTCGGCGTAGGCGATCTGCCAGAGCAGGAAATTGCTGACCCGCGTTTCGCCGCCGGTGCGGATAAACAAGTCGACCGGCGGCTGCCCGGCAAGGCAGGCGTGCTGCGCAAACATCGTCTCGTCGATCGCGTCTGCATCGAGTTCGCCGCGCACGGCCGATTGCGCCATCGCGCGTGCCGCCTGCGCGATGTCCCAGCGCCCGCCGTAGTTCACTGCTACATTCAATCGCAACGCGATGTTGCCAGCCGTGCGCAACATCGCTGCACGCATGCGCATGGCCAGTTCAGGCGAGAACGCGGACAGATCGCCGACGAATTCGATACGCACGCCGTTCGCGTGCAATTCATCGACCTCGCGATCGAGCGCTTTCAGGAACAACTGCATCAACGCGCCGACTTCCTCATCCGGTCGTTTCCAGTTTTCGCTGGAAAACGCGAACAGGGTCAGCGCCTCGACGCCGCGACGCCGGCAGAATTCGACCGCAGCGCGCACCGCCTTCTGACCTTCGCGATGTCCGAACACGCGCGGCCGGTGGCGACGCTCGGCCCAGCGGCCGTTGCCATCCATGACGATCGCGAT
>JBBRZD010000123.1:0-8694 GCA_038237055.1 Lysobacterales bacterium | reverse complement strand
TTGTAGATCGCGCTGCGAACGTCGGCCGCGAACTTCACATCGGCAGAATTGTTCGGCTGATCGGTCGGCGTCGTCGTGTTGTGGTCCATGTCGCGCTTGTTGACACGCGTGTTGTCCATCGCCGAAGTCGGTGGGTCGGCCGCATGAGCGCCGACTGCGAACGCCATCAGCACGGCGATGCCAAACATTTTCTGTTGCGAACGTTTCATGTTTCTTCCTCGTTGCACGGTCACTCCGTGCCGGAGACGCATACTCGCGATCATGCCGTGTACGATTTATGAACTCGATTTTCGAAAAACGTATTCCGTTCACGTCGGCTGCATCGTGCAAATTCAGCGTGCGTCTTCGTGCGCGCACGGCCGGCTTCCGGCTAGGGCATCAATGTGCGGATAGAGTGGTTGCAAACGAAATTGCGCCCGCGCGGATGATCCGCCTGCGGTGCCACATGGCGTCGCCGCGCCGCCAAAGCCCATGCGCGCGGCTGAGCGCCCATGCTCGGAGCGACGTAAAACGAGCGAGACGACTATTCCGCCACTTTCGGCGCTGTGAAGGCTTTGCTGTAGATGCCCGAGCGATCGAAGCAGCAGATGCGGCGCTTGCCGGCGGCAAGCATGGAGCAGGCGGTTGCGATGCGATTGCCGCGCGTCTGCGCCTTCTTGCCAGACGTGATCCACTGAATGCAGTCGCGGCGCGCGATCGCGGTGATAGCCAACCACTGCGCCTTCGCGTTCGCATTGGCGTCGAGCGCCGCGCGTAGATCGGCTGGCAAGCGCGGTTCCGGCTCATCCGTCACCGGCGTCATCGCAAGCTCCACAGTATCGCCCTCGGAAATACCCGCTGCTTCTCGCAGGGCTTTGGTCACCTTGAGCCAGTGGCTACTCTCGCCATCGGGTTGGAGGCTGGCCTGGAACGGATGACCCGCCAACGTGCCGTTCACGGTGACCATGCTGCGCGTAGGGAATGTCGCGCTTGAAGCCTTCGGCACAAGCAGGAACGACCACAACGCACGTCGGGGAGTGGCCGGTCGCAGCAGCTTGGCCTTGAAGCGAATCGTTACGGGGGAAACGGCCATGGTGCGACGTTAGCACGCACCCGCTTGCGTGCTCCAGGCGCCGCAACTTCACGCCGCGCAGTCTGCTTCCACCGTTGCCGACGATGCGCTGGCGGCCCATAAGCGGTCAGAAGCACTTCGTGCGCGCGCACTGACTGCGCATCCCGTCGTGCAACTCCAGCGTATATCGAACCGAGTTCGGACAAACGAAAAGCGCCGGCTACGCAAAACGCTTCCAGCCTAAAGGTGCGTTGCCAACTCGATCAATCGAGGGTCCAACGGAGCGACGCGCTCAAGAATTTTCCTGCTGTTCTGCGCACGGCTCGACGCGTGCTCTCGCGCTTCCGAGTCGGCGTCGGCGAGACGGCCATCCTTGGACAGCTCAGCATCGACCCAGGCTTCTCCAACTTCGCCAAGCCAGCCGATGCGCTTCTGCAAGTCGGCCGCACCACGATGAAGAGCCAGCGCGACGGTCACTTCGCCGCGCCTGCGCGCTGCCGCGCCGGCATACAGCGCGAGATCGGTTTGCTCGAACCCGGCATGCATTCCTTCGCCACCCAGTTTGGCGAACGCGCTGGCGAGCGCCGCATCGCCCGCCGCCACGTCGCCGAGTTGGGCACGCGCGACGCCGGCGAGTCCGGCGGCATACCATCGCTGCTCGTGCAAGTCGCGGCCATTCTCGACGTACAGACGTTCAGCTTCTGCGAACGTACCCGCTGCGCGTTGTGCGTTTCCCTGCGCGAGCTCAATCCGTCCGCGCAACACCAGAGTGCCGGCGATGCTCACCGGGCTCGCACTGCGGGTCTGGCCGATCGCGGCATCAACGTGGCGCAACGCATTCGCGTAGTCGCTGGTGACGTACTCGAGCAGCGCGAGCGCGCGATCGAAGTTGACTGAACCCGGGTTGAGGGTGCCCGGCGTCGCGCCCTTCGCGAGTGAGGCCTGGGCCTCGCCGATCGCCGTGCGCGCTTCATCGAAGCGCCCGAGCTGGATCAGTGCGAGAACCTGCGCATAACGGATGAAGCCGATGCGCGGATGGTCGGCACCGAACGTCTTTTGCAGGAGCTCAATGCCACGGCGAAATGCATCGTGCGATTCACCGAAGCGACTGAGGTTGTAGAAGCCAGTGCCGAGATTGTTGTAGTCCATCGCGAGGTCGGCGGCGTGATCGCCGGGCAGTCCCTCCCGAAACACCACCACTTTCCGGTACCAGAGCAACGATCCCTGCGCATCACCGCGCATGCTTGAAAGCTTGCCAAGGCTGGTGTAGGCGCGGATCAGCGCCTCGTCCTGGTGCCCAGCGCTTGCCAAATCGCTCAAGGCTGATTGCAGATGCGCCGCTGCCTCGTCGAGGTTGCCGTTCTCGATTTCAACGCTGGCCAGTTGCTGCGACGACGCGGCGCGCTCCACGGCCGTGGCCGCGCCCGGCATAGCCAAGCGAATGTCGAGTGCTTCGCGCGCAGCGGCCAGCGCAGCCGAGAGCTTGCCGCGATTCTGCAGGCCGCGACTGAGCTGCGTGAGAACGTCCGCGCGCAGGTCCGGCTCGTTCTTCAGTTCCGTGCCGGCCTGCACGACGGCGCGTTCGAGCACGTCGGCCATTGTCGAGTCGCCGCGGTTGTTGCTGCTGAAGCGGTCGGTTAGATCGAGCGCAGAGATCAGGAACCGGTTGGTGACTTCGGCACGATGCGCCTCCTGCTCGGCGCGCCGTGCAGCAACGACGCTGACGGTGGTTGCGGCAATGAGGGCCAGCGCAGTGAGGCATGCGGCGCCGACGGCAAGCGGACGGCGCGCGATGAAGCGGCGCGCAAAATACAACGCGCCGGCACGCTGTGCCGACACCGGCCGGCCCGACAGGACCGAGCGCAGATCCGCAATCAGGGCGTCCATCGAGTGGTAGCGATGCTGCGGCTCTTTCGCGAGCATCTTGCGAACAACCGCGTCGAGATCGCCGCCGAGCTTCCGTTTCACGCGAGAGACGTTCGTCGGTTGCTTCCATGCACGGCTTGCGTCCGATGCATCGAGCGCACGTGGCAGCAAGGTCGGATCGGCGGTGGTTACCGCCCGAGCCCACGCGGCTCCGTCGCTCGCATCGGCGCGATACGGACGGCTGCCGGTCAAAACGCGGAAGCAGAGCACGCCGAACTGATAGACGTCGGTCGCCACCGTGATCGGCGCGTTGCGGAACTGCTCTGGCGCGGCGTACTCGGGCGTCATCGGCCCGAACGCGCCGTGGGTCGCGGTCACGTCGCTGCCGCCGAGGCGCTTGGCAATGCCGAAGTCAAGCAGCTTTGCCCGCCCATCCGGCGTCACAAGGATGTTGGATGGCTTGATGTCGCGATGCACGATCAGGCTCTGGTGCGCGTGCGACAACGCGCTGGCGACGTCGATCAGCAACCGCACGCGCTGGTCGACGTCGAATCCGTGGTCGCGGCAATAGTCGGTGATCGCCACGCCGTCTACGTATTCCATCGTGTAGTACGGCTGACCGTCGTCGGTCTGGCCACCTTCGAACAGGATGCCGATGTTCGGATGGACGAGGTTCGCGAGAATCTGGCGCTCGCGTTCGAAGCGTTCGCGCGCCGCAGTGGACACGCCTTCGCCGCGCACGACTTTCAGCGCAACACGGTGCACGAAGTTGTCGACCTTGCGTTCGGCCAGGTACACCGCACCCATGCCACCGGTCCCGATAAGGCGCAGCAGGCGAAATGCGCCGATGAATTCGCCGACTCGGGCCTGATCCTCGGCGTCGATTGGCTCGTGCGGATCGACCAGCAGTGCCGCAGCGAGCTCGACCGGATCGAACGACCTTTCATTCTGGTTGCGCGCGTGCTCGGCGAGCAGCCGGGCAAGGTCCACACGCAAATCGTCTTCGCCAGAACCCAGCGATGCGACGAATGCCGCCCGCTCTTCGGATCGCAGATCGAGCGCGCGATCGAGCAGATCGCGAAGACGTTTCCAGCGCACCGGATCAATGGGTGTCGGGAGCGTCATCGTGACAGGTCGCCGGCGTCGCACGCGCCCGATCGAGACCCACCGATCGAATAGCTATCACTGCTGCCCATGTCCCCGCCTCCCGTGCGACCCGGGAAGTGTACGCGACGCGCCCGTCCGGGCTTACGGTGTCCCCTTCCGGAAGGAATCCCGTATTGATGGGGACAGGCCAAATCGCCGAACTACCCGAGGATCGTCATGAACCGCTGCAGGCCAACACGAACCGCTTTCGTCACCGACCGGAGCCAGAACCAGCTGGTACATTCGCTACCCTCCGCCTCGCGCTCTTGTCGTGCCATCGCCCGCAGCGTGGCGATGCTGATCATCGGCGTCTGCGCGATGGCCACGTCGTGGGCGCACGCGCTGACCCTGTGCGCCAATTCAGTGTCGTCACTTCAAACGGCATTCTCTCTTGCACAGGGGGCGCAACAAGGTGTCTCGATTCAAATTGCCAGCGGCACCTACGCTATCCAAGGGCTCACTCTTACTCTGCCCTCGCAGACCAAACTTCTCGGCGGCTACGACGCGGCGTGCACGAGCCGATCGGCGACGCCTAAGGCCTCCGATACCGTCATTGATTTCGGTGGGTATGGCGTTTACATCTGGCAAACCGAGGGCACGCCGGTATCCTTGTTTGAGACCGATGGTCTCTCACTGCTAAACGCAAAGGACCTCAAGATTAAGGCCGGCATATATAGCGGAGAAGGCAACGTCCAACTTTCCCGAACACGCGTGACCGGAGTGGCGTCTGGGACCACGGGGATCGAGTTTCTGGTTTTCGGAGGAGGGTCGGTGCATCTCGACAACGTCTTGATCGATACGCTGCCAAGCGGCATGCCGAGCGGCCAGTGCGCAATGGAAGCAACCCTTTACGGAGGGGGAAGCATACTGATGCAAAACAGTACAATCGTGCTGCCATCAAACAAGAACCTTTGTTTCTACGATCCGAACGCCGACGGGAGTACGGCCAGTCTCTACAACAGTGTTGCCTGGTCGGCCATCCAGAACTCGGCCATCGACAGCCACATGAGCACCATCAATACCTTCAACAGCACCTTCTTCGGAATGACCCGGAATGGCGGCAACGGCCAGGACGTGGCTGCGCTGCACAATGATCCCCAATGGGTGAGCCCGGGAAGCAGTGACTACCGCATGATGTCGACATCGACGTCAGTCAACTCTGGAACACCGATTCAGCCCGGCGGCCTGTCAGCCCTCGACATCGATGGGCAGCCGCGCTGGCAAGGTCAGCTGCCCGACCGCGGCGCGTACGAGTCAACGTTTCAGACTGCGCAAACGTACACGGTGACCAACACGGCCAGTAGCGGCGCCGGATCGCTGAGCGATGCGATGGCGCAAGCCAACGTGAATCCGAATCTCGGCATTATCCATTTTTCGATTCCGGGTGCCTGCCCACACGTGATCGCACTTAACGCGGCGCTGCCGAAGGTGACGTCGCCGATGCTTATCGACGGCACCTCGCAGCCCGGCTGGGTAGCCAATACCGATACCGATGCGTTCCTCGCGACCTTGTGCGTCGTGGTGACGCCGTCCAGTGGCACCCTTCCGTATGCGTTCCAGGTGCCGGCCGGTGCCGATGCGTCACTGGGTTTGCGCGGCATCGCAATGGGCGGATTCCAGAAGCCGGTGGTCCTCGCTGGTGGTAGCGGACACGTGATTGCCGGCAACCGCTTCGGCGGATCCTTCGGCAACGGCATCGTCCTTGCCGGTGCGACGCTTCACAGCATCGATGTGTTACCGAGCCTGAACCACGGCAGCTTTATCATCGGCGGCCCAGCGCCGGCCGATCGCAACCTGATCAGCAAAAGCGCGTTTTCGGGCATCAGCGTCCAGAGCGGCGTGGATGGTTCGCAAAATCAATGTCAGATCGTCAACAACCTGATTGGAACGAGCCCGAGTGGCAACGTCGCTGCGCCAAACTTCGTCGGCATCACGATGGCCGGCGACCATTGCGTAATCGACGGCAATCGCATCGTTGGCAATACGACGGACGGCATCGTGATCGACGGTTCGACCGACACGGTGATTCAGCGCAATATCATCGGTCTGACCGTCGATGACAACGGACTGCAGAACAGCGGCGCGGGCATCCGCTTCGCAAACTTTTCGATCTACGCCGTGGTCGGCGCGCCGCTTTCGACGTATGCGTGGGAATTCAAAAACACGATCCGGTTCATGGCCACAGCGGGCATCGTAATTCCCAGCGGCACCAACAACACATTTCGCAGCAATGAGATCCGCGACAACGGCATTGGTGGCGATGGTCTCGACATCGATCTCGGGGCGAACGGCCCGACCGCCAACGATGCGGGTGACGTCGACACCGCCGCAAATTTCGGGCAGAACTTCCCACTGGTCAGCAACGTTGCGATCCCACCCGGAACACCGTCCAACGCCACCAACGTCAGCGCGACGATCACCGCGAAACTCGATTCGTTGCCAGGCATCACCTACCGCATGGATGCGTACTTCACCAATCATTGCAGCGGCGTCAATGGTCGCGGACACGCCGATGCCTATCTGGGCGGCACGACCGCCACCAACCTGGAGGTATTCAATTTCGTGGTCACGCTGCCCAATGTGCTTTCGACCGCTTACGTGAGCTTCACCGCAACAGATCAAGCGGGCAACACCTCTGAAATGGGAGCGTGCTATCCGGTATCGGGCGGTGGCGATACGATATTCAAGAGCAGCTTCGAGGGGTAGTTGTCGCGTAAGCCGATGGTTTCCAGGCGTGTCGTTTCAACAAGCCATTGAGTTCGTGCCGAACGAACTCGCGACCTGCCTTCCTGGCTCGAGATCAATGCGCCAGTTCCTGCACCAACACAATGTTCCTTTCGATTCACTTCGTAAAAGGTGTCCAAAATGTCACTGCTCCGCTGCCTTATCGCCGCATCTTTCCTGATCTGTGCAAATGCCGCACTGGCGGCTGACGCGCCGCCGGCTGAAACGCCGTCGCACGCGTTGGCGCGCGTGATGGATGCGAGTCGACTGCCGATTGCGATCGAGCACGGCTCACTTTCCGGGGCCGGTGCGGGCAAGCTGATTGAGGCCGCACGCCACGCGCAGTTCATCTTGGTCGGTGAGGACCATGGCTTCGCCGAGGTTCCGCAGTTCGTCCTTGGCTTGCGCAAGGCGCTCGGCAAGGATGCGCCGGAAAACCTCGTCATCGAAGCAGGCCCACTCGCCGCCGCGCGCCTGGCCGAGGCGGCACGCTCCGATACATTGAACGCGCTTTCGACCAGCTACCCTGCCGAAATTCCGTTCTTCGACTGGAAGGACGACGGCGCCATGGTGCGCGCGTTTCAGCACGATCAGCACGCGAACGTGCTGTGGGGAGTCGACCAGGAATTCATTCTCTCGACACGGATGAATTTCGAGCGACTGGCGCACTTGAATCCCGGCGCAACGATTGTCGCGAATTACCTGAAACGTGCACAGGAAGCGGAAGCGAAAATGCTCGCGGAGCACGATCCTTCCGCCGCATTGCTGCCGCAATTGCAAACCGACGATTTCGCGGCGTTGCGGACGGCGGTCAAGGCTCGCGCCGGCGGCGAATCGGCCTCGATCATTGACGAGCTCTCAGAGAGCGCCGACATCTACCGCTCGCAAGGCACCGACGGCAATGCATCGAACCATCAGCGCTCGCTGCTGATGAAGCGTCATTTCATGGCGTACTACGATGCTGCCAACCGGCGAGCTTCCGCGCCCGCGCCCGTGCGCGCGATGTTCCGGATCGGCGCCTATCACGCCGGCCGCGGCCTCAATCCGATCAACCAATACGACATCGGAAATCTCGCTTCGGAACTCGCGGCGAGTCGCGGCCTGTCGTCCGTGCACATCCTCGTACTCGCGGCCGGCGGCACCGTCAACAAGTGGTTGCCGTTTATGAAAGGCAAGCGGGCACGTGTGTCGCCTTATGATGCGAAGGTGGAACTTGACAGTGTGCATGCGGTGCCATTCCTCGAGCACACGTTGAAGGATCAGTGGAACGTGTTCGATCTGCAGGCGTTTCGTGTAGAACGCGCGGCGAGAAAGGAAGGCGGCGCGGGATTCGAGCAGCTGGTGTTTGCCTACGATTTTGTCGTGGTGGCACCGGAAGGACACGCGGCAGTCGGTTACGCCGACTGATCTTCCCAAAGCGCCAGCGCCCAGAATAGGCCCAGCGAACCGAGCGCCCCATCAGATTCCGAGCCCATCGCTTCGTTGCTGCTCGCGCGAGCAAAAGCGAGGGTGCCGACCGATGAACCACATCGATGAAGGCAAGCGCCTCGCGCGTGGTCGGCCAAGCGGGTCCGCCCGGCCGGGAATTACGGATGAGTCGCCGTACAACGGTGTGGTCAGCATCGGCTGCAGCTCTCATCCATCTGCGGGATCGGAAAAAAACGAAGCACGCTGCACGCGCCCGCCGCGCTACACTCGTTCCCGAACAAGGAGGAGTGATGGTGGAGCGCGCGCATGCTGATCGGCCCGATGTAACAGCACTGCTGGCCGCGCTCGATCGGGGCGAAGCGGCGGCGCACGATCGGCTGTTCACCTTGGTCTACGACGAACTCAAGCGGATCGCACGCGCGCACCTGCGCCGCTCCGGCGGCGCGGTCACTGTCAATCCAACCGCCCTGCTGCACGAG
>JBBRZD010000122.1:0-8717 GCA_038237055.1 Lysobacterales bacterium | reverse complement strand
TCGACAAGCGCGCAATTCACAAAGCGAATTAGCGTACGTGCGCCCGCGGGTGAGTCGCGTGGCATGTGACTGACATGCTGGATTCCGGCCTGCGCCGGAATGACGAGCCTCGCGAATACTGCGCCAATCTATTTCGTCATCCCGGCGCAGGCCGGGATCCAGCTTTTGACACGTCATGAAGCAGCCGTGCGTCTATATGCTGGCGAGTGGATGGAATGGAACGTTGTACGTTGGCGTGACTTCCGACCTCATCAAGCGCGTATGTGAACACAAGAGCGACGTGGTCGACGGCTTTACGAAGACGTATGGTGTGCACGATTTGGTCTGGTTCGAGCAACACGAAACGATGGAGTCGGGGATCTTGCGCGAGAAAGCGATCAAGGAATGGAAACGCAGTTGGAAGGTCAAGGCGATCGAAGCTGCCAACCCTCTGTGGCGTGATCTCTATCCCGATATTCTCCCATGATCGGAAGTCACGAGCTGGATCCCGGCCTGCGCCGGGATGACGATCATATTGCGCAACCGCGAGCAACCAAGATGCCCATCGCAACTTCCTTCCCCGCCTTCCGTATCCACAGCGACGCCAGCGGCTATCGCGCCGGCATCGAGCAGATGTGCGTCGACGAGCTTTCGCCGGGCGAAGTCCTGGTCAAAGTCGCCTACTCGTCGGTCAACTACAAGGACGCGTTGGCTGGGACCGGCAAGGGCAAAATCCTGCGCAAGTTTCCGCTCAATGGCGGTATCGACGTAGCAGGCTACGTCGCCGCGTCGACCGATCCTGCGTTCAAGGAAGGCGACCAGGTGTTGTGCACCGGCTGCGGCCTGTCGGAAACGCGCGATGGAGGTTATGCCGAATACACGAGGCTCGAATCGAAATGGACGATTCCGTTGCCGGCCGGGCTGACTTTGCGCGAATCGATGGCGCTCGGCACGGCCGGTTTCACCGCCGCCCTGTCGCTGTTCCAGATGGTGCGCAACGGGCAGACACCCGAGATGGGTCCGATTGTCGTCACCGGCGCAACCGGCGGGGTCGGCTCGCTTGCGATCGATATCCTCACCTGCGCCGGCTTCGAGGCACATGCGATTACCGGCAAGGTCGACCAGTTCGACTACCTGATCGGCCTCGGAGCGAAGCAGTGCATAGCGCGCGAAGGTCTGCATTGGGGCCAGCGCCCCCTCGAAACAGCGCGCTGGGCTGGCGCCATCGACAACGTCGGCGGCGACATGCTGGCGGGCCTGAGCCGGGTGATTCATCCCTATGGCAACATCGCCAGTTGCGGACTTGCCGCCTCGGCAGACCTCGCTACAACGGTGATGCCGTTCATCATTCGGGGCCTTAGTCTGCTCGGCATCGCCTCGGCCGGGACCGCACGACCGATCCGCGAGCAGGTATGGGAACGCCTTGCCGGCGACTGGAAACCGGCTCATTTGGGAGCAATAGCGCAGCGGGAGGTAGCGCTTGCTGACATTCCCACCGTTTTCGATACCATGCTGGCTGGTAAATCGCTCGGCCGCACGGTTGTGAAAATCAGCTGAGCGGCGCTAGCAGAAGGAGCGATGCGAGTCTAGAATGGACCCTTCAACAGGGGAAACGAAGAAATGTCCAGAGTACTGATTGTCGACGACTCACCGTCGCAGCTAGTCGGCATGCAACGGACGGTCGAGAAGCTCGGCCACCAGGTCCTCACCGCTGAGGATGGCGCTGCCGGCGTCGAAGTCGCGCGTCGTGAATTGCCGGACCTGATCCTGATGGACGTGGTGATGCCGAACCTCAACGGGTTCCAGGCAACGCGCACGATTGCCAAGGATCCGAAAACCAGCCATATCCCGATTGTGCTCGTCACGACCAAGGATCAGGACACCGATCGCGTCTGGGGCATGCGTCAGGGCGCCAAGGACTACGTGACCAAGCCGATCGACGACGCGGAACTGACGCGCGTCATCAAGGAATATCTGCCGGCCGCCTGAACAGGTCGCCCGCACGGGTCCGCGCGCGATCACGCGCGCGGATCGAATTCAAACAATGCTGCCATTCCCTCGTACGCTGCACGCTGTGCGTCGGTCTCGGCCTTGGGCACATGAACTTCCAGCGTGACGATCTGATCGCCCGGCATCTTGCCTGGCCAGCCACGTCCGCGTAGCCGCATTTTGCGCCCGCCGTCCGAACCCTCCGGAATGCGCAACTCGACATTGCCGCCGAGTGTCGGCACCGTCACGGTGGCGCCGAGCGCCGCTTCCCAAGGCGCCACTGGAAGGGTAAGCAACACGTGGGTTCCTTCCAGGCGGAAACGCGTGTCTTCGCGCAGGCCGACCTCGAGAATCAGATTGCCCGCCGTACCTCCATTCGTGCCAGGATAACCCTGCCCACTCAGTCGAATCTGTTGCCCGGAGACGATGCCAGCTGGAATCTTCACCTCAAGGGTACGTTCACCCTGGCCATCGCGCAGGCTGATGCGCTCGCGCCCGCCCTGATATGCCATAACGAGGTCGACGGTGATCTGAGCATGCAGATCGCGCCCGCGGCGCGGACCAGCGCGGCCGCCGCCGGCCCGATTGCCGAACAGCGATTCGAAGAAGTCGCTGTAGTCGCCATCGCCGTCGCCACCCGTCTCGCGCCGCCAGTTCGGTGGCGCTCCGCGAAATTCGTCACCGCCTCGATAACCACCGGCGCGGATCTGATCGTATTCCTTGCGACGAGCGGGCTCGCGTAGCGCCTCGTAGGCTTCGTTGATCGACTTGAATTTCTCCTCGGCCCCCGTTTCCTTGCTGACGTCCGGGTGGTACTTGCGCGCCAGCCGCCGGTAAACCGTCTTGATTTCAGCATCGGCTGCGTCGGGTTTGACCCCGAGGATTTCGTAGTAGTCCTTGAACTCCATTCCTTACCTCGAAACTTCAAAAACGAAAACGGCCCGCGGTTGCGCAACCGCGGGCCGGGATCACATTATCCAGCACGCTGCACATTTGGGGCAGCGTACCAAAGCCATCACGTCGGCATAAGCGTAGCGTTTCCTCAGCCGTTGATGACGATACGGCGCGGCGTCGTCTCGGGCTTCTTCGGGATCGAGATCTCGAGCACGCCGTTGCGGCCCACGGCACTGACGCTCTCGCAATCGGCGCTATCGGGCAGCGCGAAACGGCGGTCGAAACGGCCGTGCAGGCGCTCGCTACGTGTCGAGGTGACGCCCTCGCCCACCGTTGTCGCCCTGCGCTCGCCCTTCAGGGAAAGCGCGCCGTTGTCCATCTGGATTTCGATGTCGGCAAGATTGACGCCCGGCAGATCGGCGAGGATCACGAAACGCGTGGACTCCTCACGGATGTCGACGCGCGGAACCCACGCCTGCGCCTCGTCGGTGGCGACCTCATCGGCAGCATGACGGAAGAAATGGTTGAGGGCGTGCCGGGACGGGATGTGGGCACGCACGAACAACGGATTGTGTTGGCTGACGAACATGTGTCTCTCCGCATAGGGGTGCGGCAAGAACGCCGCGATGACCGGAAAATTGGTACGCCCAACGGGGTTTCAAGGGATGCATCTTTCAAGGGCTGTAACGCGATGGCGTCGACACAGTTATGATTCCGCTTCAATCCTGCAGGTATTTCCCATGACGATCCAGATTGGCGAGCGTATTCCGGGCGCGACCTTGAACGTACTCAAGGACGGCGTACAACCGATTTCGACCGAGGATATTTTCTCGGGCAAGAAGGTCGTTCTTTTTTCCGTACCGGGCGCCTTCACGCCCACCTGTTCGGCGCGCCATCTTCCCGGCTACGTCGAGCACTTCGATACGTTTCGCCAGCGCGGCATCGACGTCGCCTGCATTGCGGTCAATGATGCGTACGTGATGGACGCGTGGGCAAAGACGCAGCACGTGCCCGATGGACTCATGATGCTCGCGGACGGCAATGGCGCGTTCGCGCAGGCCCTCGGGCTCGAGATGGACGCGACGCGATACGGCATGGGAATACGCGGCAAGCGCTTCGCGCTGTTCGCCGAAGACGGCGTCGTGAAGCAACTTCATGTCGAGGCGCCGGGCGAGTTCAAGGTATCCAGCGCGGAGTCGATGCTCGAAGCGATCGGCTGATTGCATTCGATTGCACACATATAGCGGGAGAGTGCTCAGGCGCCAAGCCTGAAATCCCTCCCCTTCAAGGGGAGGGTCGGATGGGGATGGTGTTGCGCCACTCGGCGACAAGCGTCGCGGCCGAAACCGCTCCCACAGTCCATCAGCACGACCGCCGGCGAATTCGCTGCCGTCGCTGACGATCGCACCAGCCGCCGCTACTCGCTCGGCGGCAGCGACTCCGGTGCGACATCACCTTCGACGGAAACTGCATCGGCAGCGTCATCCTCGCCGAGCGAATCGACCTTCACGACGCCCACCAGCGCCTCGTCGGCAGGCAGTCGGATCAGGGTTACACCTTGCGTGTTGCGGCCCACGAGCGCGATCTCGCTCGCGCGCGTGCGCACGAGGGTGCCTTGGTTCGAGATCAGCATCAGCTCGTGGCTCTCGCCAAGCTGCACCGCGCCAATCAGCGCGCCGTTGCGCTCGGAGCACTGGATCGCGATCACGCCCTGCGTGCCACGACCCTTGCGCGGGTAGTCGACGAGCGGTGTGCGTTTGCCGAAACCGCGTTCGGTTGCGGTGAGAACATCGTCCTCGCCTTCGCGGACGATCAAGCTGACAACCTGCACGCCTTCGGCCAGCCGCATGCCGCGCACGCCGGTGGCCGTGCGGCCCATTGAACGCACCGAATTCTCGTCGAAGCGCACGGCCTTTCCGTTTGATGCGAACAGCAGAATGTCGCGCGCGCCGTCGGTGATCTGCACATCGACGAGTGCATCGCCCTCATCGAGGCCAATTGCAATTTTTCCGCGCTGCAACTGGTATGCGAACTCGGTCAGCGGGGTCTTCTTCACGGTTCCGTTGCGGGTCGCGAAGAATACGTAACGGTCTTCGCTGAATTCGCGCACAGGCTGCACGGCCTGTACCTTTTCATCGGGCTCGAGCGGCAACAGATTCACGATCGGCTTGCCGCGCGCGTTGGGACCCGCGTCCGGCAACTTGTAGACCTTGAGCCAGAACACGCGGCCGGCGCTGGTGAACACCAGCAGGATGTCGTGCGTGTTCGCGATCCACAGGCGCTCGACGAAATCCTCTTCCTTCATGTTCGTCGCGGAACGTCCTCTACCGCCACGGCGTTGCGCGCGATAGATGCTTGCAGGCTGACGCTTTGCATAGCCTGCGTGCGACAGCGTGACGACGACGTCCTCAGGCTCGATCAGATCGAGAATGTCGAGATCTTCCTGGCTGGTCTGGATGGCAGTGCGGCGCGCATCGCCATACTGTTCCTTCAATGCAACAAATTCGTCGCGAATGATCTTCAGCAACACGTCCGGATTTTCGAGAATCTCGATAAGCCCGGAGATCGTGTGCAGCAGTTCCCTGTACTCGTCGCTGAGCTTTTCCTGTTCCAGCCCGGTCAGGCGGTTCAGGCGCATCTCCAGGATCTCTTTGGCCTGGATCTCGGACAACTGGTACCCATCCGCTTGCAAGCCGTTCTCGAGCGACATTTCTTCCGGGCGCGATGCCTCCGCACCAGCAGCCGCAAGAAGCGCGCGTACCATGCCCGGCTCCCAGCGACGCGCGAGCATGCGCTGCTTCGCTTCGTCCGAATTTGGCGACGTCTTGATCAGCTCGATCATCTCGTCGATGTTGGCAAGCGCGACGGTCAAACCTTCAACGATGTGCGCACGCGCACGCGCCTTGCGCAGATCGAAGATGGTGCGACGGGTGACGACTTCGCGGCGATGGCGGATGAATGCATCGAGTATTTCGCGCAAGCCGAGCGTGCGTGGCTGGCCGTCGAGCAGCGCAACCATGTTGATACCGAACGTGACCTGCAGCTGGGTCTGCTGGAACAGGTTGTTGAGCAGCACGTCGGCCGAGGTATCACGGCGCACCTCGATGACAACGCGCAGGCCGTCCTTGTCCGATTCATCGCGCAGTTCGGTAATGCCCTCGATGCGCTTTTCCTTGACCAGCTCGGCAATCTTCTCGATCAGCCGCGCCTTGTTCACCTGGTACGGCAGTTCGCTGACGATGATCGTTTCGCGACCGTTGTCCTCGGTTTCGATACCGGCTTTGGCACGCACCAGGATGCGGCCGCGGCCGGTCTTGTAGGCTTCGACGATGCCGGCAGAGCCATTGATGATGCCCGCCGTCGGAAAATCCGGTCCGGGTATGAGGCGCATGAGATCGTCGAATCCAAGCTCCGGATCGTCGATCAGCGCAATGCACGCGGACAGCACTTCAGTGAGGTTGTGCGGCGGAATATTCGTCGCCATGCCAACCGCGATACCGGACGAACCATTCACCAGCAGATTCGGGATACGCGTCGGCAGAACGGTCGGCTCGAGTTCCTTCTCGTCGTAATTCGGCTGGTAGTCGACCGTTTCCTTGTCGATGTCCGCGAGCAATTCCGAAGCGAGTCGCTCCAAGCGACACTCGGTGTAACGCATCGCCGCCGCTTCGTCACCGTCGACCGAGCCGAAGTTGCCCTGGCCGTCGACGAGCATGTAGCGCATCGAGAAATCCTGCGCCATGCGCACCAACGCGTCATAGATCGACGAGTCGCCATGCGGATGGAATTTACCCATCACCTCGCCCACCACGCGTGCGCACTTCACGTACGGGCGGTTCCACGCAGTGTTCGCTTCGTGCATCGCATACAGGGTGCGCCGATGCACTGGCTTCAGGCCATCGCGCACGTCGGGGAGCGCGCGCCCGACGATCACGCTCATCGCGTAATCGAGATAACTCTTGCGGACTTCGTCCTCGATATTGACGCGAATGACTTCTTTGGCCAGCTCAGCCATCAGGAACCCTCTGCAAGTCTTGAATTGCGGAAGCGAGTCGACCCTGCAGGGATTTTCGGCGTGAAAAAACTCACCGCAGGCGACGTTCGCACAGGTCGCGCACCAGCCTTCCGGCATGCGCGAGCACAACACGAAATCTTACCACGCGAGGGGGCTTTAGAGCAGCGTTTTTCGCTGCCGGAAGCGGGACTTACGTGCTATCCATGGCGGTTGGCGCCGGCTCCTGGGACAGCCAGAAACCCGGACATCCCTCGGGAGCTGCTTGAGCGCGATTTTCGAACGCTGCTAGTGCGACCGATCTTCCTTCGGGGCGCGAAAAATCCAGTATTTGGAGCTCAGGAAATTCACGATCGCGCCTGCCGCCGAACCCGCTGCCACACCAATCGCAGGCCAGTCGGTGCGCACCAGAGGCCACATCGAAATACAGAAAACGTACGCGCCGTAGTTCAACGCAAAACCAATCGCCATTGCGACCAGATAGCGCAGCAGTTCGCGGCGTCGACTGCCGCCGCCATGACCCGCGAAGGTGTAGCGTCGATTGAATCCCCAGGTCGTCGTCGCCGCTGCGAGGAACGAAACGACACGTGCGCCGTACGGATTGATCGCAAATTCGCGCACCAGCCATTGCACGACACCGGCATCGACGACGAAACCGATAACACCGACGATCGCGAACAGCAGAATTTGCTTGCGCAGCATCCTCTTCCTTCGTTCCGAACGTTAGCGACTGATGCCGAACATGTCGCCCATACGTTTCGCATCGGGATGCTCGACGATGCCGCGTTCGGTCACGATCGCGTCGATCAAGGATGCCGGCGTCACGTCAAATACAGGGTTCCACGCATTGGCGCCTTCGACCACAGTGCGTCGACCGCCATAGGCAAACAGTTCGTCCGGCGTGCGAAATTCGATTTCGATGGCGGCGCCGTTCTGCGTCGACATGTCGACCGTCGATGAGGGCGCGACGACCATGAACTTGATGCCGTGATGTCGAGCGCCAATGGCGAGTTGATAAGTGCCGATCTTGTTTGCAGTGTCGCCGTTCGCCGCGATGCGGTCGGCGCCGACGATGACCCACTGGATGGCACCCGATTTCATCAAGTGCGCTGCGGCGGAGTCTGCGATCAGTGTCGCAGGAATCCCGTCGCGCAAAAGCTCCCAGATTGTCAGGCGCGCTCCCTGCAGCCACGGCCTCGTCTCACCTGCAAACACGCGCGCGATCTGGCCACTGCTGACGCCCGCGCGGATCACGCCGAGGGCTGTGCCGAATCCAGCCGTCGCGAGCGAGCCCGTATTGCAATGGGTTAGCACGCCGACATTCGTGCCGAGCAGGGCTGCACCCAGTTCGCCCATGCGCCGGTTTGCGGCGAGATCCTCGTCCTGGATAGCCTGTGCCTCGCGTGCCAGCGCGTCGGCATTCGCATCGTGCGCGATCACGCGCTTCATGCGATCCAGCGCCCACATCAGATTGACCGCTGTCGGCCGCGCAGCACGCAACTCCGCCAGCGCCGCGTCGAGTTGTGCCGGATCTCGCTGTGCAGCGATAACCACCCCCCAAGCAGCCGAAATTCCGATCGCGGGCGCACCGCGCACCACCAGTTCACGAATAGCGTCGGCGACCTCGCGTGCACTGCGGCAATCGACATACGTTTCTTCGGCTGGCAAGCGACGCTGGTCGAGCAAGCGCAGGTGATCGCCTTGCCAAAGTACGGCGCGAATCGAATCGTGATTGTTCGCGGGCGAGATGCTCATGCGCAATACCTGACGGCCGGCGATATCGAGGCGTGCCGGATATTGGAATGGGAATGACTTTACGTGGCGCGCAGGGTATCAGGGGCGG
>JBBRZD010000121.1:0-8759 GCA_038237055.1 Lysobacterales bacterium | reverse complement strand
TTCAGATTCGATTGTCCGATGTTTCCGTTGATGAAGAAACCGCTCGTATCGGCGGCGTGGCTGGTGGCAGGAAGCGCTGCAACACCCGCGCTGGCAACAGCAATAGCAAGCAACATGTTTTTCATGGGGTAGTGCTCCAAACTTGTTGTGAGAGGATTTCTATGGCATCACGTCCTGTGCTGCCGGTCTTTGACGTTCGCCTTGTTGATCGGTTCGATTCCTTGGCGGCACGCTTAAGATGGGATTCAGGCGTGCAATTACAAGACCATAGAGTTCAGTAAGTATTCAGCTCGCTGAACATGCTTCAGCCAAGGCATGGCCGGATGCAGATCAAGGGCACGGAAGCTCGCGGCAGATCGCGTAAGCGCCGTTCAATTTTCTTGCGGCGCGGTTGCCAGGAATCGTTCGACGAATTCGTAGACGACGACATCAGGTTTCGCTTCGTCAATCAATGCGCGATCGAAGCGAAATCCAGCCTGCCCTTCCAGCGTCACCGTGCTGAATGTCGAATTGAGATAAACCGCAAGCGTGTCCGAGAAGGAATCGCGGAACCACACGGCGCTGGGCGCATTCGCGCGTGTCGAGGTCAAGCGCATGCGCTGCTTGCCATCGACGACAGAGTCCGCGCGCGTCGTCGTCCACGCGGGAGTACCGCGAATCAGTGGGTAGTCGAGCGTTTCTCCTTTGCCGGCCAGACCAAGACCGAGCATGCGCATGAGATCGAAATCCCGAGCCGGATAGGGAATTGCGACGTTTTCCATTTGTTCGGGGCGCAGCGGTTCGAGGTTTGGCAACAGGAGTTGCAGGCGACGCATGATGTCCAGATAACCGATGAATGCGCCGGCACCGGACCAATGGGTGTCGCGTTTTGCGTAAACCTGCATGCTCGCCTTCGCGGCGAGCAGCGCGTCGGTCAGGTCGAGCATTTGCAGGGTCGATTGGCGTTCAACAAGGCGATGCTCGATCTGCGTCAGCCGCGTGATTGACGCCAGACTGCCGGCTGATGTGGGCATGTATTCGTGATAGATGCGCTCCTTGTTCGGCACGACGACGATCAGAAACGGAATGCCGCGCTCGGCAAGCCAGTTGCGTTGCGCTTCCATATGCTCGATCCACTGATCGAGTGCAGCCGGCGTGAAGAGATCCGTTCCGCGCATCTGCTCCAGCGTACGGTCGCCGGCATAGAACAGCCAACCATCATTGCCGAGCACGACCTGATCGTTCGTGCTGTGCCGAAAAAGGTGTGTCTCGATATAGCTGCCGGCGAACACCGTTGCACTGCGGAATCCCGCGCGGTCGATCAAGTAACGATCAAACTGCTGCGGCCATGCCTGCAGCGCGTCGCGCGTGTGAGGCAGCGATGGAAATGCCGCCGGTTCGCGGCGTTCGAGCAGCTGAACCTCGTTGTTCCAGCCGGCCAGTTGGCCAGCAATCGGCAACAGCAGCATCAAGAAGAAGATAGTGGCGAACACTCGCTGCGCGCGCGGACTGCCGATCGGTGCGAATAGGGTCGACATCGTCGTCAGAACCGAAAATAGATGAACGGGTTGTAGGCGCCCGTAGCGAGTTTCGTCGTCGCGACCGTAAACACCGCAAGCAGCGAAATCAGCCATGCGTTTTGCAACATCCACGCGCCAGGCCTTGCCGCTTCAGTTCCTGCAGGCATGGCGATGCCCGCGACATGACGTGCGAGTCGCCCCGCCATGGGCGTCGCCGCGAGCAGGGCGATGGCCGTGATCCATATGAGCTCCATCGATGCAAAGGCGGCCAGCGCACCGTTGGGCGCGTGCGCGCCGAGCATCGCCGCGAAATAGGCGCGCGCCTGGGTGAGCGTATCGGCGCGAAAGATCACCCAGCCGGCGATGACGACACCCAGTGCGTAGGCGTGACGCAGCGGACGCGGCGCACGTGCGAGCACGCGCGCGAGCCCGACGCGTTCGAGTGAGAGGAACAATCCGTGCCAGAGGCCCCACACGACGAAGGTCCAATTTGCTCCGTGCCACAGGCCGCACAGCAGGAACACGATCAACAGGTTACGACAGGTGATCCACGGCCCGCGCCGGTTGCCGCCGAGCGGCACATAGAGGTAGTCGCGAAACCATGCTGACAAGGTCATGTGCCAGCGGCGCCAGAACTCGCTGATCGATTGCGCGATATATGGATGATTGAAATTTTGCGGGAAGTGGAAACCGAGCATCAGCGCCAGGCCAATTGCCATTGTCGAGTAGCCGCAGAAATCGAAATAGATCTGCAGCGTGTAACAAAGCGCTCCGAGCCAGGCGCCTGCGGCATCGAGTTGCGCAGGGTCGAGCGCGAACGCAGCGTTGGCTGGCACGGCGACGACGTTCGCGATCAGCACCTTTTGTGCGAGGCCGATCACGAACAACTGCACGCCGCGCGCGAAACCCGCGCTTTCGGTGTGGCGTTCATGGATCTCGGCGCGGATCTCGTGGAAGCGGACGATCGGGCCAGCGATCAGCTGCGGGAACATCGTGATATAGGTCGCGACATCGAGCAGCCGACGTTCGGGCGGCGTATCGCGGCGATAGACATCGACGAGATAGGAGATCGCGTGGAATGTGAAGAACGAGATGCCGAGCGGCAGGTGCACTTCGGGCGGCTGTCCGGAAAAAGCATGGGGTAACGCTTCTGCCCCGATCAGGTAAAGGAAGCCTGCGTACTTGAACCAGGCCAGCGCCGCGAGATTCGCGCCAATGCCGATCGCCACCGCGCTGCGGCGTGCGCGGCCATCGCGAGCATCGATCCATAGCGCAAGGCGATGGTTCGCGAGCACCGAACCGATCATCACGCCGGCGTAAACGACTTCGCCGTACGCATAGAACGCGAGACTGAAGAAAACGAGGACTACCTGCTTGCACGGCAGGAAGCGGTACGCGATCAGGAAGATCGGCAGGAAGTAGAAGATGAAGACGATCGAGCTGAAAACCACGCTTTGGTCCTTGAACGTGCATCAGCGCGGCGCACCGTGCGGGTCGTTTCGCGGAGCGGAGTGTAACGTGCCGTCGTCGCCTCGCAAGGCGCTGTCAGCGGCGTGGCCGCCGAGTCGGATCGAGCTCGCGATTGAGGAGATCGGCAAGCCGCGCCGCCGCCGCACGCACCTGCCGTTCGGCGAGCGGGCGCATCTGCGCGATGTAGGTTTCGTCGATGCGGTGGCCATTTGGATAAACGCCTTCATCGCGACTGGCCTGACAGGATTCCTCGGCCCATTGCGCGGGTGTGCCGGATGCGCGCGGCAGTGGCGTGCTCTCGAGCGCCGTCGCGTAGGCGTGCCAACCCAGGTGTCGGCTCGCGAGCACGGGCGAATCCCAAACCGAATGCAGGTTGGCGCCGCGCCCATTCCATTTCACCTGATAGCGATTGCCGCCGGCATCGCGTCGATAGCCGGCATGCAGCGGCTGGTGAACGTCGGCGACAAAGTGCGTAACGAAGCGCAATGCTTCGGCGCGCTCGGTGGCCGGACGTGAGCGATCGCCTAGCACGCTTGCATAATGCTCGATCGCGCCAACGACGCAGTGGCCGCCGGTGCAATCGCGCGCTGGATCGTAGTGACAAGTAGTCGATGAGAAATTGACGAAATGCAGTTTCGAGGTCGCGCGCCACAAGGCTCGCTCGCTGCGCTCGTCCCGCAGATCGTCCGCCCAGGTCGCGACATCGGCGAGCGACTGATCGTGCGTGATATGCACCAGTCGTTCGACCTCCGCGCGCGTGTTCCGCGTCAATTGCCGATTGGCGAGGTCGGCAATGATGCGATGCCCGGCCGGTCCCCACGCGTGGGCGAGCAACGGGACCAACGTGAGCAACCACGCGATGCACCACGCCGCCCCGGTTCTATGACGCATCGAACACGACCGGCAGCTTCAGGAATATCGGGCCGCCGGGCTTTCCCGTCGGTAGGCGCCCGCCGCGGATATTGAACTGGATCGCAGGCCAAAGCAGCTTCGGTACGGCAAGCGTGGCATCGCGGTGTGTGCGTAGAGCGACGAAGTCCGCCTCCGTCGTCGCCGTCTGCAGATGCGTGTTCGCCGCCTTCTCGGTCGCTATGCTGGCTTCCGCCAGCGGCGTCGCATCCGTTGTCGGGTAGTCATGACAGAAGAAGACACGCGTTGCATCAGGCAACGCATACAAGCTGCGGATCGATCGATACAAGATTGCTGCATCGCCGCCCGGAAAATCGCAGCGTGCGGTGCCGGCATGCGGCGCGAATACGGTGTCGCCGACAAAAACCGCATCGCCGACCATATAACTGACGCTGTCGGGCGTGTGGCCTGGGGTTGAAATTACGCGTACATCGAGCTTGCCTATCTGGAAGCGGTCGCCGTCGGCGAACAGGCGATCGAACTGCGAGCCGTCCGCGATGAATTCGTCGTCGAGATCGAGCAGGCGCTTGAAAGTACGTTGTACTTCGACAATGCCGGCGCCGATCGCAAGCGTCGCCTGCGTGCGCTCGCGCAACCACGCGCCGGCGGAAAGATGGTCCGCATGCGCGTGGGTTTCCAGGATCCATTCGATACGCAGATTCGTCGTCTCGATGTATTCGAGAATACGTTGCGCGCTGCCGCTTTCGATGCGGCCTGATGCGAGATCGAAATCGAGTACCGGATCCACAATCGCGGCGCAGCGAGTGTCGCCATCGACGACGACATGCGTCCACGTGCCGCTGACGGCATGGTGAAAACTGCGGATGGACGGAATAGTCATGCTCTGCGGGACGAAGCTGTTCGGTGCAGCGTAACGCAGCAGCGCAACCGGCGCATTGGCCAGACCGCTTACGCGATTGGACGATGAATGCAGTCGGCCATGGGTTTGTAGACTCCATTTTGATGAGTATCGCGATGTCGAAATCAATTCTTCAGATGCGCCTCCTTGCACTCCTTCTGGCTGCTTTATGTCGAATCGACGTGGCGCACGGCGCTGCGGACACCGGCCCCTCGTACAAGACGAAGATTCAGGCAAGCCGGCGTCGCCGGTATTGCCCGTCGGCGCACTGGAAACGATTTCGGTTGTTGCTGGCCCCATGCTTCGGTAGCAACGCGTTCTACGATTGGCCCCTATCCAATGGCCCCGTGCGTACAAAGCACGGGGCCGGTAGAATCTGCGTCGTTGAATCCGCCCATTCCACAGGAGTCGTTTCATGGCAGTGAAAGTCGCAATCAATGGCTATGGCCGCATCGGCCGCAACACGCTGCGCGCGCTGTACGAGGCCCAGCGCACGCATGAGATCCAGATCGTTGCGGTCAACGACCTGTGCGACGCGCATACCAACGCGCACCTGACCCAGTACGACACCGCGCATGGAAAATTCCCCGGCGAAGTCAGCTACGACGCCGGCGATATTGTCGTCAACGGCGATCGCATCAAGGTGTGCGCGGAACGCGATCCGGCAAAGTTGCCGTGGAAGGATCTGGGCGTCGACATCGTTCTAGAATGCACCGGTTTCTTCACCAGCAAGGCCAAGGCCGGGGCGCATATCGCTGCCGGCGCGAAGAAGGTGATCATTTCGGCGCCCGGCGACAAGGACGTGGACGGCACCTTCGTCTTCGGCGTCAACCACGACCAGCTCAAGGCAAGCCACGCGGTCATCTCGAACGCATCCTGCACAACCAACTGCCTCGCGCCGCTGGCGAAAGTGCTGCATGAAAAGATCGGCATCGTGCATGGCCTGATGACGACAATTCACGCCTACACGAACGACCAGGTGCTGACCGACGTCTATCATCCGGATCTGCGCCGCGCACGTTCGGCGACGATGTCGCAGATACCGACCAAGACGGGCGCAGCAGCGGCGATCGGTCTGGTGCTGCCGGCCCTCCTGGGCAAGCTCGATGGATTCTCGATGCGCGTGCCGACCATCAATGTTTCCTGTGTCGATCTGTCATTCGTCGCCATGCGAGCCACCAGCAATGCGGAGATTGATGCCGCGATGAACGAAGCGGCTGCCGGCACGCTCAAGGGCATCCTCGGCGTCAATACGCAGCCGCTCGTGTCGGTCGACTTCAACAACGATCCCCGCAGCTCGGTGTACGACGCGACGCAGACGCGCGTGATGGGCGGCACCTTGGTCAAGGTGCTGTCGTGGTACGACAACGAGTGGGGTTTCTCCAACCGCATGCTCGACATGACGCTGGCGCTCGCGAACGCAAAGTGACGGCAAGACGCCGTCTTGCCGGGCTCGCAATTGTGTTCGCATTGGCCGCGCACGCGAACGACGCGCGGCCGTTTTTCGCGGTGCTGTACGACAGGCTGCCAACGGCATGATGAATCTGCCGCTGGTCGTGCATCGCGGCGGCTGTCATTGCGGTCGCGTGCGGTTTGAAGTCGATGCACCGGCCGTGATCGCGGCGCTTGATTGCAATTGTTCGATCTGCCGCATGAGTGGGTTCCTGCATCTGATCGTGCCGGCTGCGCGCTTCCGCCTGCTCGCCGGCGCAGACGATCTGACCGAGTACACGTTCAACACGGACACGGCAAAGCACCGCTTTTGCCGTGTCTGCGGGATCAAGAGCTTCTATGTTCCGCGTTCGAATCCGGATGGATTCGACATCAACGTGCATTGCCTGGAACGGGCCACGATCGTGCGGGTCGAGGTTACGTTGTTCGACGACACACGACGCGAAGAAAGCGAAGCTGCGATCGCGTGTTTGTCGCGCGACGCCTGAAGCGCGATCGCGCGGCGCTTAGTTCACAAGAAAGGCGAACCCGAAGATGCCGAGCATCGCGAAGCAGATGCCGAGCTTCGCAATCGCGCCGACAACGAACCCAAGCCACGTGCCGACGCCGACGCCCGTCGCCTTGCGCAAGGTGCCGCCGGCTACCAGCTCGCCAAGCAGTGCGCCGACAAAGGGTCCGAGCAGCAATCCTGGCAGACCTAAAAAAATGCCGAAGAGCGTGCCGAGCATTGCGCCGACCACGGCGTAACGACTTGCTCCCACGCGCTTTGCTCCGAGCATGCCGGCGACGAAATCGAGGATCAGCGCCAATGCGGTGAGCACGCCCAATACGACCAGCGAGAACGTGCCGACGTGCGCGAAATGATCGGCCCATGCCGCCAGCAGCATGCCGCCGAACACGATCGGCACGCCGGGTAGTACAGGCAGCACGGTGCCGACGATGCCGACAACGATCAAGGCGATTGCAAATACATACCAGAGCGTGTGCAGATCCATCGAGAGCCAGAGTGCAAGAGCGCGCGAAACGACCGCGATGTCGCCGGTGCGGGCAGTGCGCAAGACGCTTTCGCGGTTTGCGCGCGCGCCGGACCCTTACTGTACCCGATGCGCGCTAAAACCCCGTGCATCGGTGCGCGTGCTGCGCGCATCGACGCACGCTCCTGTCATGCGCGGTCCAGACGGAACTCGATCGGCACGATGCCCCAGGCAGGTATCGCCTGACCGTCGCGCAGCACGGGTTTGAAGTGCGCGCGATGCACGGCTTCGCGCGCCGCCGCATCAAGCTGCGCATGACCGGAACTGCGCGCAATCTCAATCCGTTGCACGCCACCGCTCGCATCCACCAGCACGCGCAATAGCACGGTTCCCTGTTCGCGCTGGCGCATCGACATCGGCGGATAGCGCAGTTTCAATGCGCCGTCGTAAGCGAGCGTGCGCGTCTCGCCAGGCGGCGCGTCCGACGTACCGCTGGATATCCCTGCCACAGGTGCACCCGTGCTTTCGGGGATTGCCATTGGTGAGTCGACCGGAACCGTGTTGGTGGCCACCGGCGCTGATGTCGTGACGGGGAGCTGCGGCACTGTCGTCTTGTGCGTCGGCAGGGTGTGTTTGGGGGGTATCGGACCCGGCGGCTCCGGCAAAACGACTGGCGGGGGTTCCACCTCGAAGATCGCCATCGGAACGATATTCGGTAGCACACGCACGAGCGGCGCGGCGATCGGAATAGCGACGACGGCAACGGCGACAACATGCAGGGTAAACGTACTGCTCAACGCGACAATGCGCTGCCAGCTGAGGGGCGAAGGCGAGGATTGGGTACGAGTGGCCATGGCGTGCTCCCGGTCGATGGTCCAGGGATGCAACGCGACACGGTGGCGCGCGGGGTTCGCGCGCGTTGCGTGTGCCAATGCGGACTTACATCGAATTTCGATCCGCGCTGTTTTTTGTTGCCGGCGGCCGTGCCATCCGCGCAGAATTCAGATATGGCTTGCTACACGCGCCCTGAAACCGGCAGCAGCGCGCCCGTAATCGCGGCCGCCTGATCCGACAACAAAAACACAATCACATCACCGAGTTGCTCCGGTTTCACCCAGCGGTCGAAATCAGCCTTGGGCATGTCGGCGCGATTCGGCGGCGTGTCGATGATGCTCGGCAACACCGCGTTGACCGTGATGCGCTGATCCTTGAGCTCTTCGGCGAGCGCTTCGGTCAGGCGCGCCACGCCGGCTTTCGATGCCGCGTACGCACCCATGCCGGCACCAGCCTTGGCCGCTGCACCTGCGCCGATATTCACGATCCGACCGCTGCCGCGTTTCACGAGGTGCGGCAGTGCGGCCTTGCTGGCGGCAGCGGCGGTGCGCAGATTGACTCGATAGAGCAGGTCCCAGGTATCGAGATTGCCGTCGGCAAGCGTTTCCCAGCGAAACGCGCCAGCGATATTGACCAGCGCATCGAGTCCACCGAGGGTTTGCGCAACGTTGTCCAGCGTCGCCTGTGCACTCGCAAAATCGCCGAGATCGACGCCGCCGAACAACGTTGCGTCGCCCAGCGGCATGGACGGCGCGGCTGCGC
>JBBRZD010000120.1:0-8764 GCA_038237055.1 Lysobacterales bacterium | reverse complement strand
GAGTCGGTCGCCGCAGCGCCGCGTCGAGTTGCGTGCTGCGGTATCAGACGCCGCTGGCGCGGCTGGCGCGCGCCCGCCTCCACGTCATGCGCGAGACCCGCGACGGTTTCCGCATAGCCGAAAAGGATCTGGAACTGCGTGGCCCGGGCGAGCTACTTGGGACACGTCAGACGGGTCAGCTGGAATTCCGCGTTGCCGATCTCGCACGTGATGCATCGCTGCTACCCTCGGTGCAGCAGGTTGGCGAAGCCTTGCTGCGCGACCATCCGGAGCTCACCGAGCGCTTGATTGCACGCTGGATCGGCGGCGCAGCGCGTTACGCCGGCGCCTGAAATCCATCCCGGTTCGAACCAGGAAATGCATGATGAAACTGCTGATTGATACAGACCCCGGCGTGGATGACGCGCTCGCGATACTGATGGCGCATGCGAATGCGGACGTGGTCGGCCTGAGCGTGGCGGCTGGCAATGTCGGCCTCGGACATACCGTTGGCAATACGCTGAAACTAGTCGACGTGATCGGTGCGGATACGCCGATATTCGCAGGGTGCCCGTTGCCCTTGGTGCTGCCGTCTCTGGGCGCGGGTTTCGTTCATGGGGAAGACGGATTCGGCGATACCGCGTATCTGCCGTCCGCCCGCAAGGCGGCGGATGAGCATGCGGCGGCGGCCATCGTGCGGCTCGCGAAAACCTTTTCGGGCCAGTTGACCCTGGTCGCATTGGCGCCCCTGACGAACCTCGCGCTCGCGCTGCGCCTCGATCCCGAGTTGCCCTCACGGTTCGCGCGGCTCGTGATCATGGGCGGTGCCGTCACCGGGCGCGGCAACATCCATCTGGCTCCGGTCGAGTTCAATATCGGCTTCGATCCCGAAGCTGCGCACGTGGTTTTTTCCGAATGGCCGCAGTTCGACCTGATCGATTGGGAAGCCTGCGTGCGCCACGCGATGGCATTTGAGTGGTTCGATGCGGTGGTCGCCGGGGGCGACGCACGGGCGCGGTTCTATGCGGCCATCTCGCGCAAGGCGCGCGCGTTCAACCAGGCGCGCGAACGCCTCGGCATGATCGTGGCCGACGCGTTGGCGATGGCGGTTGCACTGGAACCGGGAATTGTCATGCGCGCGGAGGAGCGTCACGTCGGTATCGAGCTGACGGGCACGCTGACCCGCGGTGCCACCGTGGTCGACTGGGACGACCGCTTTGGCCGCCCCGCGAACGCGCGTATCGTCCTGGATGTCGATCAGGCGAAATTCGAGGCGCTGGTGGCGCGTGCACTGGGTGCAGACGTGCCCTGACTTGCCATTTGGTCGCGAAACTTGCGTTGGCACGGAGCGTGCGGCTAAACTACCGCTCTTTTATCCCCGCCGAATCTGCGGAGCAGGACCCATGAAAGCCGATACCCATCCGAACTACAAGCCGGTCGTGTTCCAGGACATCTCCAGCGATTTCTCGTTCCTGACCCAGTCGACCATGTCCAGCAAGGACAAGATCAAGTGGGAAGATGGCCAGGAATATCCGCTGATCAAAGTGGAAATCTCCAGCCATTCGCACCCGTTTTTCACGGGCAAGCAGAAGGTTGTAGACACCGCAGGTCGAATCGACAAGTTCAAGCGCCGTTACGCGAAGTAATCAAGCGCAGAAGGGTTCGGCCGGCGTTCGCGTGGCCGCATCCAGATCGATCCAATCCAAACACCGGCCCCGTGGCCGGTGTTTGCGTTTGTAGTGCAAACAATCAGATTCTTCCGCGGATAATTTACAAAGTTTTCGTAATCGCCTCGATGGGGCGGCTTGATCCGCACCCTTCGCGACCGTATGTTGCCGTGCAATAATTGTGCGTTGACCGCGGCGTAGCATGGCGGTCGTTCACCGCATTCTTCGTCTGCCGCTCGCCCAAAAGTGCGCGAGGCGGTCGCCCGCAGCAAGGAGTTGAGCCGTGTCCGACAAAACCGTCCAGATCACCGATTCCGCGACGAACAAGAGCAGCACGTTTCCGATCGTCACCGGAACATTGGGCGATCCGGCGATCGATATCGCCAAGCTCAACAAGGAAACCGGTTACTTCACCTTCGATCCCGGTTTCAGTGCGACCGCAGCGACGCGCAGCGCGGTCACCTTCATCGATGGCGATGCCGGCGTACTGCTTTACCGCGGCTACCCGATCGAGCAGCTCGCCAAGCAGTCGAATTTCCTTGAAGTGAGCTACCTTCTCATCAAAGGCGAGCTGCCAGACAGCGCCAAGTTCTCCGCATTCGAGGATGAGGTCACGCATCACACGATGATGCATGAGTCGTTGAAGAACTTTCTGCACGGCTTCCATCACGATGCGCATCCAATGGCGATGTTGTGCGCATCGGTCGCTTCGCTGTCGGCGTTCTATCACGACACGCTCGACATGAACGATCCGGAACAGCGTCGCCTCGCCGCGATCCGTCTGATTGCGAAGGTTCCGACGATTGCCGCGGCCGCTTATCGCTATTCGATTGGCTGGCCGGTTCGCTATCCGCGCAACAACCTCGACTATGTGACGCGTTTCCTCCACATGATGTTCGAGGTGCCGAGTGAACCGCTGATGCTGAATCCAGTGGCCGCCAAGGCGCTTGATCTGCTGTTCATTCTGCACGCCGATCACGAGCAGAACGCGTCGACGTCCACCGTACGTCTCGTCGGCTCGACCGGCGCAAACCCGTACGCATGCGTCGCTGCCGGCATCGCTGCGTTGTGGGGCCCGGCGCACGGCGGCGCCAACGAAGCCGTGTTGAAGATGCTTGGTGAGATCGGTGACGCGAAGAACGTCGGCAAAGCTATTGAAAAGGCTAAGGACAAGAATTCCGGCTTCCGCCTGATGGGCTTCGGTCATCGTGTCTACAAGAATTTCGATCCGCGCGCGACGATCATCCGCGAGATGTGCCACAAAGTGCTTGCGGACCTGCACGTCAGCGATCCGCTGCTCGACGTTGCGCTCGAACTTGAGCAGGCTGCATTGAAGGACGATTATTTCATCGAGCGCAAGCTGTATCCGAACGTCGATTTTTATTCGGGTTTGATCTACAAGGCGCTGAAAATTCCGACCGAGATGTTCACAGTGATGTTCGCCATCGCGCGCACTTCGGGCTGGGTCGCGCATTGGCTTGAGCAGCATCTTGATCCGGAAACGCGCATCGGTCGACCGCGTCAGATCTACACGGGCGCGCCCAAGCGCGATTTCGTCGATCTCGGCAAGCGTTGAGAAATCATGGGTCGCGCCGCCGCCGCCACGCGATCTGATCCATCCGCAGCATCAACCCCGCAGTAGTTCTTCCAGTGTCGCCAGCGTGGCGCGATGCATCGGCTTCTCGCTGATCCGGTCGAGCGGGGCCTGGCGCAGCACGTCGTATGGCAGCAGGGTCAGATCGATCGCTGTTTCTTCGGCACTGAAAAGCAGCACAGGGAAATCCCGCGACGTTTCGCGATCGAGACGCACGCGCCGGCTTTGCTCTTCGTACGGAATGCCGCTTCCGAGCAGCTGGACGAGGACGTCTTGTGGCTGGTCCGAATACAGGTGCAGGCACACCGCCGAGTTTTCGTCTGCGGTGCCTTCAAGTACCGCTCCGACGAGACGCGGCTCGTGGTTTGCGAAAAAGCGCATCGCCTCGCGCGCCGCTTCGCGCAGGCGGCGCAAAATACGTAGATGATCGCCGCCGTGGAACAGGCGCTGATGTTCGCGCAGTGCTTCCTCGATCTCGCTGTTCTTGGGTAAGCCAGCTACATCGAAGATGCCCAGCTGCGCGGCTGCTTTTGCTTTCGCATGCCCGTAGTCGCGCAAGCCACCTTCGCTGATCAGTCGGGCCGCCTCCACGGCGATACGGCGTCGGACTTCCCGAGCATGAAGTCCGTTGTCGCGCCGACCCATCATCAGAACACGTCGTAGGCTTCGCGCTGCTCGGTTGCTTGATCCTGTGTCTGAGCCGGCTGTGACGCAAGTCGCGTCGCATCTTCGGTCTTCATCACCTCAAGTATCGCCCCGGGCTCGCCTGCCGCCGCGAGCAGGCCGCTCGCCGGATCAATGCGGACCTTGGTAATGCCGGACGGCATGTCGAATGGTTGCTCCGGCGTGTCCTTCAGAGCTACGCGCATGAAGTCGATCCAGATTGGCAGAGCGGCCTTGGCGCCGAACTCACCTTTGCCAAGCGAACTGAAATCGTCGAAGCCGACCCAGCAGCTGGCGACAAGTTTCGAATTGAATCCAGTGAACCAAGCGTCACGATGGTCATTGGTCGAGCCGGTCTTGCCGGCCAGGTCGTTGCGCTTGAGCACCATTGCCGCAGCGCCGGTGCCGCGGCGAATCACGTCGCGCATCATTGAAGTGACCAGATATGCATTGCGCGTATCGATCGTATGCGGTGCGAGATGCGGCTGTTCCATCGCAGGCACAGGGACGTCCGAACCAGCGTGCGCACTGCCGATTGGATTCAGTGCTGTCGCGGCGCCGCTCATTTTGGCAGCGGGGGCGGCAGTTTGGGCATCGGCGAGTTGGCGTCCCGGACATGCCGCGCACGCGCGCGCAGGGTCTGCGCGCCAGACAACCTTGCCTTCGCGGTCGTCAATCTCGCTGATCATGTAAGGGTCGATGAGATAACCGCCGTTGGCGAATACCGCATACCCACGCGCCATTGCCAACGGTGCGACTGCTGCGGTGCCCAGTGCCATCGAGAGGTTCTCGGGAATCTGGTCGAGAGAAAGCCCGAAGCGCGTAATGTATTCGCGGGCATAGTGCACGCCGATGGCGTCAAGCAGACGAACGGACACGAGGTTGACGGATTTCACCAGCGCCTCGCGCAGGCGAATCGGACCCTGGAACGTGTCGTCATCGTTCTTCGGACTCCACACGCCATCGGGCTTCGACGGATCCGGGAATTGCACCGGTGCGTCGTTGAGTACCGATGCTGGGGTGAAGCCATGCTCGAATGCTGCAGAGTAGAGGAACGGCTTGAATCCGGAGCCGGGTGAACGCGCGCTCTGCGTCGCACGATTGAACTTGCTGCGCTGAAAACTGAGGCCGCCGACCATGCTTTCGATCGCGCCATCTTCAGGATTCAGTGCGACGATCGCCGCTTCTGCGACGGGTATCTGGGTCAACTTCCACTTATCTTCTGCATCGTGGATTACCCGCACGATATCGCCAGGTTTCAGGATGTCGGCAACCCCTTTGGAACTGCTGCCATGGCGCGCCCAAGCGATTCCGGCCACATCCAGCGAGGCGCTGCGGCTATCGCCAAGGTAAATCGTGGCGGTGTCTTTGTTGCTTGCTGTGACCAGACCTGGTTCAAGCCCGGCGCTCGCGCGATAGTCAGCAAGCGCTTCGTCCCAGTCGGCTTGCGTTGACGTTGACGCAATATCGACGTGGGCCTCAGCGCCGCGATAACCGTGGCGCTGATCGTAGGTCGTCAACGCGTTGCGAAGGGCCGTTGTTGCGCCTTCCTGTTGGGTCGAGTCAAGCGTCGTCTTGACTACGTAGCCATCGGTCAGTGCGTTGTTGCCCAGGCGGTCCATTGCTTCAAGCCGCACCAATTCGGCGAAATAGGGAGCTTCCACTTCGACGGGGGCCTCATGCGCGCGCGCTAGATCGGGTTCCTTGTTGGCGCGAGCGAAGGTTTCTTGATTGATGAAATGGTTTTCCAGCATGCGTCCAAGTACGTAGGCGCGACGCTCGAGCGCTCGCTGCGGACGGCTGAGCGGGTTGCCGGTCGATGGAAACTTCGGAATCGAGGCCAGCATCGCGCATTCGGGCAGCGTCAACTGGTCGAGCGGCTTTCCATAGTAAAACTCTGCGGCGGCCGTAATTCCATAGGAGCGGTGTCCGAAGAAGCTCTTGTTGAGATAAAGCTCGAGGATTTCATCCTTGGTGAGGGCGCCTTCGATGCGGAACGCGAGAAATATTTCGGACAACTTGCGCGTATAGCTGACTTCCGGGCTCAAAAAGAACATGCGCGCGACTTGCTGCGTGATGGTGCTGCCGCCTGCTACGTGCTTGCTGCCCGTCGTCACGGTCAACCAGACCGCACGCGCTATGCCGCCGAGGTCGATGCCTCGGTGTGTATAGAAATCGGCATCTTCCGCGGCGAGAAACGCCTGTTTGAGCTGCTCCGGCACGTCTCCGATGCGCACCGGGGTGCGTTTGGTCTCGCCAAAGGTCGCAATCAGCCTGTCGTCAGCGGACTTGACCCGCATCGGCACCTGCATGCGTACGTCTTTGAGAGTATCGACCGAAGGAAGGCGGGGCGCGATGAGCCAATAGGCAACGCCGATGGCCAGTCCTGCGAAGAGGGCGCCGGCCAGCGCCAGATAGAGCGCATAGCGCAGCAGGCGGAGAATTAGGGTCATGCAGCGAGACTTGTGATGCCAGTCAAGGTAAGTACGGTAAGTATCAGAGTATAGAGTGGATAAGGTTCTGCGCGACAGATGCGGGAGCGGTCATGGCCCCGGGAGAGCTGGGTAAAAATCCTCGGAAAATGGCTATTCGACCTCAAATTTGAAATTTTGCTGGACAGCTGTTGAAAAACCGTTAACTATTGTATTTAATGTAACGGCGCATGTTTCGCTCGTAAGGGCGCGTAGGAAGGGGAAAAAGTGTGGGCCTGTTCACACCGAAAGCGCCGCCGCTGATCGGCGTCGATATCAGCTCGACCGCAGTCAAGCTGCTCCAGCTCGTTCAAGTGGGCGGCGGCCGCTATCGCGTCGAACACTATGCGGTCGAGCCGTTGCCGCCGAACGCTGTCGTTGAAAAGAACATCGTCGAGGTCGAAGCGGTGGGCGAGGCGATTCGTCGCGCGCTCAGCCGATCCGGCGCCAAGACGAAGTTCGCCGCTGCCGCTGTCGCAGGCTCGGCCGTGATCACAAAGGTGATCCCGATGCCGGGCGACCTGTCCGAAGAGGACATGGAAGCGCAGATCCAGGTCGAGGCAAACCAGTACATTCCCTATCCGATCGAGGAAGTCAGTCTCGACTTCGAGGTCCTCGGACGGGTAAAGGACAATCCGGACATGGTCAATGTCCTTCTGGCGGCATCCAGAACCGAAAACGTCGATCTGCGCGTCGCTGCGCTCGACCTCGGTGGACTCGGAACCAAGGTCATGGATGTCGAAGCGTTCGCGATGGAGAACGCTTTCAAGCTGATTTCCGATCAGCTGTCCGTGCCGAAGGATGCCGTTGTTGCGGTCGTGGATGTCGGTGCGACGATGACAACCCTGATCGTCCTGAAGAGCCAGCGCACGATCTATTCGCGCGAACAGGTATTCGGCGGCAAGCAGCTCACCGATGAGGTCATGCGTCGCTACGGCCTAAGCTATGAAGAGGCCGGCCTCGCCAAACGTCAGGGCGGCCTGCCCGAGTCCTATGAGGTCGAAGTGCTGGAGCCGTTCAAGGAGGCGATGGTCCAGCAGATCAGCCGCTTGCTGCAGTTCTTCTTCGCTGGTAGCGAATACAGCCGCGTCGATCAGGTAGTGCTCGCCGGGGGCTGCGCATCGATTGCGGGTGTCGCCGTCATGGTCGAAGAGCATCTCGGTGTGCCCTGCGTCGTCGCCAATCCGCTGGCTGACATGTCGCTTTCCGGTCGCGTTCAGGCGCAAACGCTCGCTCAAGATGCGCCTGCGTTGATGATCGCTTGCGGGCTTGCGCTCAGGAGCTACGACTGATGGCAAACATCAACCTTCTCCCGTGGCGTGCCGAACGACGCAAGCTGCGCGAACGCGAGTTCTACATGATGCTGCTGGGCACGGCGGTTGCCGCGTTCGCAGTCTTGCTGGCGGCGATCTTGTGGATGGGGCATCTGATCGAGAATCAGAATGACCGCAACGCCTATCTGCAGGACCAGATCAAAGGTCTCGACAAGCAAATCGAGGATATCGCCGAACTCGACAAGAAGCGCTCCGCGCTGCTGACGCGTAAGGAAATCATCGAGCAACTGCAGTCAAACCGCTCACAAATGGTGCATTTGTTCGACGAGATGGTGAAGACCATTCCCGACGGTGCGCGCCTGACTTCGATGAAGCAGGCGGGAGACGTACTGACCTTGGAGGGGATCGCCGAATCGAATTCGCGTGTTGCGAGTTATATGCGCAACATCGACGTGTCGCCCTGGATGGGTCATTCGGATCTGGGCAAGATAGAGAACAAGAGTGGAAGCAAGGATGTCGACAAGAAGATGCCCTACGCTTTCTCGCTCGACGTGAAGCTTCACAAGCCAAAGGATGACCAGACTGACGCGGCGTCGGGCGTGCAGCCCGCGCCAGTCGGCAGTCCGGGAGCAGCCAACGCCAAGAAACCAGGTGCCGGCGCGCAGGCGGAAGCTAGCGCTGCCAAACCGGCAGCTGACAAGTCAGTCCCAAGTTCCGGCAACCCGACGGCAGCGCCGACTCCGCAAGCGACGACATCTGCCACGGGAGAAAAGAAATGAGCCTTTTCTCTGACCTGCGCAACCTGGATCGCAACAACGTCAGCGGGTGGCCGAAGTCGGTCAAGATTTTTCTCGCGGTGCTGATCATCGCCCTGATTCTGTTTCTCGGCTGGTATCTGAAAGTCAGTAGCCAGCAGGACGACCTCAAGAGTGCCGAGCAGAAGGAAGTAACGCTCAAGAAGGACTTCTCGGACAAGCAGGCGAAGGTGGTCAACCTTGAGGCCTATCGCAAGCAGCTCGACGACATGACCGAGATGTTGCAGACGATGTTGCGTCAGTTGCCGAGCAAGACCGAAATGCCGGACCTGTTGAACGGCATAACACAAGCCGCCTTGGG
>JBBRZD010000119.1:0-8779 GCA_038237055.1 Lysobacterales bacterium | reverse complement strand
GTTGTCGTGCAGGACGCCAAGCAGACGCGTCGCGGAATCTTTGGATAACCAGCGTGGCTTGCGCAGAAAACTTGGAAATTTCATCGGCAGGTTCTTCAGAACAGATTCTTGATGATATGGAAGCCGGCGGCGTACTCGCCGATGATGGTGCCCAGTGTGACGAACATGAAGTTGAGCAGGGTGCGCGCGATGCGGTTTTTCCACCAGCCGGTCCAGTGCGCCACATCGTCGCGCAGGGTGTCAAAATCCGCCACACGTGGACGCCGCAGCCAAGCCTCGACGCCGGCACTGATCGCCGACGCCGGAATGCCGGGACGGAACGGTTTCAGCGGTGCCGCGATGAAAGCGGCGAGCACGCTGAGTGGATGCGCTGCCGCGGCAATCGCACCGAGCGCCGCGAAACCGCCGGTGAACAGTGTCCAGGCAAGCAACGCGTCGGTGCCTGCGCGAACGCCGCGCGTGAAGGCGAACGCGATCGCGCCCGCAATCACCAGGAACACGGCTAGCGCAAACCACTTTGGCCAGCGCGAGGCCGGCGGCAGCTTGGACAGCTTGTCGATCAACGGCCGCGGGATCTCGTTCTGCGATACGAGCTCGCGTTCGATGCCAGCCAGATGCCCGGCACCGATCACGACCAAGACGCGGCGTGCCGCGCTGCCGAGGGCCTGTTCGCGCAGACGGGCCGTCATGTAGCGGTCACGTTCGCCGATCAGAGCGTCAAAAAGCGGCGGTGATTCGCGTGCGAACTCGTTGAACATGCTGCCGAGCAGATCGCCCTGCTTGAGTTTCTCGATCTCGTCCTCGCTGACCTCTTCACGCGTCAGCAGACTCGCGCCGAGGCCGCCAACGATCGACAGGCGATCGAGGAAGCCGACGCTGCGGTACGCGCGCTTCAAGGTCACGCCGATTTCACGATCGATAAGCCAGATCGGCAAGTGGCGTGCGTCGGCACCATCGATCGCGGCTTTCATTTCGGCACCGGGTTCGATGCCGAACTGTTCGGCCAGGCGGCGCTGGAACGCAGACAGCGCGAGGTTCGCCGCGATCAAGCCGACTTTGCCCTGACGGATCACCTGGAACAGGTCGAGTTTGCGGAATGCTTCCGGGTCGCGCATCGACTGATAGCGTGGCTCGCACAGTTCCACCGCCACGGCATCGAAATCCTCGCGTTCGAGTATCGCGCGCACGGCGTCTGCGCTGACCCGCGAAACGTGTGCGGTACCCAGCAGCACGTACTCGATATCGCCGCGATGCACGCGTGCGATTGGCTGCTCCGCAAGGATGTCGGTCGATGTTTCGGTCATCGGCGCAGTCGCCGGATCATGCGCGTTCAATCGCGGAATCGCTTCGTGAGTTCGGAGTAGGCGTCGATGCGGCGGTCGCGCAGGAACGGCCAGATACGGCGTACCTGTTCGCTGCGCGCAAGGTCGAGGTCGGCAAGCAGGAGCTCGCGGCCATCGCTGCACGCCTGGGCGAGCAATTCTCCCTGCGGTCCGGCGACAAAGCTCGAACCCCAGAACTGAATGCCGCGACCGCCGTCCGGTGCCGCCTCGAAACCGGTTCTGTTGCAGGCAAGCAGCGGCAGGCCGTTGGCGATCGCATGACCGCGCTGCACGGTGATCCAGGCTTCGCGCTGACGATCCTTTTCCTCTCGCTCGTCGGATGGATCCCAGCCGATCGCGGTCGGGTAGAGCAGCATATCCGCGCCGGCCAATGCCATCAGGCGTGCGCCTTCGGGGTACCACTGGTCCCAGCACACCAAGACACCCAGCTTGCCGACCGAGGTCTGGATCGGATCAAAGCCGAGATCGCCGGGGGTGAAATAGAACTTCTCATAGAAGGCCGGGTCATCCGGGATGTGCATCTTGCGATACTTGCCGACGATCGCCGGTGTTCTGTCGAACACCACAGCAGTGTTGTGATAAAGCCCGGCAGCGCGACGTTCGAACAACGACGCAACGATGACGAGCTTGAGCTCCTCGGCGAGCGCGCCGATGCGTTCGGTACTCGGTCCCGGGACCGATTCGGCGCGGTCGAACTCGTCGATGCTTTCGTGCTGGCAGAAATACGGGCCGTTGTGTAGTTCCTGCAACAGGACGAGACCGGCGCCCGCCGCAGCGGCTTCGCGCAGTCCCACCTCGATCGCATCGAGATTCGCATCGCGGCTGCCGCGGTCTGTTTCTTGCAACAGTGCGACTTTGAGGGTGTGTTGCTTCATGGGGTTGTCAGGAGGCGTCGCCAATCGAATATGGTAGCGCGGATCGCAGACAATCACTGCAGGCGCCGTTTGTAGACGCCGGTTGTCCCGGGCGCTGCTCCAGTGTAGGAAAGAAAATGACCGGTGGCGCCAACTCCATGAGTGTTTCGCTTCAAGTTGCGATTCTCGCGCCGCGCGCCGACGCTGCGCCGCTGCGCCGCCTGGTGGCGGATACCGGAGTCGCCATCTCGGTGACGGCTTGCGATGGCCTTGCAGCTGCGCTGGCACATCTGGACGACGGTCCCTGCGACGTGGTCTTGCTCAATGTCGCCGATGCGACCGGGCTCGATGCAATCGTCCGCTTGCACGAGCACTCGCCGACGACCGCACTGGTCGCACTGGTTGGCGATGATGCCGCGGACTTGTGCAACCAGGCGTTGGCGCAAGGCGCCCAGGACTGCCTGTCGTCGGGTGAACTCCGGGCGGATCTGCTCGGCTACGCGCTGCGCCATGCCGTAGTGCGCGCGCGGCGCGAGCGCGGTGCGCATGAGCACGCAGCGGAGTTGCGTCTTCTTTTTGACTTCAATCCACATCCGATGTGGATGTTCGATTCCTTGACCCTGAAATTCATCGCCGTGAACCAGGTCGCGATCATCGCCTATGGCTTCAGCGAAAAGGAATTCCTCGCGATGTCGGTCGCCGATATCCGCGCCGCGAGCCCGGGTGTGCGTCTGAACGAACGCATTGGCACCCATTCTCCCGAGCAGGACGCCAGCGGTATCTGGCGGCACCGCAGGAAGAACGGTGGTGAGATCGAGGTGGAGGTGTTTGTCCAATCCGTGCCGCAGTGGGGGCGCGATGTTTGCCTTGCGCAAGCGCGCGACGTGACCGCGGAGCGTCGAGCAATGCGTACGCTCGAGGCTAGCGAACGGCGGTTCCGCGATTTCTTCCAGCACAGCACCGGGTTCATTTGCATCCACGATCTCGACGGCACCCTGTTGTCGGTCAATCCGGCGACTGCAACCGCGCTCGGCCGCAGTGTCGCCGAGTTGCTTGGCACGCCGCTGCGCAATCTGTCGCCGCCGGAATTACGTTTCCTTTCCGACAACTATCTGCAACGCGTGGTCGACAACGGCGAAGATGCCGGCTACATGCGCGTGCTGAAGCAGAATGGCGAGTTGCTCGTCTGGCAATACAGCAATCGCGTTTATGTCGATGCCGATGGATCGTCCTATGTCATGGGTTATGCGCAGGACATCACCGCGATGCGCGCGGTCGAACAGGCGCTGCAGTTGAGCGAACGGCGCCTGCGCACGGTCGCCGACACGCTGCCGCTGAAGATTGCCTATGTCGATGCGCAGCAGCGGCTGGTGTTCGTGAACGAAGCATTCCGCCTCGCGTATGCAAGTGCGAATCAGGAAATCATCGGAGCGCATGTACGCGATCTGCTCGGCGATGCGCGCTACGCGCGCCGCCAGCCGTACCTCGTGCGGGCGCTGAACGGCGAACACGTGACCTTCGAGGACGAGGAAGGCGAGGACGACGACTATCAATGCGTCGAAGTCACCTTCATCCCCGAAACCGCTGAAAAGGACGCGGGCGTGATCGGTGTGCACGCGATGGTGCAGGACATCACGTCGAAGAAACGCGAGGAAAAGCGCCTGATCCACCTTGCACGGGTCGACCACCTGACCGGCCTCATGAATCGCGCGGGCTTCTACGAGCGCCTCGACAATGCGATCGAGCACTCACGCGACCGCGATTCTTTGCTGGTGGTGTTCTATCTCGACATCGACCGATTCAAACAGGTCAACGACACGTATGGCCATGCTGTCGGGGATGCCTTGATCCGTGCATTTGCCGGGCGACTTGGCGAGAAAGTGCGTGCATCGGACGCCGTCGCGCGTCTGGGTGGGGACGAATTCACTGTCGTTATGGAGGGTTTCCCCGACATCGAACGCGTGCGCATGATTGCAGAGAAACTTGTAAGGGCGATGGCGCAGCCGTTCGACCTGCGCAGCGAAGGCGTGAAGCTGACAGTTGGAGTGAGTATCGGAATCGCCGCTTGTCGCGGCGGGCCGCTGGCGGCGCCCGCCCTGGTGGCGCGAGCGGACGCAATGTTGTACGAGGCGAAGGAAGCCGGGCGCGGGACGTACCGCATCGAGGTGGTCGGCGCGGACATTGCCCCCACCTAGGCTGGCGGATTGACCATCGCCACGACGCCCGCCGGCAGTTGCATCGTCAGGCAATGGACGCTGCCGTTTTGCCAGATCAGCGGCCGTGCGTCGATCAGAACAACTTCGCGCCCCGGATGCGCGCTCGCAACGATGCTTGCGGCGGCGATGTCGGCCACATCGTCATAGGCCGGCACCAGCACAGCGTCATTGACGACCAGGTAGTTCGCGTACGACGACGCAAGGCGACGGCCTTCGTCGACGATTGCGCGCGGCCAGGGCAGGGGATGCAATCGATACGGCTGCCCGTCGGTCGTACGCAGCTTGGCGATTTCTTCGCGCATGCGCGCAAGTTCGCCGTAGTGTGGGTCGGCAGGGTCGTCGCAGGTCTGGAATACGATCGCATCGTCCGGCGCGAAACGCGCGAGCGTATCGACGTGGGCGTCGGTGTCGTCGCCTTCCAGGTAGCCGTAGTCGAGCCAGAGCACGCGCTCGGCGTCGAAGGCATCGATCAAGCGTGCCGACATGTCTTCACGCGACATGTCGGGATGGCGCTGGTGCAGGCAGCGCCAGGTGGTGAGGATCGTTCCTTTGCCGTCTGATTCGATCGCGCCGCCTTCAAGCGCCCAGTCAATGCGTCGATGTGTCGACGAGCGAAATAGGCCACGCTCGATCAGCGACTGGATCAAACGATCATCGCGGCCACTTTCGAACTTGCCGCCCCAGCCGGTGAAGCGAAAATCCACCAGACGAAAACCAGTGTCGTTGAAAAGCGTGAGCGGACCGGAATCGCGCAGCCAAGTATCGTCGTAGGCGATTTCGACAAAGCGCACGCGTGCGCCATCGACTCCAGCCGTTTCCAGCAGCGACGAGGCGCGCTCACGAACCTTCGCATCGGCGACGCAGATCAACACCGGTTCGAATCGGGCGATGGCGCTTGCAAGGGCGACATAGGCGGTTTCGATCCGGGCCAGACGAGCAGCCCAATCGGTGCCGGCGTGCGGCCAGGCAATAAGAACCGCTGCCTGCGGTTCCCACTCCGCAGGCAGGCGAAAACGCGCGGCCATCGATTCAGGAATTCGGAGCGGTGTCGGGCGTTGCGTCGACCACGCTGTGAATCACGTGATTGCGTTCGAAATAAACGGTGTAGCCGCTGTAGCGCCAGCGATTGATGACCGGATGAAGATGCGTGTCACCGCCAGCAGACGGCAATTTTTCGGCAGGCGTACCAAAACGGTGTTCAACCTGTCCCATGCTCATGCCACGAGTCGGCAGATTGCCGCCTTCGGAAGCGCGGAAATGCGCCGCATGATGGCGATGCTTCTTCACGGGCGGCTGCACATCCAGCGTATCGGCGTGCGCGGGGAGCAGCATGAGGCCCGCCGCAACAGCGGACGCGGTAGCGAGAACGAACTTCACAAGCATGGCTCAAATCCCTGTTCTGAAAGGAAGAACGACCGAATTACCCACGGCTGCCTTTGTAGCAGAAGCGAGCGTCCGGTTCCATGACCGGCGCGATTTTACGGAGTCGCGGTCACGGAATCGTTGAAAATTGCTCCTGCATTTTCGGCATACCGGCCATCCATGGCCACAAAAGAAAAGGGCCGCAGAGCGGCCCTTTCTTCGACAATCCGGTAACGGCGTCCCACTCAGCGCTGACGCGCCTTGAAGCGCGGGTTGCTCTTGCAGATCACGAATACCTTGCCGCGGCGACGCACGACTTTGCAGTCGCGGTGACGCTTCTTAGCGGACTTGAGGGACGACAGCACTTTCATGGAACGCCTCGCAACGGTTTCAGGGCACGGAAAGCGCGGAATTGTAAGGGATTTCCGTTGGCATGGATAGTGGGGGCGCTAGATTTCCCGCATCGGAGACGTTTCGGCACCCGCATCGAATCTTGCGGTACCCGACATTCCAGGCCGATTGCGGCATCGTTCCATCGAGTCCCGTCTGGCAAAGATGCCTTGATGCCCCGAAAAATAGCGACGGCGTAGCGGCATGCCCAAGATAGTGACCATTGAAGGCGACGCGGTGATCGACCGCTCGACCGTATGCTGCCCGAGTTTGAGGGACTGATCCTGAAGGACCGTCACGATCTCCCGAGACATTTGCTTGATCATGGAGATCAGCTCTGGCCTTGCACCTGACGACGGTGCAATCGAAAGTCAATCGGACTGTATTTGTGCTGGCGATATCCTGCGGGTTACGGACGCAGCCAAGACGAAGCGAATATTTTCGTTCTGATATCGGGCGTTCGCAGCGATAGGGTTGTTTCTTTCCGGAGCCACAAAGCCGCGCTCGATTCATTGCCGATCCACTGATATTGTCTAACCCTTGGCAGGTCTCCAAGGGAGCGTTGGATGGACCCCGCAAATCAAGGTCTGCTGATAACTTACCTCGCGCAGGCCTTGATAGGCATTGTGCAAGTTGGGATATTTGCCTATTTCTATCGCACCTATCGACAAGACTATCTGCGCTACTGGACGTGGTCTTTTGCAGCCTTGTGTGTTTATCAGTTGGCCGCGGGGGGCGCCGTCTACTTGGTCAGCGTCGACCGCGGCGACCTCGGTGTGCGCCTTATCTGGTCTTGGTTGTCCCAAGTTGCTTCCTACTCGCAGATCGCGTTGCTGATCGCCGGTAGTCTGAGCGTTGGCGAAGCCAACGGAATGGGGCGACGAAATCTTGCGAAGATGCTGTCCGCCGCCGTCCTCTTCGGCACGGCCATGAGTCTCGCCTACGCATTTTCGTCCGATGGAGCCGAAGCTCGCCTGTTCCTGCGCGTAGGTCTGCGCTTTGCGATTAGCGGGGCGGCGTTCGTTGCAACCGCAGTCCTGCTTGCACGCCGCCGCGCGCTGATTCCCGGCCTCGGCTTGCGCTTCGTGATGGCTGCCTTTGCCCTCTACGGTTTGATGCAACTGCAGGAATCAGGCTTCTTCGCCCTGCAGTTCCATCATGGCCAGAGTATTCCGGGCGTCGAGTTTCTCGGACTGTTCGACCTCGTCGCCCAAGCCTGCATCGGTTTCGGATTGATCATATGGCTCGCAGAGGACGAGCGCCGTCGTGCAGATCGCGCGATGCTGGAAAACGAAAGGATGCGCAGCTTCGATGCGACTACGGGCCTGCCCAACCGCAGCCAAGCCCTGCGCCACATCGACGCCGACCTTCAAAGCGGAGGCGCTGAAAATCCTTTGGCTATCCTGGCCATCGATTTTCCCGAGCTCGAAGGCATGGCGAAATGGCTCGGATTTCCGGAAGTCGAAGGCATCGCACTACAGGCGGCACAGCGACTGCAGGATTGCGCGGAACAAGTTGGCCGACGCCTCGCCCGCGTCGACGCTCATCGCTTTCTGCTTAGCGTCCCGGAAGGCAGCGACAATGCTTCACTCATCGATCTCTCGCAGAACCTGCGGGAAGAACTGCTCAAGCCATACGCCGCCGCGGAGTCTCCGCTGTCGGTCGCAGTTACGATCGGGATCGCTGTGAGCCCAGGCGACGGTTGCGATGCCGCAACCTTGCTGCAGCATGCGGAAGCGGCCGCGCAGGGTGCTTCACATGGCATCGCATTCTATTCAGCCGAACGAGATGCAATCGCACGGCGCCGAATGGAATTTTCGGTTCAGGTCCGCGCAGCATTTGATGCCTGTGAGTTCATCCCGTATTTCCAACCTATCGTGCGGTCCGGAAGTCGCGATGTCGTCAGTTTCGAAGTGCTCGTGCGTTGGCATCACCGTGATCGCGGTCTGCTGCTGCCAGCCGATTTTCTTGCAACGATCGAGGAATGCGGGCTTTTGCCGGCAATGGACATGCATTTGTTGCGTGAGGCATGCGCATGGGCGGTTCGTCAATCCAGAGAGCCCGGAGCTCCGACGATTTCTGTCAACGTGTCATCGCACGCGTTCGAGCAGGAGAGTTATCAGAATCTCGTACGCGCGACGCTTGCATCCACCGGACTCGATCCCCATCGATTGCAGATCGAGATCACCGAATCGACGGCACTTGCGGACACCGTACACACGCGGACCACACTGAATGCGTTGCGCGCGAATGGCGTGCGCGTCGCTCTCGATGATTTCGGCGTCGGTTTCTCGTCACTCGCGCAACTGCGCGATCTGCCGGTGGATTCGCTGAAGATCGATCGCAGCTTTGTCAAGGCGGCACTACACGATCAGAAGACCGCCGCCATAGTCGAATTCATGACCTTGCTTGCGAGAAAGTTGGGACTTGATGTGGTGGCCGAAGGTGTTGAGAGCGCCAGCGAAGCAAGCTATTTCGAGAAATTAGGCGTTACTCATTTGCAAGGTTTTCTGTTCAGTGAGGCAGTTCATGGCGCGAGGGCGAGCGAGTTGGTGGGAGGCGGCTTGGCGATGATTGCAGGCCACGCAGAGCAGTAGGGTATCGATTTTGATGT
>JBBRZD010000118.1:0-8828 GCA_038237055.1 Lysobacterales bacterium | reverse complement strand
CCGGACGCAGTCCCGCATTTTCCGGGCTATTGCTGGTCACACCTATTCCCCCCTGGGAAACCCGCCTGATCGGCGGCTGAAATAAGTATGACCACTATCTACCTGCAACGCACGTTGTCAACATCGTTGCACTATTTATCTTGAAAAAACGCCCCACCTCGCCATCGCTGCTTCAAGCCTCAGGGCGCATGTACGGAAACAGCAGCACATCGCGGATAGAGGGGACATCGGCGAGGAACATCACGAGCCGGTCGATACCGACGCCGAGGCCTCCGGTCGGCGGCATGCCATATTCCAGGGCGCGGATGTAATCTGCATCGAAATGCATGGCCTCGTCGTCGCCCGCGTCCTTGGCCTCCACCTGGGCGCGGAAACGCGCTGCCTGGTCCTCGGGATCGTTCAGCTCCGAAAAGCCATTGGCCAGCTCTTTCGCGCCGACAAACAGCTCGAAACGGTCCGTCACCGTCGGATCAGCGTCGCTAGCACGCGCCAGCGGCGACACTTCGACCGGGTACTTCGTGATGAAAGTCGGCTGCACCAATGTGCCCTCGACGGTGCGCTCGAAAATTTCCAGCAACAACTTGCCGGCACCGTATCCGGGCTTGATCCCGACGCCCAATCGCGCGCAATGGCGGGCAAGCGCTTCGCGATCGCCGATTTCTTGTTCCCCGATTTCCGGGTTGTGATGGCGCACCGCTTCGGCCATCGCCCAGCGCTTGAACGGAGCACCGACATCTATCTCGCGACCTTCCCAAATCAAGTTGGTGCGGCCGAGCGTCGCCTGAGCGGTATCGCGGATCATCGCCTCGGTCAGATCCATGACCTCGATGTAAGTAGCGTGCGCCTGATACAGCTCAAGCATGGTGAATTCAGGATTGTGCCGCGTCGATACGCCTTCGTTGCGGAAGTTGCGATTGATCTCGTAGACGCGCTCGAAACCACCGACGACGAGACGCTTGAGATACAACTCCGGCGCGACGCGCAGGTACATCTGCAGGTCGAGCGCATTGTGATGCGTGACGAAGGGCTTTGCCGTGGCACCGCCCGGGATCGGATGCATCATCGGCGTCTCGACCTCCATGAAGCGTCGCGCAGGCGCCTCCAGCCACTGCCGGATGAAACGGATCACCGACGAGCGCAGTTCGAACACGCGGCGTGATTCAGGCGTGACGATGAGATCGACATACCGCTGCCGATAGCGCAGCTCGACGTCGGCAAGACCATGGAATTTGTCGGGCAACGGACGCAGCGACTTGGTCAGCAGACGCAAGGTATCGACCTTGATCGACAGCTCACCTGTCTTGGTCCGCATCAGCACGCCCGCTGCACCGACGATATCGCCGACATCGTCGCCCTTGAATGCTTCATAGCACGCTTCCCCCATCGTGCCTTGATGGACGAACAACTGAATGCGACCACTGACATCCTGCACCTGCGCGAAGCTCACCTTGCCCTGTACGCGCTTGAGCACAACCCGGCCGGCAACTGCAACGCGGCGTGCGACGCCTTCGATCGCCTCTGCGGTCCAGCGCTCGATGTCGGCGAATTCAGCCTGCAAATCGCCAGCGAATGCGTCGATCTTGAAGTCGTTTGGAAATGCAATTCCCTTTTCGCGCAATGCGCCAAGTTTGCAGCGCCGCTCCGCGATCAGTTTGTTTTCGTCGGGCTGCTCGTGATTCGGCGTATTTACATCCGGCAACAAAGTGTTCGTGGCGTCGCTCATGACAGTCCCGGTTTTTGTCTGGCCCATCACAGGCGAAAAAAGCAAGCCGCCGTGTGTTGTTTGGCAAACCCCGAAGTTTAGCGATTTTCACGCCCTTGCGCGCGCGATTGCGTCACGCCTAGCGAGGTGCATACTCGGTTGTCCGTCCTATACGGGCATTGACCAGCAAACGGGGATCCGCAACATCCACTTTGGGAGGCGACAACCATGCGAGTTCGCAATGTACGTTCGAGTTGTTTGATGATGCTGGCAGTATTGTTGCTGTCATCGGTGGGCAGCGCAGCTGCCGCCGACAAGACCGCAGCGAGCGCGGCGGCTACCGGAAACATTGCGGAGGTATGGACCTTCTGGCCCAAACCTGGCCACGAAAAGGACTTTGAAACGTCTGTCAAACAGTATGCGGCGTGGCGCAAGAGCGCCGGTGAGAGCTTCACCTGGTCAATCTTTCAGCCGATCGTCGGCGATGACCTGACGTACTACGTCATTCGCAGCAGCCACCATCAGTGGAAAGACTTCGACGCCAATGCGGCATGGGGCGCCAAGAGCAAGGAAGCCGAAAAATTCAATGAGCAGGTCGGGCCGTATGTCGAACGATCAGCACATTATTTCTCGGAAACCGATCCTGCGCACACCCACTGGACCGACAACAAGGATTACAAGTATTTCAGCGCCGACTCTTACGCAATGAAGTCCGGCACGCACGCGGAGCAAAAAGATGCGCTGGACAAGATCCAGAAGGCTGTCGTCGATGCGAAATGGCCGTATTCGTACCAGATCGAGCACCAGATTGGCGGCACGGATCCGATGGTGATCGTCACTCCGATGAAGAGCTACGCCGACATGGCTGATCCGGACCCTTCAATGATGAAGGTCGTATCCAAGTCACTCGGCTCGGATGCCGCAGCAGCGGCTGCGATGAAGGAATTCGGCAGCACGATCGAGCACCACAGCAATACCGTCTACGTTTATCGGGCCGATCTTTCGACACCACAATAACCACACAATAACCGCTTCATACGGCCTCTCCCGAATTCGGGAGAGGCCTTTTTCTTTCCCGAAGCGAAGCGCTCACGCGTCGATACGTTTGGCACCCGCGGCGAGGCCCGACTTCAAACTCGCCTCGATGAATTCGTCCAGATCGCCATCGAGCACCTTCTGCGTATCGGTGCGTTCGATGCCCGTGCGAAGGTCCTTGATCCGCGACTGATCGAGCACGTAGTTGCGAATCTGGCTGCCCCAGCCGATATCCGACTTGGTCGCTTCCAGCGCATCTTTTTCCGCGTTGCGCTTCTGTACTTCGCGCTCGTACAGTTTCGCCTTGAGCATCTTCATCGCATGGTCGCGGTTGGCGTGTTGCGAGCGCTGGGTCTGGCAGGCGACCACAATCCCGCTCGGCTCATGCGTGATGCGCACTGCCGATTCGGTCTTGTTGACGTGCTGGCCGCCGGCGCCCGACGAGCGGTATACATCCGTCCTGAGGTCGGCGGGATTGATCTCGATATCGATGTCGTCGTCTACTTCCGGTGAAACGAACACCGACGTGAAACTCGTGTGGCGGCGATTGTCGGAGTCGAACGGCGACTTGCGCACCAGACGATGCACGCCGATCTCGGTCTTCAGCCACCCGTACGCGTATTCACCCTCGACACGGAACGTCGCGCTCTTGATGCCTGCGACTTCGCCTGCGCTCGCTTCCAGAAGTTCAGTCTTCCAGCCGCGCGCCTCGCACCAGCGCAGATACATGCGCAACAGAATTTCGGCCCAGTCCTGTGCCTCGGTGCCGCCGGCGCCGGCCTGGATGTCGACGAACGCATTCGTGCTGTCCATCTCGCCGGAAAACATGCGTCGAAATTCGAGCTTCTCGACCTGCGCGTTCAGCGTTTCGACATCATCGGACACTGCAATCGCAGTGCCCTCGTCGCTCTCTGCAATGGCCAGGTCGAGCAGATCGCGTGCCTCGGTCAGGTTCTCGATCAGGCTGCGGATTCCGCTAACGATGCGTTCAAGACTCGCGCGTTCCTTGCCCAGGTCCTGCGCGCGCTGAGGATTGTCCCAGACGTCAGGGTTTTCCAGCTCGCGGGTGACTTCTTCGAGACGCTCGGCTTTTGCATCGAAGTCAAAGATACCCCCGGAGCGACTCGACGCGGGCCTTGAGGTCCGCAATCTGCGCGTGGATCGGATTCGTTTCGATCATGGTGATCCTGATGCCTGTGGTGGCGCCGTGATGCGGCGCGAGGTGAACACACAATCTTATCAAGCCAGCGCGTGGCTGTGTACGCCGCGCACCGAACGGCCCGACGGATCGGCGGCGTTCGCGAATGCGGGATCCCAGGCCAGCGCCGCCGGTGACGAGCAGGCAATCGATTTTCCGCCGGGCACGGTTGCCGCGCAGGCCTCGCCCGGAAAGAACTTCTCGAACAAACGCCGGTACAGATAGGCCTCTTTGGTTGCGGGCGTGTTGAACGGAAACCGGGTAGCCGCAGCGGCGAATTCACGATCGCTGATCGCCTGCGCGGCATGGGCCTTCAGGCCGTCGATCCAGCCATAGCCAACGCCGTCGCTGAATTGCTCCTTTTGCCGCCACAGGATCGAATCCGGCAATGCGCCCACAAATGCCTCGCGCAGCACGGCTTTCTCGATGCGCCCCTGCCCCGCCATCTTGTGCGTGGCATCCATGCCCATCGCGACATCGAGGAATTCGAGGTCGAGAAAGGGCACGCGTGCTTCGACGCCCCACGCCATCATCGCCTTGTTCGCACGCAGGCAATCGTAGCTGTGTAACGCATCGAGCTTGCGCACAGTTTCCTCGTGAAATGCCTCGGCATTCGGCGCCTTGTGGAAATAGAGATAGCCGCCGAAGATTTCGTCGGCGCCCTCACCGGACAGCACCATCTTCACGCCCATCGCCTTGATCCGCCGCGCGACCAGAAACATCGGCGTCGCCGCGCGGATCGTCGTCACATCGTACGTTTCGATATGACGGATTACTTCCGGCAGCGCATCGAGTCCCTCCCGGAAGGTGTAGACGAAACCGTGATGTACGGTACCGAGCGCTTCGGCCGCAATCTTCGCAGCGGCCAGGTCGGGTGAACCTTCCAATCCGATCGCGAACGAATGCAGGCGCGGCCACCAGGCCTCGCTGTGATCGTCGTCCTCGACGCGTTCGCGCGCGAAACGCGCAGCGCACGCAGCGACGAGCGACGAATCAAGCCCGCCCGAGAGCAGTACGCCGTATGGCACGTCGGTCATCAGTTGCCGGTGTACTGCTTGCTCGAGCGCCTGGCGCAAATCGGTCGGCTGCACTGCTTTTCCGCGCGTCGCGGCGTGATCGCGCCAACGCTTGGAGTAGTAGCGCCGAAGCTGGCCGTCGGCGCTGTCGTAAACGTGGCCGGGCGGAAAAATCGCGACGTCGGCGCAAAGCCCGACGAGCGCTTTCATCTCGGAGGACACACACAATCGGCCTTGCGCGTCGTGGCCCCAGTACAACGGGCACACGCCGAGCGGATCGCGCGCAATCAGGTAACGTTGTGTTGCGCCGTCCCACAAAGCAAACGCAAAAATGCCGTTGAGCCGATGCACGAAGTCGGCGCCGTGTTCGCGGTACAACGCGTTGATCACCTCGCAATCGGACGCGGTGGTGAAGTCGTAATCGCTGGCTGCGCGCAACTCGCGATGGTTGTAGATCTCGCCATTGACCGCGAGCGCAAGTTCACCATCGCGCGAACGCAATGGCTGTGCGCCACTGGCCGGATCGACGATCGCTAGCCGCTCGTGCACGAGGATCACTCCGGCATCGACGAATACCCCGCTCCAGTCCGGCCCTCGGTGGCGCTGACGTTGCGACAATTCCAACGCCTGCAGGCGCAGCGCAGCGAGATCGTCGCCTGGCTGCAGATCAAACATCCCGAATATTGAGCACATGGCAAGATCCCTGTCGCTGTTGTTTTGATTGGAAGAAGCGTTTTCGTGATCTCAGTCATCCATGGCCATCGCCGGGAATTGCTCCTGCATTCCCGACATACCGGCCATCCATGGCCATAAACGACGAAGGCCCGCACTGGGCGGGCCTTCGTCACGTAGTTGTTCGTTTAAATCTCGGCTACGCGCCAGCCCACCTGTTTGTGCAGGGGTTATTATTTGAACGATTATTGTTGTTGCCGGCCCACGCAGACCCGCACGCGATAGGCGTGGCGAAGACAGGAAGCATGGCGGTGTGGCGAAACATGCCCCGATAGAAACAGATCAGCACGCGCGATGCAAGCGCGGCCTCATATCGACGGCTTCAAGCCTGCGGCTTCAAACCCGCTCGATATGACGCACCAGCAATTGCAGACGATCGCGCCCGTTCCATTGATCGACATCGAGCTGGTACACCGCCCGCAAACGCGGCGGCGGTGGCATCACGTCGAGGGCATTGAACATGATTGCCTCGATCGATTCTCCACGGCCGTCCAGACGCAGCTTGAGCTTCAGATGGCGTTCGCCGACCGCACGCCAGGATTCAACGTCGAACACATTGTCGAACGCAGGCTCCGCAAAACCTTGTCCCCACGGCGCTGCGTAGCGCAAGGCCTGCGCGGCCTCGAAAGTAAAATCGCTGGACGCCAACTCGCCGTCACTCCAGACGCACTGAGTGAGCATCTCCGCATCGAGCCGGCGTCGTGCGACCGCATCGAACTCGGCTGCGAATCGCTCCAGATTGGATGCCGCCATTGTCAGTCCAGCCGCCATTGCATGACCGCCGAAACGAATCATCAAGCCTGGACACATAGCATCCACCTCGGCCAGCGCATCGCGCAGATGGAACCCGGCAATCGAACGCGCCGAACCGCGTAGTTCGGGGCTTCCCTCTTCTGCTGGCGCACAGGCAACTACAGGTCGATTCAGACGCTCTTTGAGTTTCGATGCAACCAGACCAACGACGCCTGGATGCCAGTCGGGTTCGTATAAAACTATTCCGTGCGGGAGCGCGTCTTCGCTGCGATAACGATCGAGGAACCCAGCCACCATTGCCTCGGCTTGATCGACCATCGCCGACTGCAGCTCCTGTCGCTGCGCGTTGATCGACGACAACTGTACTGCCAGCGCCGCAGCATGCAATGCATCATCACTGAGTAGACACTCGATGCCGATGCCCATGTCGTCTAGCCGACCCGCGGCGTTGATGCGTGGTCCCAGCGCGAAGCCGAGATCGCTGGCGACCGCACGCGTGGTATCGCGACCGGCGGCGCTGTAAAGCGCGGCGATGCCTGCGCAGCAGCGCCCAGCGCGTATCCGCCGCAGGCCGGCTTCAACGAGAATGCGATTGTTTGCGTCCAGCGGCACCAGGTCGGCGACGGTGCCGAGCGCGACCAGATCGAGCAGCGATGAAAGATCCGGCTCGGCCGTGCGTTGCGCCTGCAACACGCCCGTCACGCGCAAATGCGCGCGCAGTGCGAGCAGAAGATAGAACATCACACCAACGCCCGCGAGCGCCTTGCTCGGAAAAATTTCGTCGAGCAGGTTCGGGTTCACGATCGCATCGGCGTCGGGCAGCGTCGGACCCGGCAGATGATGATCGGTTATGACGACGCGGATGCCGCGAGCGCGCGCGGCCGCGACGCCAGCGTGACTTGCAATGCCATTGTCGACCGTCACGATCAGATGCGGAGCATCGGCACCGATCAGCGTGTCGACCAACCCAGCCGACAGACCGTAGCCATCGCGAAACCGGTTCGGCACGCGATACGCGACGTTGCCTGCGCCCAGCATGCGCAAGCCGCGCACCGCGACTGCCGTGCCGGTCGCGCCATCGCAATCAAAATCGCCGACGATGCAGACACGTTGATTCGACGCGATCGCGTCAGAGAGCAGCTCGCAGGCGCGTTCGATTCCACCGAGCGCCGAAGGTGCTGCCAGATCAGCCAATCGCACACTCGCGATATCCACAGGCGCAAGCCCACGCGCTGCAAATATGCGCGCCAGCAAGGGATGCAACTGCGATGGCCACGTATGGATTCCGATTCCACCAGCCCGGCGTTGAATAATGCTCGGCTTCATGCAACTAAAGTTTCCGTGGTAGCCGCTTCGGCAGCGATCCTTCGCGATGAGCCGAAGACAAGCATCACGGCTGCAGCAATTGCAACGGATGGATGATCAGACTTCGTAGCGCACGCCGGTGATTTCATAGTTGCGCGTACCGTTCGGCGCCTGGAACTCGAAGCTGTCTCCCGCACTCTTGCCGATCAGAGCGCGAGCGATCGGCGACGACACCGAGATCAATCGCTGCTTGATGTCCGCTTCCAGGTCGCCGACGATCTGGTAGCTGATTTTTTCGTCGGAGTCTTCGTCGATCAGATCGACGATCGCGCCAAACACAACGCGCGTACCCGCATTGAGCCGCGAAACGTCGATGACGTCGGCGTGCGACAGCGCGCCTTCGAGTTCCTTGATGCGGCCCTCGGTGAAGCTCTGCATATCGCGCGCCGCGTGATACTCGGCATTTTCCTTGAGGTCGCCATGGGCACGCGCCTCGGCAATGGCGGCGATGATGCGCGGGCGGTCCTGCGACTTCAGACGGTCCAGCTCGATGCGCAGGCGCTCGGCACCCTTCTTCGTCATGGGTGGACGGTTCATGCCAGCTCCTTGTGCAATTCCTGCAGGCTGTTGACGTCACCGTTGTCACGGAAGTCCATCGAGTGCAGCAACGCCTTGGCGCCGCTGACGGTCGTCGAATACGTGACGCGGTGTTGCAAGGCTTCGCGGCGGATCGAAAACGAATCCGCGATCGCCTGCTTGCCTTCGGTGGTGTTGACGATAAACGCGATCTCGCCGTTCTTGATCAGGTCGACGACGTGCGGGCGCCCTTCCAGCACCTTATTGATGCGCTCGCATGCGATACCGTGCGCGTCGAGGAACGCATGCGTGCCGCCCGTCGCGACGATGCCGAAGCCGCGTTCGATGAGGTCGCGCGAGACGTCGAGCAGACGTTCTTTGTCAGCGTCGCGAACCGACAGGAACGCCTTGCCGCGCGTTGGGGCGCTGATCCCGGCCGCCTCATGCGCGCGAGCGAATGCAGCGCCGAAGCTGCGACCGACACCCATCACTTCGCCGGTCGAACGCATTT
>JBBRZD010000117.1:0-8934 GCA_038237055.1 Lysobacterales bacterium | reverse complement strand
CGAGAAGTCTTTGGCCGACTATGCGGTGCTGCTTGCGCAAGGTTACGGGGACGAAGATATCTCGGCGTTGATCAGGCTCAAGCGAGCGCGCTGAAAGACGCTCGCCGAGTTCTCCGCATCAGTCATCAAAGCCGTTCGCAAAAATCGTGTCGGTGAAAGGCAGCGCAAACTTCCACAGCTTCTTGTTCTGGTCCGTGATGTAGATGGCGCCGTTAACGAGAATGGGACTTTGCCATTTCATCGAGCCGATCACCGGCGACGTCCACAACACGGCGCCGCTGTGCGGATCCCGCGCAAGGATGCACGTTCCGCCCGCGCAGGATCCGGCGTGGTAGACGATGCCGTTCGCGACGATTGCCGACGTTGCGGTCGAGTTCTGCTGCCAAGTTGGCTGCAGATGCGGAACATTTGCGCCGGTCAGCGTGAGCTTCAGGCCTGAAATGCCGTTGCTGTTGGCCATGTAGACCCAGGTGGCGCCATCGCCCTGAGTATCCACCCAGATCGCCGGTTGCGACTTCAGTCCCGATTGGCTGATCGGCACGTTGATCAATTCGATTTCGCCGCCGACACCTCCGGCTGCGCCGCTACCGCTCATGTTGTCGAGATTGATCAGGCGCAGTTTCGAATCCTTGCCTGTCTGCAAACCGATGTGCTGCACCAAACTCGCGGCCGGAGCGGGCAAGATCGACAGCGAGACGGAACCGAGGTCGATATCGCTGCCGTCGAGCTGGGCATAGTTGGTGGGCGTGTAGCTGTCCAGCGGCAAGCCCGCACCGGCCCCGGTTCCATCCGCGTGCAGCGCGAGCACACTGTCGCCCCAGTTGGAGCCGCCAGTGTTCGCGTTGAATTGGCCATTGCCGGTCGCGATGTAGACGCGATCGGTCACGGCGTCGTAGGTTGCGCCGGGACGTCCCCAGATGCCGCTCTGCACATCAGCGCAGTCGTTTACGCCATTCTGGCCGTTCTGGATCATATGGATCGTGAGCGTGCTGCACATCGTGTTGAACACGCGCTGTGCACCGGTTGCCAGATCGACCGTTGTGATGTGACCTTGGTAGTCGCCGCCATCGCCGACGTAGCCGTTGTTGACGACGTACAGGCGCGCGATGCCGCCGGACGTCGCAAAAGCCAGTGCCGAGGCGCCTTTCTCGACCGAAGGTTTCACGGTTGCGATCTGCGGCCAGCCCCCCGTGATCGTCTCGGTGCCGTCCGCAATCGCATACTTGTGCACCTTGCCATCGACGCCATATCCGTAGACGAATTGGCGGTTGGGATCAATCGCTGGCGACGCCTCGACCGGCGACGGGCCGCCGCTTGTCGTTTTCGACCACACCACAGTGCCGGTGGCGGCATCGAAGGCCGTCGTTCGGCCGCTCTGCGCGGTGAAGAACACCAGGTCCAGCGTATCCGCGCCGACCGTGATGCCCTGCGCGAACACCGGCGCGCTGTTGGAGCGGTCGGTCATGGCGACCGAATACTTCTGCACCAGCTGGTTGACGTTGGCCGTGGTGACGGCTGCTTCGACATCATTGTTCGCGCTGTGCGAGGGATCAAAACCCCATTGCAGCCAATCCGCGGCGAAGGCGTCGGCGGCGAGCATTGATGCGCCTGCGATCAGGCCGACATGAAGGAGCGAGCGCATGCATGGCATGTTGGTGTCCTCTGAAATGTCGATGCGACAGCGCGCGCATCGTGCGGGATTTTCCATCGTACGCCCGCGGGGTTGTCGCAGCGACCGGCAATCGTCGATCCCGTCGAGCAGGTCACGTTTCATATGGCGTGTGCGATAGCGCGCGCGGCGCATTCAGCTCATGCGTTCGGCCGAGCCTTGCCACGAGGCGCCATCGAAAGCAGGCTCTGCACGAGCGACGGCATCCGGTACCGACCAGCAGACCGTGAGCCCCGCGTCATGGGATGACCTCCGCAGCATGGTAAAAAGGCGATTCGCGAAATCGGAGTGTCGTGATGAGCAGATATAGTCAGTTCCTGGGTTCCGTCGCCGTTTTGGCAGCGCCACTCGCGAATGCTGCGATCGTGCCGGCGGATCTGAGCCTCGTGCAATTCCCGAATGCAGGCACCACCTTCGCGCAACCGATCGCGATTCGGGCGCCCAACGATGGTAGCGGACGCGTATTCGTCGTTGAGCGTTGCGGCGACATCCGCATCATCAAGAACGGCGTCCTGCTGATGACACCTTTCGTGTCGATCGACGTGAGCTGCGGCGGCGAGCAGGGCATCCTCGGGCTCGCGTTCGACCCGGCGTTTGCGAGCAATGGCGCGTTCTATGTCACCTACACGGCACCTTCTTCCGCGCCGCAGCTTGGCGCGTCGGAGGATCAGGTGCTCGCGCGCTACACGGTCGCGCCAGCAAGCGCAGACGTCGCCAATCCGACGGGCTCAGTGGTCCTGCGGGTGCCCGATATCGCGGACAACCACAACGGCGGCGACCTGCACTTCGACAAGCAGGGTTATCTGAACTGGTCAATGGGCGACGGCGGCGTGCAGGGCGATCCAAACGGATTCGCGCAGTGCACCGGGCGCAAGAAGGAAAGTCCGGCCGCGTGCTACGACGTCGGAACCGGAAGCGGACCGGTCTATTACCTGCTCGGCAAGATCATCCGCCTCAATGTCCACGCAACGACGGCTGCGGCTCCGGCAAACTTCTGCGGTGTAGCGGCGGGCCAGCCCGCGCCGTATGCGATCCCGCCAGGCAATCCGTTCGTCGACGTTGCGCAGCACCCGCAGGAGTGCGCAGAAATCTTCAACTGGGGCTTCCGCAATCCGTTCCGCTTCAGCATCGACCGCCAGACCGGCGACATGTTGATAGGCGACGTCGGCCAGAACGCCTACGAGGAAATCGATTTCCAAGCTGGCGGCAGTGCTGGCCAGAATTTCCAGTGGAACCAGTGCGAAGGCCTGCACGCCTATCCCGCCGGCGGCCTCGGCTGCACAGGGCCAGCTGGCAGCATCAAGCCCAAACTGGACTACTCGCACTCGACGGGATGCGCGGTCACGGGTGGCTACGTCTATCGCGGACCCATCACGCCGCTGCGCGGGCAATACATTTTCAGCGACGCGTGCAGTGGCGAAATCTACGTCGTCGCGAACGCGGGCGCAGGTGTTTCTGCGTGGACTTATGAAACGCTGGCCGGCACGCCGGCCATGAGCACGTATGGGTTTGGCGAAGACGCCCAAGGCAACCTGTATGTTGCCGATGGCAACGGACCGGTCTACCGTTTCGGCTCGCTCGACAGCATTTTCGCGAACGGCTTCGAGTGATCGAAACGCAGCATTCGCTGCAGGTGGCGTGCGTTACTGCGCCGGCGTTTCCTTCAGCGCGATGGCGTTGATGCCGCTGTCGGCTAGTGAACGCTTCGCCGCTTCCAGCTCGCTTGCACTCGCATACGGGCCTAGACGCACGCGATGCCAGGTCTTGCCATTGATCGTCACGGGCTGCACCTGGGCGACGAAGCCGACCATGGCCAGTTTCGCTTTCGCCTCGTCGGCAGTCTTGGGTTCCGGATACGAGCCGGTTTGCAGGATATAGCGACCTGTTGCGGGCGTCGCCGTGGCGCTTGTCGCAGTTGGCGGTTGTGCGGCCGGATTCGCGCGTGCCTGCTGCTCCGCTTTCGCCTTCGCCGAAAGCTCGGCATCCGGAATCACGACTTCGGCCTCGGGCAGCACCTGATAGAAATCGTAGTTTTTCTTCGGCGGCTTCGCCTCCGCCACGGGCACTTCGCTTTCGTGCGGCGCGGTTGCTTGCGGATTGGGCTGTGGCAGATCTTTCTTGCGCAATAGCGGCATCCAGTCCTTTACCAGCACCAGCACCATCAGGCCAATGCCGAGCAGGAGACCGACCAGCACCCACAACCAAGCGGGTTTCTGGGCGCCATTGCCACCGCGGGTCGCTTGGCGCCCGCTCTTCAGGTTCCTTGCCATTACATGATCTCCGGGGCGGATACGCCCAACAGGTCGAGCCCGTTCGCCAGAACCTGGCGCACGGCGGATGCCAAGGTGAGTCGTGCGTCGCGCAAGCTGGCGTCGTCGACGATGAATTGATGAGTGTTGTAGTAGGCGTGGAACGCCCCGGCGAGTTCGCGCAGATACGTCGTGATCAAATGCGGTTCGAGATTCGCACCCGCGGCCTCGACGACTTCCGCGTAACGCGACAGCTCGATCATCAGCGCCTGCTCGTGCTCGCTGTCCAGCAGCGCAAGATGAGCAAGACCGTTGTCGCGATTCCAGACAAGACTGCGCTCGGCGAGCTGGCGCATCACGCTGGCGACGCGTGCATGCGCGTACTGGATGTAATAGACCGGATTGTCGTTGGTCTGCGCGCGCGCAAGATCGATGTCGAAGATCAGCTGTGAATCGGATTTGCGTGCGATCAGGAAATAACGCGTCGCGTCGCGGCCGACTTCATCGATCAGGTCGCGCAGGGTCACATAACTGCCGGCGCGCTTGGACAGCTTCACTTCCTCGCCGCCACGCATCACGGTGACCATCTGGTGCAGCACGTATTCGGGATATCCGACCGGAATACCGGCATCCAGCGCCTGTAAGCCGGCCTTTACGCGAGCGAGCGAGCCGTGATGGTCGGAGCCCAGCTCGGTGATCGCGCGCTCGTAGCCGCGCTGCCATTTGCTGCGGTGATAGGCGACATCAGGGAGGAAATACGTGAACGACCCATCGGACTTGCGCATCACGCGGTCCTTGTCGTCGCCGAAGTCGGTCGTGCGCAGCCACAACGCGCCGCCTTCCTCGTAAGCGTGACCATGCGCGATGAGTTCCTTCACCGTCTCGTCGACCTTGCCGTCCGCGTACAACGAGGATTCGAGGAAATAGGTATCGAACGCGACGCCGAATGCGCGCAGGTCGAGGTCCTGCTCGCGCCGCAGGTACGCGACCGCGAAATGGCGGATCGCGTCGAGATCGTCGACATCGCCGGCACCGACAATATCAACGCCATCGGCATGCACGGATTCGCCGTCGAGATAAGCGCGCGCGACGTCCTTGATGTAGTCGCCGCGATAGCCGTCGGTGGGCCAGGCCGGGGCGTCGGGTTCGATGCCGCGTGCGCGCGCCTGCACAGACAGCGCGAGGTTGTTGATCTGCGCGCCCGCGTCGTTGTAGTAGAACTCGCGCACGACGTTCCAGCCGTTCGCATCAAGAACACGAGCGATGCAGTCACCAATGGCGGCGGCGCGACCGTGGCCAACATGTAGCGGGCCGGTCGGATTCGCAGAGACGAACTCGACGCCCGCAGTGCGGCCAGCACCGGCCTTGCCACGTCCGAACGACGCGCCACGTTCGAGTGCGTCGCGCACTTCGCCCTGGTAGGCGGCGCGGCTGAGGAAGAAGTTGATGAAGCCGGGGCCAGCAATCTCGACCTTGGTGATTCCTTCGCGCGCCGGCAGCGCGGCGACCAGAGCCGTGGCGAGGTCACGCGGCTTCTTGCCGGCCGCCTTGGCCAGCAGCAGGGCGACATTGGTCGCGAAATCCCCGTGCTCGCGGTTCTTGGCGCGCTCGACGACGAAAACGGGCTGGATGCTGGCCGGCAAGGTGCCATCCGCGCAGAGTGCGGCAATCGCTTCGAGTACGAGATCGTGGAGTTGGTCTTTCACCGGGTCAAACCGCAGGGGTAGCCGCGCATTGTAGCCGTCCACGTCACGTTCCCGAAATCGGCGCACGGCGATTTGGGAGGCGCAAACGCGGAGGTATCGGCGGGTGTCGTCGGCTTGTCGTCAAGAATGGTTACCTTGGGAGTCTGTAAACGCTGCGCCGCGGCGTCCTGCCCGGCGCCGAGAGGCGCGAAAAGTCTGGAGTGGGTGGCGTGCGGGATGTGCACGTTGCCTGGGCGCAGGGAGGCACCGACCTCCGCTCGACTCAACCGAGCAGATCCGCCAAGGTTTCCCGATACGCCGCGATGACCTGGTCGCCGTTCGCCGGGCCCCCGTGCACGGCGATGCGAGCCCGCACGCCCATGCAGAGCGCCTTCAATTTCGGCGCATTTGCCTGCTTGCCCGCCTCGAATGCCGCGCGGCCGGCTTCCGACTGGAAGCGGTGCAGATCAAAGAAAAAATGGTCCTGGCCGTCGGTCAGGAAGCCCAGTACCGGCAACGCGCTCTCGCCTGCGTCGAGGGAGCGGCCGCTCAGCATTTCGCGTTCGCGGCACAGGTTTTCGGCTGTCGTTGCAAATTGCTGGAACGGCTCGGCAACGTTTGCGGTATCGAGGTCGGCGGCCATCCGTGCCAGTCGCAGTGACCGCACAATGGTCGCGTCCATGCGCCAGTCGGGGCGGCGCGCATCGAGAATCTGATCGAGCTTTGCCGCGAGCGCCCCACCGCTCTGCACCAGATCGGCCGCGTTGTAGAGGTGACCGCTGGGCGGCGGCCGCGCATCGAACGTGCTGCCTGCAATCATCAATTCGAGCGCGACGTGAAGATCCGCGTCCTGCTCGCGCGAGAACCCGACGAGATCGAGAATGCGACGCGTCTCGTCGATGCTCGCGCGTTCGTTCGCACCGACGCCGGCGATCAGCTGCTGCGCCTCGCGCTGGCGCAAGTCGTGGCCGGCGCCGAACAACATCAGCGCGCAGCCATCGCGCAGCGAAAACGCGCGCAGGCCATTGACCTCGATCAGGCGATCGATGCGGCTGGCGCAGATTTCAAGAATGTGGCCCTCGTTGTGGTACGCGTGAAAGTCGCTGCCGAGATGACCGTGGCGCAACGCGAGCCGCGCATGCGCAAGCCGGATCGCGTCTTCCGTGCGCGTCAGAAGGCTTTCGTCCTCGGCGCCTTCGATCAGGCTCTTCCATTCGTTGCGGCGGCGAGCGAGCAGCGCATTCAACGGCGCGGCGCGCTCCCCAAGTGCGGCACGGGCCGACGCGACATCCGGCAGGCGCCGTTCCGTCTCGTCGGCTGGACAAATGTGCGGGAATCCCAGGATCACGATTCGATCATCACCCCAACTGACCTGGGTTGAGTATAGGCGCGCCGTTGCGGGAGCGGATGCGGCGTTGTCGCCAAGTACAGTTGCTCGCGACTTTCAGCGGAGTCGCTAGATCCAGCCGCGCTGTGCCAGGGAAGTCGGTTTGCCATCACCGATCACGAAATGGTCGAGCAGGCGCACGTCGATGAGTTCGAGCGCTTCTCGCAGACGCAAGGTGATGGCCCGGTCGGCGGCGCTGGGCTCGGCGACGCCGGACGGATGGTTGTGGGCGAGAATTACCGCGGCCGCGTTATGCGCGAGGCAGCGCCGGACCACTTCGCGAGGATGCACGCTGGCGCCGTCGATGGTGCCGCGGAATAGCTCTTCGAACGCGATCACGCGATGTCGGTTGTCGAGGAACAGGCAGCCGAACACTTCGTAGGGGTAACCGGCGAGCCGCGACTTCAGATAGCGCGCGCTGGCGGCTGGATCGGACAAGGTTTCGCCACTGCGCAGTTCCGCGTCGAGGTAGCGCCGGCCCAATTCCAGCGCGCCGAGCAGGCGGCACCAGGCGACAGTGCCGATGCCGGGCTTCTCGCGCGGCGTGTCGAGCAAGGCTTTCAAGCTGCCGGCGCCGACGAGCAGGCTGCGGCCGAGATCGACCGCGCTCTGGCCGCGCCGGCCGGAGCCGAGAAAGATGGCGAGCAATTCCGCATCCGACAAGGCGTGGGCGCCGCGGGCAAGCAGCTTTTCGCGGGGACGTTCGCCGTCCGGCCAGTCGCGGATGCTCATGTCTTTGCGGGCCTGTTGCCAGCGCGGCGGGGTCGATCCGCCAGAAAGCGTGTCGCAAACGCTTGATGGATGCCGGCGGCCACGCGGTGGAAGGAAATGAGACTGGAATGTGGGTGCATGGTCTCACTCTAGCCGCCCGCCGCCGTCGGCCCGAGCGGCGCACGCCGCGATTTTCAGTAAGCTAGGGGTTCTCCGTCCTGTCAGCGGTCTCTTACATGAACGGTTCGGTCTCATCCATCACGGTGCGTTCGCGCGCTGCAGTCATCTTTATCGTCGTCAACGACGGGCGTTCGCGCGCATGACGCGACGATCCACCCATGTGCCCGAGCGATTCGGCAAGGCGGCTCCCGAACTGGCCAGCGTGCATGTGCTGCTGGGTGTTTCCGGCGGCATCGCGGCCTACAAAGCGGCCGAGCTCGTGCGACGGTTGCGCGATGCGGGCGCCGAGGTGCGCGTCGTGCTGACCGAGAATGCGGCGCGTTTCGTCACCGCGCTGACCTTCCAGGCCTTGTCCGGCAATCCCGTGCGCAGCAGCCTTTGGGACGAATCGGCGGAAGCGGCGATGGGCCATATCGAGCTCGCGCGCTGGGCTCATGAGATCGTTATCGCGCCTGCATCGGCAGATCTCATTGCGCGGCTCGCGCACGGACAAGCGGACGATCTTTTGACCACGCTGTGCCTCGCCACCTCGTCCCCCGTCTCGATCGCGCCGGCGATGAACCAGCAGATGTGGGCGCATGCGGCGACTCAAGCGAACATCGCCGCCTTGCGCGAGCGCGGGGTGCGCATGTTCGGCCCGGCTGCCGGTGACCAGGCCTGCGGCGAATTCGGTGCCGGCCGCCTCCTCGAAGCGAACGAAATTGTCGCCGAGCTGGCGGCAGCGCGCGGACCGCATGAACTGGCCGGTTTGAATTTCCTGGTCAGCGCGGGGCCCACTTACGAAGACATCGATCCGGTCCGTTTCATCGGCAATCGCAGCTCCGGTCGCATGGGTTTTGCCGTCGCCGAGGCGGCTGCGCGGGCGGGCGCCACGGTCACGCTGATCGCAGGTCCAGTCGCACTGGCGACACCGGCGGGCGTGACCCGCGTCGACGTGCGCAGCGCGCGTGCGATGCGCGACGCTGTGTTGGCACGTGTCGCGCAAAGCGATGTGTTTGTTGCCGCCGCGGCGGTGGGAGATTTCCGCCCGCAAAACGTTGCTTCGCAGAAACT
>JBBRZD010000116.1:0-8957 GCA_038237055.1 Lysobacterales bacterium | reverse complement strand
TCGGTTTCGGGAAGGTCGAGCAGGATCTGCAACGCGCGATCGAGCGGCTGACCCGCGCCAAGCAAGGTCGCCAGCTGCTGGGTGAACTGCACAATTTGCGCCTGGGTCAAGGTCGCGCGCTTGAACATCGCCGCGAACAGGCTCGCCGAATCGCCGCTGTCCGCTTCGCGCACTTCGAGCGGAATATTGCCCGCGTCCTGCAACTTGCCGATCACTTCATCGTGACTTGCAAGATCGAATTGACCTTCGAGCGTTTCGCCAGCCGGGGTGACCGCCTTGTAGTAATACAGCGTCATGCGATCAGCTCTCCGACGTCACGCGCAGGATTTCCTCGATCGTGGTGTGACCTTGCATCGCCTTGACCAGACCGTCCTCGTACATCGTGCGCATACCTTCGGTACGCGCCTGCTGCTCGATGTCGCCCATGCCGGCGTGCTGCATGATCTGGCGGCGGATCGGATCGGACATGACGAGGAATTCCATGATCGTCGTCCGACCGAAATAGCCGGTCGGATTCGCTGCGGACGACCCCGGCTTGTAGAGTTTGATCGGGCGTTCGTCGGTAAAGTTCTCGAGATTGAATTCCTTGATCACCTCGGGCAGCGGCTCATAGGCTTGCGCGCTTGCGCGATCAAGCCGGCGCACAAGACGCTGCGCCAGGATGCCGTTGATGGTGGAGGTGAGCAGGTAGTCCTCGACGCCCATGTCGAGCATGCGCGTGATGCCGCCGGCGGCGTTGTTCGTGTGCAAGGTCGACAACACCAAGTGGCCGGTCAGCGCGGACTGGATCGCGATCTTCGCGGTTTCCAGATCGCGCATTTCGCCGATCATGATGATGTCCGGATCCTGACGCACGATCGAACGCAACGCGTGCGAGAAATCGAGACCGATCGAGGGCTTTGCCTGGATCTGATTGATGCCTTCGATCTGGTATTCGACCGGATCTTCGACCGTGATGATCTTGACGTTCGGCGTGTTGAGCTTGGCCAGCGCGGTGTACAACGTGGTGGTCTTGCCCGAGCCGGTCGGACCGGTGACGAGCATGATGCCGTGCGGAAGCTCCAGCACATTGACGAATTTCTGCAGGAACTGGTCGGTGAAGCCGAGCGAGTGAAAGTCGAACACGATCGCTTCACGATCGAGGATACGCATGACCACCGATTCGCCGTGCGCAGTGGGAACAGTCGATACGCGAAGATCGAGCTCCTTGCCTTGCACGCGGATCATGATGCGTCCGTCCTGCGGCAGGCGGCGCTCGGCGATGTTGAGCTTGGCCATGATCTTGATGCGTGAGATCACCGCCGCTGTCGACGCCGCCGGCGGCGACTCGACTTCGTGCAACACACCGTCGACGCGATAACGCACCTTCAGGCGATTCTCGAATGGCTCGACGTGGATATCCGACGCACGTTGTTCGACGGCGCGCTGGATCACCAGGTTGACCAGACGAATGACCGGCGCTTCCGAGGCGAGGTCGCGCAGATGCTCGATGTCGTCTTCGCTGCGGTTGTTGTCGTCGGTCAGGTTCTCAACGATCGTGCCCATCGCGGATCGACCGGAACCGAAGTAGCGCTCGATCAAGTCGTCGATCTCGCTACGCAGTCCGATATTGAGTTTCACCTTGCGCCCGGTCGCCAGTTGCAGCGCCTGCAGCGGGAATGCGTCGGCCGGGTCGGCGACCAGCAGGGTTACTTCGTCGTCGGTTTCACCAATCGGGCAGACATGGTGATGCTTGAGGAAGCGCACCGAGGTCTGCACGTTCGCGGGCGGCGTCTCGGGGAATTCCTTGGCCGACAGCAGCGGCAGCTTCAGCAGCTCGGAAACGCCCTCCGCCATCTCGCGTTCGGAAACGAGACCAAGGCGGGTCAGGAGGGCGACAAGACTGCCGGACGCCGGATCTTCCTCGCGCAGGCGGCGCCCACGCACGAGATCGGTTTCCTTCAGGCGACCGCGCGCAACGAGGAACAGGCAAATGCGATCGTCCAGGGTCGGTTCGGCCACGACCTCGCTTACGGTATGTTCGATCGGTGCGACGGCTGCCATGAATCCCCTGCCTGCAAAGTCATTTTGAATGGACGCATTGTTCCATATCGGGTGTTAAACCTATTTTTGAACGGTGTTTCGACCTTCACTATGGGCGCGTGGTTCCCCAACGGGTCGAACCAATGCTTCGATGAACGCCCGGTTTAGCCCGACCCAGAGCGCAACCGGCACGACCGCTGGAAGGATCAGATAGCCGAACTGATAAGCCAGCGCAATCGCATTCGGCGAGAGTCCGGCCTGCGCAACGGCAGCCGCCCCCTCATTGCCACTGTCGATCGCGAGCGCCTTCAGACTCTCGGCGACGATGCCGAACGCCTGAGCAATCCAGATCACCGCAAGCGCAATCGCCAGTTGCATGAGGCGACGTCGCGTCGACAAAGGTGTCGCCATCGCGAGCCCGCCGAACAGCGGCAAGGAATACGCGTAGACCATCGGGTTGATCGTGGGCTCCAGCACACCTACGCCGCCAGGACCACCCGGACCGGCGGGCACCGTGACCATCACGGTTGTCGTCAACTGAACCAGATAGCCGGCGTGCGCGATGACACGACCGGCTGCGTCGAGCAAATCTCCACCTTGTGCGACGACGCTGAATAATCCACCCCAGATGCCAAGCAGCACATGCCGTGCAATGACCACAGCGGGCCAGACCCAGAATGGCGCGAGCCAGAACCAGATGACGAACGCAAGCGGAAGCCACAGCGCCGCGCGCAAACCGAACTCGCGGATTGGATTCGCCGTCATCCGCGCATCCCCGTCAGCCAACCCAGACGCGCGCGTTGCGGAACATCCGCATCCACGGTGAGTCCTCGCCCCATTCACGCGGACGCCAGCTCATCTGCACGCTGCGAAACACGCGTTCCGGATGCGGCATTAGAATCGTCACGCGACCATCGGCCGCGGTGAACCCGGCGCTCCCGTGAGCGGAGCCGTTCGAATTGAGCGGAAAGCGTTCCGTCGCACGACCCACATTGTCGACGAAACGTGCGCTGACGAGAGCGCGTTTCGCATCCGCCGGATCCGCGAACACCGTGCGGCCTTCGCCATGCGCAACCGCGACCGGCATGCGAGAGCCAGCCATGCCCTTGAAGAATATCGATGGCGAGTCGAGCACTTCCAGCGTGACCAGGCGCGCTTCGTATTGTTCGCTCGCATTACGCACGAATTGCGGCCAATGTTCGGCGCCGGGAACGATCGACTTCAGGTTTGCCAGCATCTGGCAACCGTTGCATACGCCGAGCACGAGCTTCGATGCATCGGCAAAGAACGCACCAAATTCATTGCGCAGGCGTTCGTTGTAGAGGATCGATGCAGCCCAGCCGCGACCCGCACCGAGCACGTCGCCGTAGCTGAAACCGCCACAGGCAGCGAAACCGACGAAATCGGCAAGCTTGCGCCGACCTGAAGCGAGATCGCTCATGTGCACGTCGAACGCGTCGAAGCCGGCACGTGTGAAAGCAGCGGCCATCTCGACCTGGCCGTTGACGCCCTGCTCGCGCAGGATCGCGATGCGCGGACGCGCGCCCGTCACGATGTACGGAGCGGCGACGTCTTCGTTCTGATCAAAGGTGACGCGCGGCGCGATACCGGGATCGCAATCGTCGCAGCGCCATTTGTTCTCGACGTCGGCACTGGCCGGATTGTCCCGCCGCTGCTGCATCGCGTGACTGGTTTCGGACCAGGCGCGCATCAAGTCCGCCCACTTCCATTTCGCCAACGTCTCGCTGCCAAGCGCGAGCTTGACGAGCATGCGCACGTTCGGCTTCGCGATGCAGTGCGCGACGTCGGCTATGCCGTGTGAAGCGAGCAGCGCGCGCCACGCCTCGCGATCGCTTTCCCGCACCTGCACCAGCGCGCCGAGTTCTTCGTTGAACAGCGCAGACAACGTGTTCTCGCCCCAACCCGACAGTTGCACATCGAGACCACAATGGCCAGCCAATGCCATCTCGATCAGCGCGACGATCGCACCGCCATCGCTACGATCGTGGTACGCGAGCAACAATCCTTGTGCGTTCGCAGCCTGGATCGCAGCAAAGAACTGCGCGAATTGCGCCGCGTCGTCCAGATCCGGCGATCCGCCACCGCCGCGCTCGAACGCCTGCATCAAGGCGCTGCCGCCGAGACGGCACTTTCCGGCGCCAAGGTCGAGCAACCAGATTTCGCTTTCGCCCTGGTCGAGCACGATCTGCGGCGTCAACGCCTGGCGCACGTCGAGTGAGCGCGCGAATGCAGTCACGATCAGCGACACCGGCGACACCGTGCGCTGCTCACCGCTTGCATCCTGCCAACGCGTCTGCATCGACAGAGAATCCTTGCCGACCGGGATCGACACGCCGAGCGCCGGACACAGTTCCATGCCGACCGCGTGCACCGCGTCGTACAACGCAGCGTCTTCGCCTTCGTAACCGATCGCCGCCATCCAGTTCGCGGACAGGCGTACTTCATCAAGCTTCACCGGGGCCGCGGCAAGATTGGTCAGCGCCTCGCCGACCGCCATGCGTGCGCTGGCTGCGGCATCGAGCAACGCGAGCGGCGTGCGCTCGCCCATCGCCATCGCTTCACCCGCGTAGCCGTCGAAGTCCGACAACGTAACCGCGCAGTCGGCAACCGGCACCTGCCAAGGACCGACCATCTGATCGCGTGAGCACAAGCCGCCGACGGTGCGATCACCGATCGTGACGAGGAAGGATTTGCTGCCGACAGCTGGAACGCGCAGAACGCGATCGATCGCGTGATCGAGCGCAATGGAATCGATATCCGGGACAATCTCGACGTGCGCCTCGCGCCTGTGTGCATCGCGCTGCATGCGCGGCGGCTTGCCGAACAGCACATCAAGCGGCAGATCGATCGCGTCGCCGCCGAGCAAGCTGTCGCTGACGACCAGGCGGCGTTCGTTCGTGGCAGTGCCGACGACCGCGAAGGGACAACGCTCGCGCGCGCACAGCGCCTCGAACAGCGCGACCGATTCCGGCCGCACGCCGATCACGTAGCGTTCCTGCGATTCGTTGCACCAGATCTGCATTGGCGACAGTTGCGGATCGTCGCTTGGAATCTTGCGCAGATCGATGCGTCCGCCAACACCGGAATCGTTGAGGATTTCCGGTATCGCGTTGGACAAGCCGCCCGCGCCGACGTCGTGGATCGAGACGATCGGATTGTCCGTAGCGCGCGCCCAACAGGCGTCGATGACTTCCTGGCAGCGGCGTTCCATCTCGGGGTTGTCGCGCTGCACCGAGGCAAAGTCGAGTTGTGCCGAACTTGCGCCGGCCGCCATCGACGAAGCTGCACCGCCGCCGAGGCCGATCAACATCGCCGGACCGCCAAGCACGATGACCGCATCGCCGTCACGAAGAATCTGTTTTTGAACATCCGACGCGCGCAGGTTGGCGAGGCCGCCCGCGATCATGATCGGCTTGTCGTAGCCGCTGCGCAGGTTCGGCGTCGCGCCGTTCTGCTCGAACGTGCGGAAATAGCCGCCCAGACATGGCCGACCGAATTCGTTGTTGAACGCAGCGCCGCCGAGCGGACCATCCCGCATGACTTCGAATGCGCTCGCAAAGCGCGGCGGCAACGGACGTTCCGATTCCCATGGCCGAGGCAGGCCCGGAATGCGCAAATGCGACACCGTGAAACCGACCAGACCCGCCTTCGGTTTACCACCGCGACCGGTTGCGCCTTCGTCGCGGATCTCGCCGCCGGAACCGGTGGCGGCCCCGGCGTACGGCGAAATCGCCGTCGGGTGGTTGTGGGTCTCGACCTTGATCGCGAAAGGCACGTCTTCCGTATGCGCGCGGAACGCACCATCATTCGCATCGGCGAAAAACCGCTGCGCGGCATTGCCGGCGACTACCGCAGCATTGTCGTGATAGGCCGACAACGTATGCGCTGGCGCCATTTCATGCGTGTGCTTGATCATCGCAAACAGCGAACGCGGCTGCGCTACGCCGTCGACGCTGAACGATGCGTTGAAAATCTTGTGCCGGCAATGTTCCGAGTTGGCTTGCGCGAACATCATCAGTTCGGCGTCGCTCGGATCACGATCGAGCTCGCCATAGCATTCAGCTAGGTAGGCGATCTCGTCTGCTGCGAGCGCTAGCCCGAGGCGCGTGTTCGCCGCGTTGAGCGACGCAAGCGCGTCGCCACCCAGCGGAACGCGATCAAGCGGCGCCGGCACACCAGCATCGAACAGATGCGACGAATCTTCCAGCGAAGCGATCGCCGACTGCGTCATGGGGTCGTGCAAAGCAGCAATCACCTGCGTACGCGCGTCGCTGGCCGCTGTCGGCATGCCGTCGATTTCGAGTGCGAGACCGCGTTCGATCCGACGCACAGGAAAGCTGCAGCCCGTCAGGATTTCGGTCGCCTTGCTCGACCACGGCGAGCGTGTCCCGAGGCGCGGCACGATCCACAACGTTGCCGTGCGCGGAGCGCCAACTTTTGCCTCGATCACGGCGCACAGGTGCCGCAAGTCGAGTGATGCGTCAGGCATCGGATCGACAAAATACACATGGCGCGCCGCGCGCAAGAATGTACCTGGCGCAAGGCGCGCCAATTCGGCGTTGAGGCGGTCGATACGGAACGGGGAAAGCGCAGGCAGGCCGTCGAGGGCAATCATGGCACGGGCGGCAAAAAGGGCAGCCCCTGATGATAGCGGATACGGGGTGGCGCCGCCGTCAATGCCGCCCCTGAAACGACAGCGCCCGGCGATTGCCGGGCATTGTGAGAAGCCTTGTGCAGGCAGCGAAATCAGTTCACAGGAAGGGTCGACTTCCCCAGACTTTCCAGCCTGGCCAGCATCTGATCGGGTGGCAGATATCCGCCCAGCTTGGTCCCATCCGGAGCGAAGATCGTCGGCGTGCCATCAACACCTACTTGAGTGCCCAGCGTGAATTGCTCTGCGACCGGGTTTTCGCATTTCAGAGGCGCTGGATTGGCGCCTGCCTTGGCAGCCGTGAATGCAGCTTTGCGATCCTTTGCACACCACACCGATACCGCCTTGTCGTAGGAAGGCGAGCCGATACCGCTGCGCGGGAAGAACAGATAGTCGACCTCGATGCCAGCCTTGTTGTAGTCGGCAATCTGCGAATGCAGCTTTCGGCAATAACCGCAATCGAGATCCGTGAACACGGTGACCTTGTATTTCGGCTTGCCCGCCGGCGCAAACACGATGCGCTTTGTCAGCGGCACCGCGTCGACCTTGAGCTTATTGTCGACGGCAAGCCGGGCTGCGGTCAGATCGCGTTTGGTCTGGCTGTCGAACAAGGTCCCTTGCAACAGGTATTTGCCATCGTCACTGACATAAACCAGCTGGCCACCAATGATGACCTGCTGGAATCCCGGCAACGGAGCCGGTTCGATCTTGTCGATCTTGGCCTGAGGAACCAGTTCTTGCAGAGCCTTGCGAGCAGCGGCGTCGGTCGGTGACTCGGCCGCATAGGCGGCGGAAAAAACCAGACTGCACAAAACAAACGCGGAAAAGCGGGGAAATTTCATCAAGACTTCCTCAATTCTTCGCTGCGTTGGCCGCCGCGAGGCGGTCAAGTTCGGCAGCGAGCTGGTCGGGCGACGTGGCAATCTGCATTGGAATCTGGGTGCCGTCATCGGCGAGGATCGTCGGCGTGCCGCTTATGCCGAGCGATTGCGCAAGCTGGGTCAGTTCTGGCACCGGATTGGGACACGTCGCCTTGCCCGGATCCTGCCCGGCCATCGCGGCCGTGAACGCATTGGCACGGTCCTTGGAGCACCATACCGCTTCCGCCTTCTTGTCCGCTCCGGGGTGAATCGACAGCGGATAGAACAGGTAATTCACCGTAATGCCCTTCGCATTGTATTGCGCGATCTGCTCGTGGAATCGACGGCAGAACGGGCAATCGACGTCGGTGAACACCGTCACGGTGTGCTTGCTCGTCATTGGCATCTTCGGCGAAAACGTGATGCGCTTGTCCGGTCCGACCTTGTCGAGCGCCAGCTTGCGCACTCTCGCGCGCGAGCTCTGGGTCAGGTCACGCTTGTTGGCGACGTCATACGCACTGCCGTCAATGACATAGCGGCCGTCCTTGCTCACGTAGACGAATTGACCTCCCGCAATGGCTTCGTAGAAGCCCGGCACCGGCGACTCCTGTACGGCATCGATCTTGACGTTCGGCGCGAGCCCCGCCATTGCCTGGCGCACGGTCTCCTCGGGTGTTGCGGCGAACGCATTGGCGGCAAGTAGCACGCCGAGGGTGAACATGGGAAAGCGCATCGGGAAACCTCACAGACGAAAGATCGGGAATTGGACCGTGCCATGGCGGAGAATCTTTCGCCGAGAGCATCACACGAATCGGTGTATCGACCGTATCGCGCGGGGTTTCGTTCCCTGAATGGACCTTGGATTCTCGCACGCGGGGGTGTTCCGCGAAAGTGAAGGCGGTCGCGGTGTGCTTGCGGGCACGCTGGGAGGGCGGGTGCTGAAGCCGGAATCAATCTTTTCAGACCTCACTAAGCAACCCGGCCCTTCGCATCCTGCTACGGGCGTTCGTCGCCGGACGCGATGCCTGATGGCATTGGCTATGCGCGCTGGCGCTCGCGGCGCGAGCGGACGCTGTTGCTAAGGTCGGCCTTCCAGGCCTCACCAAGCAACCCGGCCCTCCGCATCCTGCTACGGGCGTTCGTCGCCGCACGCGATGCCTGTTGGCATCGCGTAAGCGCGGCTTCTCACCCCCTCGGGTGGTGTTTTTCGTGCAGGCGTTTGAGGCCTTCTTTCGCTACCAGCGTGTAGATCTGCGTCGTCGAAAGCGAACTGTGGCCGAGCATCAGCTGCAGTGCGCGCAGATCCGCCCCGTGATTGAGCAGATGTGTCGCAAATGAGTGGCGGAGCACGTGTGGCGAGATGCGCGTTGGGCTGATTCCTGCGGTCAGCGCATGCTTCTTGA
>JBBRZD010000115.1:0-9174 GCA_038237055.1 Lysobacterales bacterium | reverse complement strand
CGTGCCGGTGGTGTCGGGCCGGCGCAGCTAGAAGCGGACTTGCCTGACACGCACGTGGTGACTTCAACGTCGCTGCCGTCGTGAATCCACAAGACACCGACGCACGCGTACGGCAGAATCCGCCGTCGCATCGACCATACGAGACTTCGACCATGCAGGACCTCACCCAGGGATCGATTTCGAATCACCTCATGCGTCTGGCTGCGCCAATCGCGATCGGCATGCTGTTCCAGACGTTGTACGTACTTATCGATCTATATTTCGTGGCGCAGCTTGGCGACGCTTCGATCGCAGGTGTCAGCACGGCCGGCAACCTGCAGTTCATCATCATGGCGCTGACCCAAGTACTCGGTGTTGGCACGATGGCGCTGATCGCCCAAGCCGTCGGTCGCAAGGACCAGACGGATGCCAACCTCGTCTTCAACCAGAGCCTGCTGATTGCGATCGCGTGCATGGCGTTGACCCTCGTGTTCGGCTATCTGGTGGCCGGCGCCTACACGCGAGCACTGGGTGCGGATGCAGCGACGAGCACTGCCGGCACCACCTACCTCAACTGGTTCCTGCCTGGCATGGCGATGCAATTCGCGCTCGTCGCGATGGGCTCGGCGCTGCGTGGTACCGGCCTCCCTACGCCCGGCATGATTGTGCAGGTATTCACCGTGCTGCTGAATGCCCTGCTTGCGCCGATTTTCATCGCGGGCTGGCTCACCGGCCATCCTCTCGGTGTCGCCGGCGCGGGACTCGCCAGTTCCATCTCCATCGCCGTCGGCGTGGTGATGATGGCGTTCTATTTCGTGCGTCTCGAAAAATACGTGCGATACGATCCGGCGCAGTTCCGCCTGCATCTGCCGACATGGAAACGCATCTTGCGCATCGGCCTGCCGCCGGGCGGCGAGTTCGCGATCCTGTTCGTTTTCCTGGGCATCATCTATCTGCTGATTCGTCCATTCGGAGCCGAAGCACAGGCAGGATTCGGCGTCGGCTCGCGCGTGATGCAGGCGATCTTCCTGCCGGCGATGGCGGTCGCGTTTGCCGTCGCGCCACTGGCAGGACAGAATTTCGGTGCGGGACATCTGCCGCGCGTGCGCGAAACCTTCCGTAGTGCGGCGATCCTCGGCAGCGCCATCATGGTACTGCTGACCCTGCTCTGTCAGTGGAAACCAGAATGGCTGGTGCATGGATTCACCAGCGATGCCGCGGTGATCGCCGTGGGCGCGGACTACCTGCGCATCATCTCGTGGAATTTCGTCGCGCAGGGTCTCATCTTCAGCTGCTCGGGCATGTTCCAGGCGCTGGGCAACACGATGCCGCCGCTGTATTCAAGCGCTACGCGCCTGGTCACGTTCGCGCTGCCCGCGTATGTGCTGTCGACGCGACCAGGCTTTGAGTTGAAACAAGTGTGGTACTTATCGGTTGCGACCGTGACCTGCCAGGCGCTGCTCAGTCTTTGGCTGTTGCGCCATGAATTGCGTAAACGGGACGCGCTCAAACTCGCCACCGCAAATGTCTAGGCAAGCTGCCGAATCCGACTTTGAAGGGTGACCCGGGTCGTGCAAGCGGCGCGCGGGGTTTGTGACGAATTTGTCCATCCTTCACTGGCTGGAGCGCAGATCGCCTTCATCACGCAGGCTGAAAGGCGTGAAGTGGGTATGCTCGTCGTAGGTATCCACGCCTTCACGTCGCTTCAGGAAACCGATTACTGCATAGGTGACCGGCGTCAGTACAATCTCGACCAGCACTTTCATGGTCCAGTTGAATGCGATGACCTTCAACATCGTCTGCCCCGACCAGATACCCGCGAACGCGATCGGATAGAAGGTGACGCTGTCCAGGCCTTCGCCGATGAGAGTCGAGCCGATCGTGCGCGTCCACAGCCAGCGGCCCTTCGTCCATATCTTCATCTTGGCCATCACGAAGGAATTGGCGAAATCGCCGATCCAGTAAGCGACCATTGAGGCAAGCATGATCCGCCAGGTCGCACCGAAGACGACTTCAAGCGCCGGCTGCAGTTGGGCGTTGAACGGCTCGGACGGGCTCGGCGGCATTCCGAGGATCACGAACGTCATCAGGCTTGCGAACGCGAGGCCGCCAAAACCGGCCCAGATCGCACGACGCGAACGCGCATAACCGTAGACCTCGGTCAGCACGTCATCGAAGATATAGCTCACTGGGAAAAAGAGATTGCCGGCGCCGAAAGTCAGGGCGCCCAGCAGCGGCAGCGTGACCGTGCAGACCTTGGCCGGACCTATCAGGTTGGAGCAGAGCAACACGGCGACCATGCCGCCAACCAGCAAGTCGTAGTAACGGAAACCCATCGCCCGAGGCGCGGTAACAGTAGCGGTCATCGAATTCCCAGAAGCCATCACGACCCGCCTCTATTGTGACCAGTCGCTATTGTCACCAACCCTTGTCGCGATGTTAACGGCTACGTCGATCGGACAACAAAATTCCGCGCCGTCAACGATATCAGGCAAGCTTTGGCTGAAGCATAACGAGATGATCCAGCGCTGGTGGTTCACAAACGGCGAATGCGCTGCTACGTTCGCGCGAATCAAGGGTCACTGGCACGATGTCCAGCAGTGGCGCGCCCTACCCTTCATACTCCAACATCACATTTGTGAACGAAATGAGCGCCGAGAAGAATTTCATGAAGGGAACACACCTGCCCATGCTTCCGATTTGTCTACTCAAAAGTCGCCGATCGACGCAGATTTTTGTGCTCGCCCTCTTCGTTTTCAGCATGCTTGTCGCCGCTGTGGCACAGGCTGCGTCTGCCGACTTCATCACCGAGTCCGTGGACAATACGAAACGTGTCGCTGCTCCCGATCAACACCTGCGATGGGCAAAAGCGGAAAGCGATCGCGGCGCGGTACCGGGGGATCTCGCACTCGATCACTTGAGCCTAGTGCTTCGGCGGACGCCGCAGCGACAGCAGGCGTGGGAACGCCTGTTGAAGGAACAACAGGACCCAACGTCCGCGAACTACCGTCAATGGCTCTCACCCATCGAACTGGGCGAACGTTTCGGCGCGTCACAGCACGATATCGACGCGTTGTCCGGTTGGTTGCGCGCGCAAGGCCTGCGGGTTGATTCGGTCAGCAACAGCCGCACGCGGATCGCCTTCAGTGGACACGCGGCTAAGGTCGCCGCAGCATTCGCGACCGAGCTGCACTATTTTCAGGTCGGCGCCGAGAAGCGCATCGCCAATACCGCCAGCCCGGCGATTCCCGCAGCACTTTCCAGTGCCGTGCTCTCAGTAACCGGATTGAACTCGGTCAGATTCAAACCGACACACTACAGAAGCACAGCACGCCAGTCATCGTCGCTGCCGGGCTCGCCGCAACCGCTCGGCACCACTTGCGGCAATGACGGCAGCTGCGAACACGTCGTTTTTCCAGCCGATTTCGCCAAAATCTACGACATTGACGCACCGAACCTGCAAGGTATCGACGGCGGGGGCCAGACCATAGCGATTATTGGGCGGACGCGCGTATACGAACCCGACATGCTGAATTTCCAGCTGCTCGCCGGCTTGCCCACGAAATATCCGGTAGTCATCGTGCCTCCCAATGGAACCGATCCCGGCGACCCCGCGTCGGCCTGCAGTGACACCGTCGGCAGCACATTGCCAAGTTGCACGAACCCCGGCGATAAAATTGGCGATCAGTCTGAGGCAACCCTCGATGTCCAGCGTGCGGGAAGCGTGGCGCCCGGCGCCACGATCGACCTGATCGTAGCCGACAACGTCGGCACGTCCGACGGGCTGCAGGTCGCTCTCGACTATGCAGTGGACACGCAACCTTTGCCCGCACACATTCTCAGCATCAGTTATGGGTCGTGCGAACCGGATAACGGTTCCGCTGTCGTGAGATCGATCGACGAGATGTTCGCCCAGGCGGCAGCCGAGGGTATTTCCATATTCGTCGCCTCTGGCGACAGCGGAGCCGCTGATTGTGCAGACCATACCGGCGCTCCTCCGGCGACGCAAAGCCTGGGCATCAACGCCTTGTGCTCATCAGGTTACGTTACCTGCGTAGGTGGCACCGAATTCGCTGACAGTGCGCAGCCGTCTACCTACTGGGCTCCGACCAGCGGTGCGAACTATCTTTCCGCACTCGGTTACATTCCCGAAGGCGCATGGAACGAGCCGCTGGACCGCAACGGTGCGGCCCAGCTCGGAGCGACCGGTGGTGGCATCAGCATCTATATTGCAAAACCCGCGTGGCAGACAGGTAACGGCGTCCCTGCCAACCAGTCGCGCAATACGCCGGATGTGTCTCTGAATGCGTCCGCGCATGATGGCTACTTCACCTGCATGGCAGCACAAAATGGGTCTTGCGTGGTCGCCAATCACAGTTTCCACTTCCTCGTTTCATCGGGTACATCAGCCTCTGCACCCAGCATGGCGGGCATCGCCGCGCTGCTGAATCAGAAAATCGGTGCGCCTCAATCGAATCTGAATCCGCGTCTGTATCAACTGGCTGCCAATCCAGGCAACGGCGTTTTCCACGATGTGACGATTGCAAGCAGTGGGGTGACTCCTTGTTCGCTCGCAACGCCAAGCCTGTGCAACAACAGCACGCCCGGTCCGAGCGACCTCAGTGGCGGCTTGCAGGGTTATGCCGTCGGCGATGGCTACGACCTCGCTACCGGGCTGGGTTCAATCGATGTCGCGAACCTGCTCACGCAATGGAATAACCCGACTGCCGGAGCCGTGAACCTCGATCAACATGGACTGACCGGCGCCTGGTACGACCCCGCTACCTCAGGTCAGGGACTGCTGATTGAGGTCGGCAAGGACTCGGTAGCGCCGGGCATTGGTGCGCTATTCGCTGGCTGGTTCACTTACGACGCAACAGCGGCAGGTGGCCAGCGCTGGTATACGATCCAGGGCCAGGTGAGTGCGACGGCTGCGTCCGCGAGCATGCCGATTTATCTCACTCAGGGCGGCGCGTTCGATGCGCATCAGGTACCGATGACGAGTCCTGTTGGCACGGCAACGATCACATTCGGCGACTGTACGCACGGCACGCTCGGCTACAGCTTTTCCGATGGTAGTGGACGCAGTGGCAGCATCCCGTTGACCCGCCTGAACTCGAACGTGAGTTGCGGGCAATCGGGCGACAACGGTGCCGCGACAATTGGCGGCGCACTTTCCGGGACTTGGTATGAGCCGGCAACCAGCGGCCAGGGTTTCGTGCTTGACGTCAATCCGGTGCAGAGCGTGCTCTTCGCTGCGTGGTACACATATCTGCCGAATGCATCACCGTCGGCCGGTTCCTCCAGCCAGCACTGGTATACGCTGCAGGCGACGTTGGGACAGGGTGCGAGCAACCTGAATGACATCGCCATCTATGAGACGACGGGCGGCACCTTCAACCATTCCGGTGGCACGACGACCGCGCAAGTTGGCACCGCAACGCTGGTTTTTCACACGTGCACGTCGGCAACACTAACGTATCAATTCCATGGCGGTTCCAGCAACGGACTGAACAGTTCGATCGATCTCACTCGGCTGTTGCCTGCTCCGATCGGTTGCAGTTTGTAGGCGTGCAGATGCTTTTTATCGGCGATGCAGCGGCGGTTGAACGCGTCGACACGGCGCGTTCAATTTTTGCGAGATAGCGTACCCGGTTCGCATAAACAGGCAAAATGAGCGTTCACGACACAGGCCGCGCAATCGGTGCGTCGCGACTTCGCCCATTTCATCAAACCAGAACTGACGCAGGAATTCCCATGGGCAGAGGCCCCAGTATCGAAGGCCGCAAGAACGCTGAAGACGCGCGACGCGGCAAGGTGTTCACCAAGTTGATCCGCGAGATCACGATCGCTTCGCGCACCGGCGCCGATCCGGCCACCAACGCGCGCTTGCGCATGGGTATCGACAAAGCACTGTCGGCGAACATGACCAAGGAGACGATCGAACGCGCGGTCAAGCGCGGCTCGGGTGCCGAGGGCGCGGACAACATGCAGGAGTTGCGCTACGAAGGCTACGGCCCGTCCGGCGTCGCCCTGATCATCGACACGATGACTGACAACTCCGTGCGCACCGTTTCCGACGTGCGCCACGCACTGTCCAAGCACGGCGGCAATCTCGGCACCACCGGTTCGGTTGCGTTCCAGTTCCACCGTGTCGGCGAGATCGTGTTCGACACGACCGCGCCGGGCAGCGAGGACATGGTGCTCGAAACCGCGCTCGACGCGGGCGCCGATGACGTTCAAAGCGACGGCGGACGCAGCACCGTGCTCTGCACACCGGAAAGCTTTGAGGCCGTGAAAAAAGCCCTCGCCGCCTCCGGGCTGGTCGCGCTGAGCGCGGATGTCGTGATGCGTCCGGAAAACCGGGTCGCAGTGAGTGGCGACGTCGAGGAAACCCTGCGCGACTTGCTCGACTGGCTCGACGAACTCGATGACGTGCAGGACGTCTATCACAATGCTGCATTGCCCGACTGATCGCCCCGGGAGGCAGTAGGCAAATCGGCAGTGGCCGACCAATTCAATTGGCGGCACGATCCTGCTATCGCAGCGCTTGCATCGCATCCAGGAATGGCGATTCGCAAGCGACCATCAAGCGGGGCTTTCCGGCAAAATCCGCCGCGATCCCATGGTTACCCACACGATCTTATTTCAATTATGGGGAGCAGACGCGTGAACGTTTCACACATATGGATCGTCGCCCATTGGTCGCCGGCACCGTGCCGTCTGGAGTAGCCACCAACCTGATCGTGAATCCGAACTTCGAATGCGACGTCAACGGTTGGAGCGCGGACGTCGGAACCACGAGCGGCTACCAGTCGGTTCGATCAGGCAGCAAGCCGCGCAATTCAAGATCGGACAGGTTGCGCCACTGGCCGAGCTTCAACACACCGAGCTTGATGTTGACGATGCGCACCCGGCGCAGTTGCGTCACTCGATAACCGAACACCTCGGACATCAGACGGATCTGCCGGTTCATTCCCTGCGTCAGCACGATGCGGAAACCGAACTTCGCCAGCCGCGTTGCCTTGCACGGCTTGGTCATCTGGTGATGGACGCGCACACCGCGTGACATGCCGGTGAGAAATTCCGGCGTGACCGGCTTGTTCACCGCAACCAGGTATTCTTTCTCGTGACGGTTCTCCGAGCGCAGTATCTCGTTGACGATATCGCCATTGCTGGTGAGCAGGATGAGGCCTTCCGATTCCTTGTCGAGGCGTCCGACCGGGAAAATGCGCTCCCGATGATCGACGAAATCGACGATGTTGCCGTCGACCTCGCTGTCGGTCGTACAGATGACGCCGGGCGGTTTGTTCAGCGCGATGTACACGTGCTTGCGTGTCGGACTCGCGGCACGGCGTGCCAGCAAGGGCTGGCCATCGATGCGGACTTCATCGCCCTCCTCGACCTGCGAACCGATGCCGGTTGCTTTGCCGTTGAGTGTGACGCGCTTTTCAGCGATGAGTCGATCCGCTTCGCGGCGCGAGCAGAAACCGGTTTCGGCTATATGTTTGTTTAGTCGCATGCGCGCATTCTACGGTGCGCATGCACGCAGCGCGAAAAATGCAACGCCAATGCGGTGATAACCAGACCCGTTGGCGCTCTTGCTCGCTGATTCGGGACCTTCAGGTACCGTTGGGCGCCACATGCTCAACGCATGCATCCATGATTGCCGTCAACTCGCTCTCACGAGCACACCCGATGCGATGCCGGATGCGATGCACGCGCGCGAAGTGTAGATTGACGTCTCGACCAGCGACCACGACATCGACCGAGGACAACCATGCGCCGCACTATCGGATTGGCCGCAGCATCGATCCTGCTCGCCTCCTGTCAACCTGTGCAACGACCGGATATGACCTCGAACGCGGCCGAAGTGCATGATGCGGTCAAGACGCAGAAGGGCCTCATCCAAGGCCGCGCCCTCTATCTCGAGCGAATGCTGCTGGCGCCCGGTGCGACACTCGAGGTGCAACTGGTCGACGATCCAGCAGACGCGAAACAGACGGCAACAATCGCCAGCACCCGTTTTGTGGACCTGCACGGGCCGCCCTATACATTCGCCCTGCCCTACGATGTCTCACGCATCGAACCGGGCATGCACTATGGTCTGCGCGCAACGCTACGAGATGCGCAAGGTCATCTGCTATTCGTCACTGACAAGCGCGTTCCACTCGTGCCAGGCAGCGCGTCGGTCGTCGAATTCCGACTCGTGCGCGCCGACGCGCAGTGAGCGTTGGCCCGTCAAGCGCACGCTTCATCGGTCTCATGGGCGGCATCGCCCGCGTACCTGCGCGGGAACATGGCGGGCTCCGTATTCACCGCGGGCAGGCGATCCCAAACCACATAGACGAAATGCGCATCGAGCCGATCCGCAACGAGCCCCCTTTTTGTTGAAGACGGCATTGGTGTCGCGAATCAGCTTTATGGGGGCGCTCAAAGAAGTGCCGCGGTCGACCGAACGACTGACGAGCATGCTGTCAACCGAACCTGCCTGTTGCGAAGCCGTGTCCGGCCGCACGCGGAACGACGACTTCGGCTTGCATAAGGCTCAATACGCGCCCATGAAATCCTTCTTGCCGATCTCGATACCGTTGTGGCGCAGCAATGCGTACGCCGTCGTCACATGGAAAATAAACTGCGGCAGACCATAGTTGAGCAGATAGGCCTGTCCACTGAGTTTCCTTTCCTTCGGCGTTCCCGGACGCAGCATGATCTCGCGCTTCTCGCTGCCGTCGAACGCAGTGGCGTTGAGGCTGGCGACCGCCCGTTGGCCTCTAGCCTGCGCGCCCATGACCATCGCCTTCCCCGCTGACCGCACCGCCTGGTTCCGCGACGCCCGCTTCGGCCTGTTCATCCACTGGGGCTTATACGCTGTGCATGGTCATGGCGAGTGGGCGATGTCGCGCGAGGCGATCCCATGGGATGAGTACGAGCGCCTGCTCCCAGGCTTCACCGCCGATGCCTACGATCCGCGTGCCTGGGCCAGATTGGCCAAGAAAGCCGGCATGCGCTACGCGGTGCTGACCACCAAGCACCATGAGGGCTTCTGTCTGTGGGATTCCCAACTGTGCGCTTTCAACAGCATGAACAGCCCGGCGAAACGCGATCTGCTGCGCGAGTTCGTCGACGCTTTCCGCGCCGAAGGTCTGCAGGTTGGCCTGTACTATTCGTTAGGTGATTGGCGGAATCCTGACT
>JBBRZD010000114.1:0-9218 GCA_038237055.1 Lysobacterales bacterium | reverse complement strand
GTCAGTGCATCGACCACTCGGGTCTGTGTAGACGGTCGGATTGGCATAGGCATAGAGGTACCGATGCAGTGGTGTCGCCGATGTGCACACCGGCTCAGCCAGCGGGATTTGCCAGACGCGCCAACCGGTTGGCGCTGCGTTTTCTTCCGACACGGGTACGGACGCGGCCGCAAACTCCCGATGCGCGCTTTTCCATTCCTGCGCTGTTTCGCTCAGCGGCGCGCCGGGGCGCGCGGACGCGCGCGCGTAGGCGTGCGCGTCCGTGCTCGCGCACGCGAGCACCAGAACGGCCAGTACAGTCAGCAGACGGGTCAGCACAGGATCAGTTTAGCCGCTCGCTTCGCTTGCGCGTGCACGGAGGCACGCGTGGACGCCCGCACGGACGCGACCGAACCGCGAGCGGCTAAGGGAAGAACGGGTGCACCGCCAGCGCGCAGCGGCGTCCAGCCGCTGCGCGTGGCCGTGTCTTACGTCGAGTGCCACCACGGATAACCAACCCGCTCGTAATAGGCGTATGCCTTGTCGCGCTCACTCGATCCGTTGCTGCAATAGCCGTCGTTGCGCGGATCGGCGTGCGCGTCGATGAGACCGCACAGATCGGCGATAAACCCGCGCAGAACAAAGTCCGGTTCGATCTTGTCGCGCTGGCACAGCGCGATGAACTCGGCAGGCAGAACCAGCGTGATGCGGCGAGGCATGCGTTTCATGGCGTTTCTCCGTCAAGCCCGCGATCAGGATTGATCGCTGTTGGCGAAGACCACCCGCGCCGCGCGCAGGCGGGTCAAGGCCGCGCGCAGCGCGCCCGCAGGGCCTGGCCTTGACGCGTCGAGCACGGCGCAACACTGCGCCGACAACAGCGAACACTTACCACCCTTCACTCTGCGAGCCTTGGGCACGAACATCGTTGCGCTCGGCCGGTCGGCTTGAACCGCGCCGCGGTTAAGCCGCCGCACGGCAGCGCTCGACGTGCGACGCCCGCGGTCGCTCCTGCGCATCCTGCGCTCGCGACACTGGCACATCCCTGTGCGGCGCAAGCCAGGGATGGCGCGCAGACGCGCAGCGTGCAGGAGCTGGCGAACGCGCGGCAGGAGCCGCGCACCTTGATGTGCGCAAGGACGCGCACAGCGGCCATTTTGCATAACGACGGGTTACGCAGTGAGCGTTAGCGAACGAACCGCGCGGCTCTTTGCGCGGTGCGTAACGACGCGTTATGTAACATGGCCGCGGGCGAAGAAGCGGGGGCGCAGCCGCCGCGCCTGAGCTGACCAGCGAACAGCGCACGGGCGCAGCCGGTGCGCACGACCGCGAGGCAGGACGCCGAGCGTGTTCGGTCGCGCATGACACCCCAACGAAGCCGGCCAGGGACGGCCGATGCAGCCGGCGCGTGGCGTGCCGCGTGGAGCGACGAAGGAGGCAACGACTGAGGAGCGCAGCGCCTGCATGCCGCGTGACGGCGGTGGGGTGCGATCATCGCCGGGACCGTGCGATGACGCCACGATCAGAGCGTCCAGCCTCCACGTTGTCGCAGCCTCTCGGCGGTCGGCTGCAACCGCTCAGCGGTTCAGCCGCCGTCTTGCAGATCGTTCAGATCGCTGGGCAATAGTTGCCGATAATGCATCACCGACACGACATCGATGCGTTCCGGCAGGATCGTGTAGATGATCCGGTAGGGCCTCTCCAGTAACTCGCGAACGTCCTCACGTGCGTACTCGGGCACCATACGACCGGAGCGCATCACTGTTTCGAGTTGCTGCGAGCGACGCACGAGACGCACGATGACCTCGTCAGCCGTTTGCGCGGAGTCATGAGCAATATAGGCGTGGATTTTCTTGAGCCGCGCTTTGGCGCGATCCGTCCAGACGACTTTCATTCGGCCAAGCCGAACTCGCGTAGCACATCCTCCACGGGCGTCACACGCCCGGCGGCGCTGTCCACCAGACCCGCCTCGATCTCCTTGCGCACCACGGCGCGATAGATCAGATCATTCCAGTTCGCCGTATCCGGCAAGCTGTCGATGAGCTTGTGCGCTTCTTGCTTGAACACGGCTGCGGCCATGAGAGGTCTCCACCACATGTGAGTACGTGCCATTCTACGCGTCCTCCAACGGAGTGTCGGGATCGAGTCGCCGGGTCAGCTTCGCCCCCGGATGCGTCGCCGCATGGATCTGGCGCAGCTTGGTGATCGACACGTGCGTGTAAATCTGCGTCGTGGCCAGATTCGCGTGGCCGAGCATTTCCTGGATATAGCGCACGTCGGCGCCGTTCTCGAGCATCAGCGTCGCGGCCGTGTGCCGGAACAGATGACACGCGCCACGCTTGGGGATGCCGGCTCGCTCCTTCGCCTCGCGCATCATGTGCGTCAAACGCTCCAGCGGCAGCGGCTGCCCGTGCTGTGTCAGGAACAGGTGCATCTCGCTCGGATCGATCACGAACACTGGCCGCGCTTCATCGAGGTATTTCCGCAGCCATGCCAGTGCGCGTTCGCCGATCGGCACGATACGCTCACGGCCACCCTTGCCGCAGCGCACGTGCACGGTCTGCTGCGACCAAGCGACATCGAACAACGTGAGCCCGCAGACCTCCATGCGCCGCAGGCCGGTCGAGTACAGCACCTCGGCGATCGCACGATCGCGCAGGCCCAGCGCATCGCTCACGTCGAACTGCGCGAGGATCGTTTCGACTTCTTCCACCGTCAGCACGTCGGGCAACTGCGTTTTTGGCGCACGCGGGAGCTCCAGATCGGACGCCGGGTTATGCAACAGGTGATTGTGCCGCACCAGCCAGCGGAAGAACGCGCGCAGGTGGTGCAGGAACACCACTTGCCGCTGCAGTGTCAACGGATGTCCATCGCGCTTGCGGTAGTAAAATAGGTGCCGCTGGAAGCGCTCCAGGATCGGCTTGGTGATCTCGCGCGGACTGCCGAGCGTGCGCTCCACGCACCATTCGTTGAAGCGCGCCAGATCGCGCATCTGCGCGCTCCACGTGCTCGCACTCATGCCACGTACGGTCAGCGCTTGCAGATAGCGCTGCACCCACGCGGCCACGCTGTCCGGATGCTCGGGCGTCAGTAATTGACGGCGCCGCGGCGCGTACTCGCCTCGCTTGGCCATCGCTCAACGTCCCGTCGCGCTGGCGTACGACGCGCCGTTACAGCGTGGCGCGGGTGTTTCTTCCAGAAGTGCCGTTGGAGCACAAGCAGCCACTAAAGAAGGAAGAACCGCGTCAGCGCTCGCGAACAGCGGCATTTGATCCAACCGGAAGGTGGCCGGAAGCACACCGGAAGCGACCCGGAAGCTGGCCGGCAGGTCGCTCGATCCGGCCGGAAGGTTGCTCGTCGTAAACCCATCGCACAGCCCCGGCAGACGCTTTGCATCGCCATCGTCGCCATCGAACGCCAGCTCGTAGACGAAGCGCTGCCCGTTGCGACCACTGTGGGCGAGCACGTATTCGAGCGCCAGCAGGCGATCCAGATGGACGGCCAATTGACTGTGACTCAAGCCGCTATGCTCGCGCAGCTCACGCCGCGTGAAGCGCACCGCGCTGTGCTCGATCGCCTGCGCGCTCGCACGCGCCTGTACGAACGCCACCGCCTGACTCAACACGCGCCGCGTCGGCGGCGGCAACTCATCCAGCGAACGGCCAAGCACGTCGTGTGCGAGGCGATTCGCCAGCGCGATGTCCTCGTGCGTGACTTCAACGTAGTCCAGTGTTTTCCCTTGATGCACAACGCTGCGGATCGGCCGCTGGTATTGGTGCAGCAAGGCAATGCTGTCGATCAGCGCAAGATACTTCGCGTGATCGCGGCGCAGCCGCACGCGATCACTGGCGAACGTGAGTTGCTCTGCATAGGGATTGACGACGGCGAGCGGACGCAAGAGTTGCTGCGCGGCGCGGTGCGCGGATAACACGTCGTCGCTGCGTGCTTTGGTGAGCAGACCCTCGAGCGTGCGGCTGGTGCGCTGCTTGGCCTGGATCGCTGCTGTCTGCTCGCGGCTCTCGTTGATCGTCAGCACCATGCAGCGGTTTTGCAGTTCTTCATCCACGTCGATCGCGGTGGTCGTCAGGAACAGCATCACCGGACCTTCTACGCGATACTCCTGTGTGACGAGCTGGCCCGTTTGCGGATCTTTGCCGGTGCTCGCAATCGTCAGCTCACCTTGCGATTGCAGCACCTTCAACGCATAGCCGGCCTGGCGAACGCCCTCCTCCTCGGCGATGGCGAGGATTTTGTGTTTCATGCTGTGCTCGCCGAGATAGAACAAGCTCTGCCCGGTCATCGCCGAGTAGTGCACGCGCTCACTCTCCGGCATCAACGCCAGCAGCGCATCCATCAGCGTGGACTTGCCCGCCGCGCTCGTGCTCTGGATCAACACGGCCAGCGGCTTGTCCAGCTTGCGCGACACGCACGCCAGATACGCAACCAGCGCATTGCTCGCCTCGCCCACCACGCCGGTCGCCTCCACATCGCGGCCGATGCGCGCGATCAGATCCGGATCGCGCAGCAGCGCCAGGCCGGCGTCGAGCTGCGCGGACGTCAGTGCCGGCGTTGCCGGCGCGTCGGCCGGCTGCAATTTCGCACGGATGATGTCGTCCTGGCGCTGCTCGACCGCGCGCAGCAGCACGCTCACGTCCGAGCGCGCCACGTCTTCGGACACGCCCAGTTCCACGCTCGCTTGCTTGATCCACGCCGCGCGCTGCTTGGCCGCGTACAACTCGACCGTGTCGATGTGCACGAACGCGCCGCACGTCGCCTTGATCCACACGCGCAACTGCTCGTAGGACAGATTCTTTTCAATGCCGCGCACCGCATAGGCCCGATCGCCCAAGGTCATGCGCAGCTCATGGTCGGCGATTTCCACCGGCACGGCCGGTGCGCCTGCTGGCACGCGTTGTGCGGGCAGGTCGGGCAACGGCGGCGGCGCCGGGTTTTCTTCTTTAGCCGCGGGCTCAGCCACTAAAGAAGGAGACGGGTCAACAGGATCAGCCTGCACGATCGGCCCGCTCGGTGCGCGAGGTGGTGGCGTACCGTTGCCGATCCACTCGGCTTGTCGGATCACCAGACCCAAGGATTTTGCGGCCGGCTGCACGCTCAGCGCGTACCCGTTGGCGTCCATGCCCTTCGGGAACCGGCAGCGGTAGCAGTCGAAGCCTTCACCGATCAAGCGCGCGGCGAGCTTGTCGGCGGCGCTGTTGCCGGCCGCGTCCGCGTCATAGGCGATCAGCACGCGCTTCGCACCGTGCCGTTTGAACGCAGTCAGGATGTCGTCGGTAAAGCCCTCGATGCCGTAGCTCGATGTCACGTTGCGATAGCCCGCACACCAGAACGTCAGCGCATCGATCAGCGCTTCGCACAGGATCACTTCCGCTTGCCCGATCAGCCCGGCTTCGTTGAACACGCCCCGATGCGGACCCGGCAGATACAGGTGCAACGGCGTCCCCGCGCGCAGCTTCGACGCCGGCAACAGCTTGCGGCCGTACACCTCGACGACGGCGCCGGCCTCGTCCATCAGCGGGATCACCAGCGAACCGTTGAAGTGCTCATGACCGGACGCGCGCAGCAGACCGATCCGCTGCAACGCGCCGCGCAACGCCGCCCCATGCACGCGGTCTTTCTCCGGCAACTGATAGCCGAGCGTGCGATTGCCGACGCCGAGGCGGAAGCGATCGATCACCTCCGGATGATCGAGCCCGCGCGCAGCGAGATAGGCCCGTCCCTCCGCATGCGTGCGCAAGGTCGCGTGGTAATGCGCGATCACCTGGCCGAGCAGCACCGCATCCGCCGCCGCCTCGCCGGCCTCCGCCGGCCGTGCGAACGTCGCCGCCACGCTGCGCACCGCCCGCGCCGTCGGCGCGACCAGCGCCGGACTCTCGCTCTGCAACAACTCGACCGCGTGCCGGAACGACACGCGGCGCGAGACCATCACCCAATCGATCACACCGCCGCCCTGCTGGCAGCCGAAGCAGTGCCATACGTTCTTCGCCGGCGTCACGATGAACGACGGCGTCTCGTCCCCCTCGTGCAGCGGACAGCGCATCGCCAGGTCCTTGCCCTGCGTCTTCAATGCATACCCCGCGCCCTCGATCAGCGCCGCCAGCGACACCTCGACCTTTAGCCGCTCGATCTCAACCTCGGGGATACGCGCCATCGACCACTCCTTCGGCGCAAAAGCCGTCAATAATCTCTATGGATGTTTTTGTAACATCCTTTAAGATACATTGCAAACCGCCGACAAAAAGGAGGCTCTATGGTCGCCTGCATCGACCCCACCGAGTTCTTCGTCATGGAGTTCCCGCAACGCCTGGTGCATCTGCGCAAGACACGCAGCCTGACCCAGCAAGCTCTTGCCGACCTTGCCGGCATTCACCTGACCCAGGTCCAGCGTTACGAGAAAGGCGAGGCCCAGCCGACCCTGGAGATGATCCGCAAGCTCTCAAAGGCTCTAGCGGTTAGCGCCGATGGGCTGCTGTTCGACGACGACGAACGCGGCCCCGACGAGGCGCTGCGCTGGCAGTTCGAGGCGCTCAAGCAGTTCGACGACGAAGACCGCCAGACCGCACAAGCCGTACTCGAAGGATTGATTCTCAAGCATCAGGCCAAGCAGCATCTGCTGCGCACGATGACCTCGCGCCAGGTCCAGACGGCAAGAACGAAGAAGCCGGCGCAACGCGTCAGCCGCTAAGACACAGACCACCATGCACATGCCAGGACTCGCACGGTTGCACGCCGCCATGCAACACGTCGGCATCGAACGGATGCGGTTTCGCATCCCGCACAATCACCTCACCTTCGAAGGCGTGTTTCTCGCCGATGTCGTGCCTTACGAACTGGCGCTCGCCTGCCTCGGACACGACTTCGCGCTGTTCTTCGAGGTGAGCCGCACCTACGACATCAAAGCCTACCTGGGCGACGCTTACGGACCGCTCGCCGCCGCGCTCGGCACCGGCGCCGGCAGCGGGAACCCGCTCAAGTCGAGCGACTTTCTGGGCGAGATCGATGCCGCGTTGCCGCAGCGCGCGAGTCTGCGCGATCGCGCCACCCACACCGACGTGGTGCGCATCTACCGCGACGTGGAGGAAGCGGACAAAGTGCATCTGTGCGGCTGGCGCGACAACACCGCCTACGGTACGCACGTCACCGGCGCCAACCTCGGCAAGACCCGCCACCTGCTCGGACAGGTCGCGCATGATTTTTGCCAACGCCACAACCTCAGCACCCGCTGGACGGATGATCCCGCCCGCGCCACCGCCGACACGCTGCCAAACGCGCCGATACCACGCTGATGAAAGCGACAAGACCGCCGAGGCATCGGCAGCCAACGGCAGCGCACGGCGACGCGACATACCGATTCCTACCTGAGCACTTTGTCGCACTGTATAAAATGTACCTGACCCCTTTGTGCGCTCGCCTCGCTTCTGGGTCTCGTCACCGCTGCGCTAAAGACCCTCGCCTAGATGCGTCGGGTGTGCCATGCCAGATGAACCATACCGATGACGTGCCTAGCGCCCCAGACCTCGCGCTGATTCTTCGGTGAGCGGCGCCCCCTTGGTTAACGTGACCAACCTAATTTTGTCTACGTCAAATGCGTATTCGATATGAACCCGATTGCTTCCAATGCGATAGACCTCCCAGTCGCCAGAACGACTTAGGTTCGCGCTAACGCTGCCAGCTCCTTGCCCAACAGGCGGGCCAAGAGCTTCATGAACTCTTTGCCTCGTCGAACTCATGTCGATGCCTTGCAACGAAAATGGAAACTGCGAATAGCCATTCGCCCCTTCCGCGTACAAATGCACTGATCTGACAACATCGTTCAGGTCCGTACTAACAGAGATTCCCAAAGACGGAAGCTCCACCGCGATTCGATCACCCATTTGTTCGCGCAGCCCAAGCTGGATCAATGCTTGACCGATGGTGGTCGATGCTCTCTTGAGCTCCGTTCCTACCAAGGCCAAAGCCTCACTGGTAACGTCCATCTTGGATATTCCTCAAATCGCGCTGGTTAAAGGCTGCTTCCACTTGCGCGGGCGTGTAGCCCTTGTCGACTAGCGACTGACGAAGCGCGTCCGCATCTAACTGCGCCGCTTGTGAACTGTTCTTGCTATCCACCTGAATCTGATCTGCAGCGTTGCGCCCGCCATATGTGCGCGAAACGCTTCGATGCACGTCCTCCGGAATAGCAACGCACGTCGTGCAATCTCGTAGCTGGCGGTACTCCGATGGCGTCAAGCTGCGATTGAGGCGGGTTTCTTCTTTCGCTACCAGCGAGGCCAGCGATGGCTGATGATCGGGCGTGATCATGTCGCCCTTGACGGCACGTGCATTGAGTTCCTTATAACTTCCCACATCGAGCACCTGCACAGGCTCATCAGATTTTGCAACGCTGTTCTGCGCCCTGAAACCATTATCCGGATCGATCTCGATCTTCCGCTGAAGCCGCGCCGCCGCGCCGTCGGCGCTTTCTACAACCACAGCCACATCGGCACCGCCGATCTTGCCAATGGCGCGTGACGCGCCCATCGCCGCGCCTGCGACGGTAGCGACCTCCGGTCCGTAGAGTTGTCCCGCTTCGAAGTACTTTCCTTCTTGGCGCAAGCGATCAGCTTCGACGGATTTCTTGGCGTAGTACTCGGCCACGCCTTCCGGTCCCGCTTGCACGCCGTCGGCAATCGCCTGCACGGCGCGAAGCGGCGGCTCGACAATATCTTTCGCGTCACCGACATCGAATAGCGCCTTGCCCAACACACGGGCACCGTATTTGGCCGCTTCGTACAGCCCCTTCGCCGTCAACTTGGCACCGCCGTACACCACACCGGCGTTTTGTTCCCGCGCTGCGGCTTGAACCTTTACAGCTTCCTGATATTGCTGGTCGTTCCAGCCAAGCGCGATCGCTGCACCTTCGACATCGTCGACGACTTGCCGCCCACTCGGGTCAGTATGAGACGTCGGATTCGCATAGGCGTACAGATACCGATGCAAACTCGGCGGCTGCATCGCCTGCCCCGCTTCGGGATCTTGCGTCGTGAACCGCGCGATTCTCGGGTCGTAGTATCTGGCTTTCGCGTAGTACAGACCCGACTCGGTGTCTTTCTGGTAGCCCGTGTAGCCGATGCTTTGTTGATCGGTGCTCGCCAACTCCGCATTCGCCCCATCGGTGTTCGGTGTCGTGACCGCGCCGCTGGTGCCCTGCTGTGCTGATATCTCGCCCCAGGCGTCGTATTTGG
>JBBRZD010000113.1:0-9268 GCA_038237055.1 Lysobacterales bacterium | reverse complement strand
GTATGCGGGTCTCTGGTACGGACTGCTGGGTAGCGTGTTCGCGCTACTCATCGTTGCTGCGGTGGAGCTGGCGCTGGCGGAACCGATCGGTCGCCTGCTCGACAGTTACGCGCATCGCTTTGCATTGCACGGCATCAATGTCGTGGCCGCGCTGGTCGTGATCTGCGCGAGCGTGCTGCTCGGCTGGCTCGGCGCCTACGTCGTCACGGCACGCCATCTCGCTGCAGGACGTCCGCGATGAGCGCCAGTGTTTCGCTCACGCGCCATATTTCCAGCGATGAGCCGCGTGTGCTCGTTGTTGACGGTTCGCGTGTCGTGCGCCAGCTGATCGAGCGGGTGTTGAAAACGGAGCTGCCCAATGCAGTCGTGATCGGCTGCGGCTCCGGCGCGGAGGCGCGCGAACATCTGGATGCGGGCGTCATCGACCTGATCACCACGGCGCTGCGTTTGCCGGACATGGATGGTCTGGAATTCGCCCGCCAAGTGCGTGAGAGTTCGGCGCAAGCGTACATTCCGATCGTCGTCGTGTCCGGCGACGTGCAGGAGCGCCTGGTCGCGCGCACCCTGTCGAGCCACGTCACCGACTACTTCGACAAGGCGCTGGGCTTCGACGCGCTCGCCGTTTTCATCCGCGGATACGTGCGGCCGACCGAGCAGATCGCCGGCGAAGTCCTCTACGTCGAAGACAGTCGCGTGGTCGCGCTTGCGACGCGGCGCATGATGGAGAAATTCGGTTTCAAGGTTTCGCATGTGGTCAGCGTCGAGGCAGCGCTTGAGTTGCTTGAAGCCGCCGTCATCGAGAATCGCATGCCCGGAGCCGATCTCGTGCTGACCGACGTGAACCTCAAAGGTGAGCTCAGTGGTGGCGATTTGCTTGAGAGCATCCGCAACCACTTCGACTATGCGAAAGGCGAATTGCCGGTGCTGGTCATGACCGGTGACGACAATCCGGCGAACCAGGCGGTGTTGCTGCGTGCCGGTGCGAACGATTTGGTACACAAGCCAATCGAGGAGCGGTTGCTGATCACCAAACTTCAATTCCAGCTGCGCGTGTCACGCCGGCTGCGCGAACAGGCGCGCGCCGGCGCGTGAGCGAGGATCGGGTCAAGCTGGAGCCTTCCTGGAAGGCGCGCGTCGGCTCGCACTTCGAGCGTCCGGAGATGCTGGCGTTGGGCGAATTCCTGCGTACTGAAAAGGCAGCAGGCAAGGTGATCTACCCGCCCGGCTCGCGCATCTTCGCCGCGCTCGATTGCACGCCGTTCGATGGAGTCAAGGTCGTGATCCTCGGCCAGGACCCCTACCACGGACCCAATCAGGCGCATGGCCTGTGCTTTTCGGTGCTGCCCGATGTGCCCGCTCCGCCGTCGCTGGAAAACGTCTTCAAGGAAATCGCGCGCGACCTCGGCATCGCGCGCCCTGATCACGGGTGCCTGCTGCCGTGGGCGCACCAGGGTGTACTGCTGCTCAACTCGGTGCTGACAGTCGAACGCGGATTGGCCGGCTCACATCAAGGCAAGGGCTGGGAAGGTTTCACTGATGCCTGCGTCGACGCGCTCAATCGCGAGAGCGAAGGAATCGTGTTCCTGCTCTGGGGCAGCTACGCGCAGGCCAAGGGCAAGCTGATCGACACGCGCCGACACCGCGTCCTCAAGGCGCCGCACCCCTCGCCGCTATCGGCTCATCGAGGTTTCATCGGCTGCGGTCATTTCTCGCGCACCAACGAGTACTTGAATGAGCGCGGGCACGCCGCCATCAACTGGACGCTGCCTCCTCGCGCCGAACTGGGGCTGGATTGAGCTTGGGTGTGTGGCTGCGCTTCTTGGGTCGAATATGCGCTCTGCTACTTTATTGAATTAAAGCAGTAGGTTACGCATGAATCGGGCGTAAGCGTGTGACTTTCGACAGGATGTTATTTTCAGGACTTGAGAGTACAATACCGGCCAGTTCAGTAATCCCCACAGCAAGTCACTGGGGAACTCGGGTCGGGTTTAGCACTCGAAAGAGTCGAGTGCTAAAGTGCCCACAAGATTTTGAGGAGTTCACAGAATGAGCAATGTCCTGGTCGCCAGCCAATTCCCGGTCCCGAGTGCCATCGGAAGCCTCGACGCCTATGTCAATGCGGTCCATCAAATTCCGATGCTGACGCAGGAAGAAGAGCAGGCGCTGGCGCGCAGTTTCCTCGGCGAGAGCGATCTCGAAGCGGCCAAGCGGATGGTGATGGCGCACCTGCGTTTCGTCGTGCATGTAGCGCGCGGCTATTCCGGCTACGGTCTGCAGGTCGGCGATCTGATTCAGGAAGGCAATATCGGCCTGATGAAGGCGGTCAAGCGCTTCGATCCGGATCATGGTGTTCGACTGGTTTCGTTCGCCGTGCATTGGATCCGTGCCGAAATGCATGAGTTCATCCTGCGCAACTGGCGCATCGTCAAGGTTGCGACGACGAAGGCGCAGCGCAAGCTGTTCTTCAATCTGCGCAAGTCAAAGAAGCGCCTTGGCTGGATGAACAACGAAGAGGTCAACACCGTCGCGCGCGAACTCAACGTGCCCGCCGCGACCGTGCTCGAAATGGAAGCGCGTCTGAACGGTCGCGACGTCTCGTTCGATACGCCGGTGGATGCCGACGAGGACGAGCGTCCGTCACCGGCGGCGTTCCTCATCGATCACGATGCCGATCCGTACGGCAAGGTCGAAACGCAATCGGAAGACGAATCGAGCCTCGACACGTTGAAGCGCGGTCTGGTGAAGCTTGACGAGCGTTCACGCGACATCATCCAGCGTCGCTGGCTCAAGGAAGACGAGAAGGCGACACTGCAGGAGCTCGCGGATGAGTATGGCGTCTCTGCTGAACGCATCCGCCAGATCGAAGCGAACGCGATGAAGAAGATGCGCGCGATGTTCGTTGCGTAAATGACCCTTCCAGCGTGAGCTGATCGAACGGCCCCTCGAGGGCCGTTCTGTTTTTCAGGGGGCATTCGCGCTGCGCGCGGTTGGAGCGCAGGTGCTCGATCAAGGATCGAAGCCATTGGCGAAGATCGAATCGCTCAACTCCCAGGCACCGATGTCGATGGCCAGGCCGACGACACGCGGAGCGCCGTCGAGATCGACGGGAAGGTCTGTGGCAAGCGCCGTAATGCCGGCATCGCGTACCGGCGAGTCGTTGCGCGGATGGTAATTGCCGGCACCCACAAACTTGGGATCTGCTTGGACCGTGCCCGGACCTGGGTTGAAATCGTTCGAGCCGTTGGCGAAGACGAGATTGGATTCGTTGGAGAACCCGGCGGCGGCCGTGGCACCGATGACGACGCCTCGATTCGCATTGTTGGCGACGACTGTATTCGCCAGCACGCCACTCAGTGTCGCGCCTGACGCTACGCTTGCGATGAAGCCGGTGGCATTACCGGCGAGCGTATTGTTCAGCACGGTGGCCTGCAGGCTACCTGCGTTCGCCAGCAAAGAAATCGCGCCCGGCTGCGGTCCGGTGTAATCGATGCTTCCGGTCATGAGATTGTTGAGAATGCGTGCAGTCAGCGTGCCGCTGGCGCTGTCCTGGCTCAGCAGAATTCCCCCGTTGTAGCCGCTCGCCGTAACCCGGTTGTAGCGCACATCGAATTCAGCCGTGCCGGTACCGTTATGGATCGCAATCGCGCTGCGCGTGCTCGCTGTACCGCCGCTCAAAACTGTATTGCCCATAATCAGGCCAGTGGTCTGGCCGGGCAAATCGTCGATGCCGATGGCCGAGATGTCGTCGCCGACTAGGAATCCCAAGCCGATCTCGTTGTTGGAGATAACGAGATCCACCGGACCGGTCGGCGCGGGGCCCAACGTGCTTACTTTGATCGCGGTAAAGTTCGAGTCAAGTCCAACGGTTTCGATGATGTTGTTCTTGATCTGCACGCTGAAGGCGCCGCTGCCACCTTGATAAGCGATGATGAATTCGCCACGGACGGTCATGCCTTCGATAGTGTCCGTTGCCGCGGTGTCGCCGCCAATTGCCGTGATCGCGTTCAGCGAGGACGCGTTCTGGAACACTGGCGAAAACCCGGTTGCCGCTCGCAAGGTCAGGCTCTTGTGGAAGATTTCGACCGATTCCGTAATCGGACCATTGCTCGCCACCTCCACGATGTCTCCGGCTGTGGTTGCGGATATGCAAGCTTGCAGCGTCGTGTTGCACGGCGATAGACCGGGCCAGCTCCGGACGCTCGCGGCGGCGGGCATCGCCGCCGCCAGTGCAATCGGCAGTGCCAGCAGCCGCCAGCGAGGAAAACTTGAATGCGTAACGCCGCCCATACTGCAACTCCTGCGAAAAGGTCGTTTTCTATAACGACATCCTGCGCAGGATTTGGACATCGCGCCGTCGACGCGATGCGTGGACGGATTCAGCGATATCCAGCCGCCTGCAACTCGAACAACTCCGCATAGCGCTTGCCCGAGGCGAGCAACTCTTCGTGCGTGCCGACCTCCTCGATGCGCCCACCTTCGAGCACGAGGATGCGATCGGCCATGCGTACGGTCGAGAAGCGGTGCGAGATCAGCACCGCCGTCCTGTTCGCCGACAATTCCTTGAAGCGCTCGAACACCTGGAACTCCGAGCGCGCGTCGAGCGCCGCGGTCGGCTCGTCGAGAATCAACACGTCGGCATCGCGCATGTACGCGCGCGCGATCGCGATCTTCTGCCACTCGCCGCCGGACAGGTCGATCCCATCGCGGAACCGCTTGCCCATGATCTGATCGTAGCCTTGCGGCAAACGCTGGATCACCGCATCGGCGAGGCTCTGCTCGGCCGCGCGCACGATGCGTGCGCGATCGTCAATTGCTTCGATGCGGCCAACGGCGACGTTTGCCGCAGCGGTGAACGCGTAGCGCACGAAGTCCTGGAAGATCACGCCGATGTGCGAGCGCAATTGCGCGAGATCGTATTCGCGCAGGTCGCGTCCATCGAGCAGGATACGTCCCTCGTCCGGCTCGTACAGGCGCGCAAGCAATTTCACCAGCGTCGTCTTGCCGGCCCCATTCTCGCCGACCAGCGCGAGAACCTCGCCTGCGCGCAGCGTGAACGACAAGTTGCGCACGGCCCAGCGCTCGGCACCCGGGTAGCGAAATCCCACATCGTCGAACACGAAACCTTCGCGCACCGGTTGCGGGAACGGCAGCGCATTCGGTGGCGAAGTGATTTCGGGTTGCGTCTCGAAGAACGAGTAGAGATCATCCAGATACATGGCCTGCCCGGCGAGTTGTGAAAAACCGATCAGCAGGTTCTCGAGCAGATTGCGCAGGCGTCGGAACGATCCGGACAGGAAGGTAAGATCGCCGATGCTGAATTCACCGCGCACGGTGCGCCACGCGATCAAGGCATAGGCGACGTAGTAACCAATGGTGCCAAGCGCGGCAAACAGACTGCCCCAGAGCGCCCGCCGTTTTGCCAGCGCGCGATTCGCCGCATAAAAGCCTTCCGACAGTTCGCGATAACGATCAATCAGGAAGCCGTTCAGACCGAAGATCTTCACTTCCTTCGCGGTCTCTACGCTCGCCCCGGTCAGGCGTACGTAATCGAGCACGCGCCGTTCCGACGTCCACGCAAAATTCAGCGAATAACTCTGTGCATTGAAATGCGACTCGCCGAGAAATGCGGGCACCAGCGCAAGCAGCAGCAATACGATCAACCAAGGCGCGTAGGCGATCAGGCCCGCTGCGAAACTCACGACGGTGATGATGTCCTGCGCCTGGCCGAACATCTGGCTCATCAGTGCGCTGCGACCAATTGTTTGCCGCCGCGCGCGATCTAGACGGTCCTGCATCTCGCTATCCTCGAAATCCTCGAGGTCCAGCGACGCCGCGTGTTCCATCAAGCGGATGCTCGTCGCGTTCGTGTATTTTTCCGACAGCAGGGAATCGACCAGCGAGACCACGCGACCGAGCAGGTCCGACAACACCGCGAGTGCGAATTCGGCGCCAAGAAAAAGCCCGAGTCGATCAAACCGGCCACTGGCGAGCGCGTCGGTGAGCATCGCAGTCGTACCCCCACCGTCGCGAACCAGCAGTACGACCTCGTCGATGATCAGCTTGCCCACCAGCAGGGTGAGCACCGGCAGCACAGCGCGCACGGCGCGCAAGACGAGATCCGCGATCAGCAGCGGCGGACTCGTCGCCCACAATTCGCGCATGAAGGGTGGCAGATTGCGCAGGGCGATGAAGCGTTCGCGCAGATTTTTCGGGGCTGGTCTGGGATTCGGCGCGGCACGCGGGCCGCCTCGCGGTGGTTCTGCGGGAGCGCCCGGGGTGGCACGTCCTCCCATGCTGTATTGACGCGGCATTCGTGATCTCCATCGAACCTTGCGCGAAGAATCGCACAGGTGCTGCGTCGCGACTCTGCGGATTCAGTAAAGATCGACAGGGTCGACGTCGATCGACCAGCGCAGCTGACGCTCGCCGGGGAGTTCGCACAGCATTTCGAGCCAGCCCGGCAGAAATGCCTGCAAGGCGGGACGTTCGCCGGATTCGATCAGCACCTGTCCTCGAAACATTCCGCCGCGCCGAGCCATAGGCGCGGCAAGCGGGCCATGCGCAACGACTGTCGGGTCGCTTGCCACGCGCATCGCTGCGGTTAGGAACGCATTGAGCAAGTCCTTGTCCTTCGCCTCCGCGCGCAGCAGTGCGAACTGCGCAAACGGTGGAAATCCCGCAGCGCGCCGATCCTGCAAGAGTTGCGTCGCCAGCGCGCGGTAGCCGCCGTTCAACAAAACCGAGAGCAGCGGATGCGCGGGATCGTGCGTTTGCAGGATCACGCTGCCGGGACGTTCGGCGCGACCGGCGCGACCGGCAACCTGCACGACAAGCTGGCCGAGGCGTTCGCTGGCCCGGAAATCCACGCTGTACAGGCCTTCGTCGACACCGAGCACAACCACCAGGGTCAGGTGCGGTAGATCGTGACCTTTGGCCAGCATCTGCGTACCGATCAGAATGCGTGCACCGGCATCCGGCAGGCTGTCAAACAAAGCATCGCGCACACGCCTGCCGCGCGTGGTGTCGCGATCGACGCGCACGATCGGTACTTCGGGGAAACGCGCGCGCAATGCCTCCTCGATTCGTTCGGTCCCTTCACCCACCGCATTCAATGCCAGGCCTCCGCAGGACGGACATGCGCGCGGAACCTTCTGCTCGAAGCCGCAGTGGTGACAACGCAAGCGCCCCGCCGCGCGATGCCAGGTCATGGCGCGTTCGCAATGCGGGCACTGTGCGCTCCATGCGCAATCGTGGCAGAGCAGCACCGGCGAATAGCCGCGGCGATTGCGGAACACCAGCACCTGTTCGTCGCGCGCGAGGCAGGCCGCGATCGCCTGCAGCGTCGGCGTCGCGAAGCCTTCCTGCAGTCGCTGACGTCGCAAATCGACGACATGCAGCGCCGGTGGCTGCGCCATGCCGGCGCGATGGGTCAAGCGCAACAGACGATAGCGTTCCGTGGCGACGTTCGCGAGGCTTTCGAGCGCCGGCGTCGCCGATCCCAGAACCACTGGAACATCCAGCGCCTTCGCGCGCATCACCGCGAGATCGCGCGCGTGATAACGGAATCCTTCCTGCTGCTTGTACGAAGCGTCGTGCTCCTCGTCGACGATGAGCACTCCGGGCCGCAGTAGTGGCACGAAGATCGCCGAGCGCGTGCCCAGGACCACCGACGCCTCGCCGCGCGCCGCAGCGAGCCATGCACTTGCACGTTCGGTTTCACCCAGACCCGAATGCAGTGCCGCGATCTCAATACCGAGTCGTTCACGGAAGCGGCGCAGCGCCTGCGGAGTCAAGGCAATCTCGGGGACCAATACCAGCGCCTGGAGACCGCGCGCGAGGCAGTCGCGGATGATCTCGAGATAGACCTCGGTCTTGCCGCTACCGGTTACGCCATCGAGCAGGAATGAGGCAAAACTGCTGGCGCTTGCGATGACGGCGTCGGCGGCGATGCGTTGCTCATCGTTGAGGGGCGGCCCCGCTATAGCCGCTTGCGCGAGTGCGTTCGCCGCGACACGCACCCTTTCGACCCAGCCATGGGAAAGCGCCGTGCGCGCGGTAGCCGTCGAACCGACCAGCACGGCGATCTGCGCGGACGGCATGGGTCCGTTGCCAAGAAGATCCAGCAAAAGGTTGAGGCGTTTGCCGCGCCGGGGTGCCAACTCGCGGCGCGCCAACTCACCGGATGGGGTCAGGCGCAATGCGGCGACGCCGGTTTCAGGCAGGGCACGCGCCGAACGCAAGGCAACCGGCAGCGCCGCCTGCAGCACCTCGCCAAGCGGATGCTGGTAGTAGCGCGCAGCCCAGCGCAAGGTCGCCATCAGTTCGGAGGTCAGCAGCGGTGCTTCGTCGAGCACGCATTCAACGGCTTTCAGGCGGTCGTCGCCGACGTCGGATACCGCTGCCTGTTCGACCGCAATACCGACCACCTGACGTCGCCCAAACGGGACCAGAACGCGGCAGCCCGGCGCGACGGCGCTATCGACGCGATAGTCGAACAGCGAGTTGAGCGGAACGGGAAGGGCGACGCGGAGGATCGAAGTCATGGCATTCGGTGGCGCAAAATCCGCGCGCTGGCGAGTGTAGCGGGGTGCGGCACCAACAGCGGACATCGCTTGCATGTCGTTTCTGACGAAACCATCAGGAAAGTGCGTTAACTCTCTATGTGAATTGGAGATTTCTGCTTATCCACAGTTTGTGTGGATAAGTCTGTGGACTACCTGCTTTTCGCGCGCCCGCAAGGCGCATTTTTGGGCTGCGTTGTCGGGTTGGCGAATCTTTGATCAATCTTGAATACAGTAGATTTTTCAGTTAGTTAGAATAGGCATTACAGGCAGACTGCGGTGTTTTTTATGCGTCCGCAGCAAGTTCGGTGCAATTTACTGGGTCTGTGCACAACCGCTTGACAGGGTGCCTCTCACTTGCTCCGCCAACGCCAGCGCGGCTGTCGCGTCAACGGAGTGTGCCCTGCCGCGTTATTCGGTGCTGAAAGATCCTCGAAAGGCTGATGTCGAATGCTCGGACAGACCTGTCTCATGAACGGACTCGAACGCATGCCCGCAGCGACAGCGACGTCTGCAGGCACCTCGCAGGCGATCGAACGCTTTCTGCGCGAAGTCGAGCGGCGTGCATTGCGCATGGCGGAATTGGCGACCAGCAATCGCGAAGAGGCGCTGGACCTGGTCCAGGACGCGATGTTCGGCTTCGTGCGCCACTACGGTGGGCGCGGGCCGGGCGAATGGCCCCCATTGTTCTGGCGTGTGCTCAACAG
>JBBRZD010000112.1:0-9279 GCA_038237055.1 Lysobacterales bacterium | reverse complement strand
ACTGCGCCGCATGCACATGAGCTGCATCACCGACACCGGCGACCTGCATTTCAGCGCTGACGAATAGGTCCGCGTCTACTTGTCCGCCTCACGACGACTGCTACGCACATAGATCGACGTGGTCGAACCGTCCCCGGTTTTTCGCTTCTCGATCTCGAACAATCCACTCGCCGCAATCAGTTCGCTGAGTTTCTGGTAGCCGTAGTTGCGCGCGTCGAAATCAGGCGCCTGCTTCGCGATGCTGTTGCCTACCATGCCGAGAAACGACCAGCCCGAATCGTCCGACGACGCCTCGACGGCATTGTGCAACAAGGCAATCAGCCGCTTGTCCTGCTTCAACGACGCAATCGGACGCGGGTGTGCAGGCGACTCTCCATCGTTTTTGTCGACGAGAATTTCGGTATAGATGAACTTGTCGCAAGCCGAAACAAAGGGTGCCGGCGTCTTCTTTTCGCCAAAGCCATACACGACAAGTCCAGCCTCGCGCACGCGCGCAGCGAGGCGCGTGAAGTCGCTGTCGCTGGAAACTATGCAGAATCCGCCAAGCTTGGCGCCGTAGAGCAGATCCATCGCGTCGATGATCAACGCTGAATCCGTCGCGTTCTTGCCGGTGGTGTAGCGAAATTGCTGAATCGGCTGGATCGCGTATTTCAGCAGCGCCTCTTTCCAGCCCTTGAGCTGTGGACCGGTCCAGTCACCGTAGGCGCGTTTGACCGTTGCGGTGCCGTATTTCGCGATCTCGGCGAGCAAGCCTTCCACAACCGCTGGCTGCGCGTTGTCGGCATCGATCAGCACCGCGAGCTTGGGTGAATTGGTCGCCATGTCGACTCGCTCCGTTGGAAATTTTCAAAGCGTACTCCGCAGACGCATGCCACGCATCGGCCACTTCTCGGCTACTTGTCCGCCACAAGCGTCGGTTGTACTTGCGCGGAAGTATTTTGCGGAAGGCCACATGCACGTAACGCACATGTCGAAAGCAATCACTGATGCCTCCGCGACCTGGCCTCTTATTGCGCGTTTCGCAGGCGCCGAACGACACCTGGCCGCGCGCGCAGCGAACCATCGTGCCAGTCGCGTGCTCTACGAGTTCTTGCGCTTCGGCATCAAGCAGGGGTGGGCTTGTCTGTTCGGCGGTGCAATGGTTGCGCTGATCGTCGCGACGCATCTGTGGTATCCGCACGACGCCCTGGTCGCGCGCTACGATTTCCTGTGCATCGCGGCGCTGACGATCCAGATCGCAATGCTCGCTCTGAATCTGGAAACATGGAACGAAGCGAAGGTGATCCTGACCTATCACGTGATCGGCACCGCGATGGAAATATTCAAGACCGACGCCGGGTCCTGGATCTACCCGGAAGCGGGCTTTCTGCGCATCGGCGGTGTACCCCTCTTCTCCGGCTTCATGTATGCGTCGATCGGCAGCTACCTTGCGCGTTGCTGGCGTCTGTTCCAATTCCGTTTCACGCACCATCCACCGCTGTGGGCGCTGGGCCTGCTCGCAATCGCGATCTACGCGAATTTCTACACGCATCATCGCTTTGTCGATTTGCGCATCGGCCTTTTCATCGCAAGCGGCCTGCTGTTCGCGCGCACCTGGGTTCACTACCGCATCTGGCACGTGCATCGGCGCATGCCGCTCCTGCTCGGCCTGTTCCTCGTCGCGCTGTTTATCTGGTTCGCCGAGAATCTCGGCACCTGGACGCACACCTGGGCGTATCCGCATCAGGCACACGGGTGGTCGGCAGTGAAGCTTGGCAAGCTCGGTTCGTGGTTCCTGCTGCTGATCGTGAGCTATGCGTTGGTTGCCGCGGTGAACCGGCCTTTAGCCATTGCCTCGCGAGCTATAGAAAACGCTCGACCATCACGGTGAGCCGAAGCCGCAAAATATGCTAACGGCATTGCTCCAAGCTTTCATCCGTCTGTGCGGACAAACTGTCCACGCTCGACACCCTCGCGCCAACTATCGGGGCGAGGCTGCCAGTCGCCGGGCCCGAGGATGGCACCCACACAATCGCGCAATTCGATACCTAGATAGTCATGCGCGGCCAGCATTCCCGCATCCTTTATAGTTGCCGCCTTCGCAAACGTAGCGAAGGCTTCATAGTCGCGCGAGACAAGCCCTACGATGCGTTCTCCAAGATCGTAGGAAAGCGTGCTGCCTTCGTTGGCGCGCAGGAAAGCCTTGCCACTCCAGAATGTCTGGATGGTCCGCTCGTTCCAGAAAGCTTCACGCTGAGCGGTGATCTCGCGCAGCGCGCGAAAGACGTCGCGCGGATCCGCGTGCGGCGGATACAGTTTCTTTTCAATACCAACTGCGATCCCTTCATTGAGCCAGGCCGGGAGTGGCAGGTGAGCAACCAGGCAGTGCGTCAATTCGTGCGCGATGATCGGTTCCATGTTCGCGAGGTGATCCATCGCGAACACGAAATGACCGTAGCCATGCCTAAGAAACATGCCGCTGGATTGCGCGTACTCGCCTGGTTCCGAAAAATAGTTATCGATATAGCTGTAGTACTCTTCTTGCGTGGCAAAGATCAGCACGACATGCGGCCCGTATCCGCTGCCTCTCGCTATGCCAGGCAGCGCGCGCAGGATGCGATGACGCATGCGTTCGCTGGCTTCCAGCGTCAGAGTCGCGGTCTTCGTAGCCAGCGGCGAAAGAAGCAGAAAGTTATCCGATTTGCGAATCCCATACGCCGCGCCGAGATGTCCGCCAAGCGCCTCCAGCCATTGCTGCCGGCTTGCGACCAATAGGCATGCTGCGAAGCGTTCGCAATCTCGCCACGGATCGTTGCGCGCAACACACCCCAGTCGGCAATTGGCATCGACGCATCGTTGCGCCAGTGCATGTGCACAGGTGGATACGGTATCGCAACAGAGTTTTCAGCAGGCGTTCCGTGCGTCGCGCACCAGAGCCGTTTAAGCAGACTCATGTAAACCCATCGTCATGGAAGATTTTCAAAAGCGCCGTGAACGACGCGCACTGGCCGGAACACTACCAATATTCGGTCATGATGGCAGCGACCCACTCCGGTTCGCGCACTTCCCCACGGGGATCGAACGCACGCATATACGGCTTCAGATCGAGTACCGGCGTGCCGTCGACAGCATCAAGACCTTCGACAAATACGCGCGATCCCTCGACGCGCAAGACGCGGCAGGTCGATACGCCGATCCGGTTCGGACGATTCTTTCCACGCTGCGCGAAGATACCCACTTTCGGCCACGCTTCATTGTTGCGCGGATGCCTTGCGCCGATCTCGATGCGCTCCGGCGCAACCTTGTGGAACAGGTACACGATGAGCGCATGCGAGAACGCATCGAGTCCGGCCAGCGCATCCGCGCCGAAGCGCGAACTGTCGAGCTCGATGACTGCCTGCACGTCGCCCCAGCGATCGTCCTCAACCTCGGCGCGACCGCCGCGAACATGCCCGATCGCATCCATCTGAATACTCATTTCATCGCGCCTTTTCGTTTACGCATCGCCAACAATATCCCGCGCAACACCGCGGCCTGGTATTCGGTAGCGCTGCGCGCGCCATAGACGAGCGTGATTTTCTTCTTTGCCGCTGCCGCAAGCAGGCTGCGAAGGCGCTCTTTTTGTTCCGTTGTGGAAAGCTCCTTGCGGTAACGCGTGCGGAATTCGGCCCAACGCAGCGGATCATGACCGAACCAGTGGATCAGCTCAGCGCTCGGCCCGATGTCGCGCAGCCATTCGTCCAGTTTCAACACATCCTTGATGCGACCGCGCGGCCAGAAACGATCGACGAGTACGCGATAATCATCGCGCAGGCCAGGCTCGTCATACGCGCGCTGGATAGCGATGTCGTGCTGCACGGATTTTCTCGCGACGTTCATCAACCACCTTCCCGGCACCACACCAATCCATACACGCGCAAAACGCTACAGGCAGGGCATCGAGATTGTCATCCCCAGTGCGCGCCTACGTCGTTGGCACCGACACGACGTCGGCCTTCGTTGTCATTGTCGTTGGTTCCGCCACCGCGGTTGCCGCTCTGAGCAACTTGATGTTCTGTGGCAACGACAGCGCGATGCAATCGGCGCGCAGACGCGCAAGGATGTCGAACATCAGGTCGCTACGCACACTGCCGGACTGACGCGGATTGGCGATATAGGCGACCGCGATGAAGATCAGCGAACCCTCTTCGATGCTGTCGAGCAATACACTCGGTGTCGGCATCGCCAGCACGCCGTGATGCGCAGTGAGCGCTTCGCGCACGATCTCGCGCACGCGCGCGGCGTCGCTGTCGATTGGAACCGGCAGGCGAATGCGCACGCGACCTTCCGCGTTCGCGAGCGTCACGTTGCGCACGCTCTTGGTGATCAATTCCGAGTTCGGCACGATCACGGTCGAGCGGTCGCTCATCTGGATCTCGGTTGCGCGCACATTGATGCGGCGAATGTCGCCTTCGATTTCGCCCAGCACGACCCAGTCGCCCACCTTGACCGGCCGCTCGACGAGCAGGATCAGGCCCGACACGAAATTCTGCACGATCGCCTGCAAGCCGAAACCGATACCGACGGAAAGGGCGCTCGCTACCCAGGTAATGCGTTCGAGGCTGAAGCCGAGCGCGGACAGGGCAAACGCGAATACGACTATCCCGCCGACGTAACCGAGCAGGGTCGTCACCGACATGCGCATGCCCGGGTCCATGCGCGTCGTGGGCAGGTAACGGATGAACAGCCAGTTCTTCAACGCACGCACGGCCCCAATGCCGACGATGAACACGGCGAACGCACCGAACACCGCACCCGGCGTCACTTCGATCTGGCCGATCTTCAAGCCGGCGCCGGCTTGAGCAATGCGCGCGAGCAGATCTGCGGGACCGGAGCCGTACGGTGCAAATACGGTGGCAAGCGCGAGAACCAGTGCGCAGACGCGGAAGATGCCCGAGCACAACACTTCGAACTGTTGCAGCGAACGCGGTTCGAGTCCAAGCGTGTTCTGCATCCAGTTCGCGCGTGTCGACATGATCGCTGAGCAGATGTCCTCGATCAGATGAACCAGCAGGTAGAACGTCGCTGCGACGATGCCCAGCCCCACCATCTGCCGCGCAATCTGCTGCGCAAGCGCGACGTAGCCGGTAAGCGCCGCCAAGACCGTGCCGAACACGCCGACCCAGAGTGCCGCAATACAGAAGCCGATCCAGGCGGAGCGCTGGCGCGATTCGACGTCCTTCTCTGCGCCCTTCGCGTTTTCGGGCGCGCGCTCGGTTGATCCGCCGGTGTCCTTGCCGGACACGCGCGTGAGACCCCAACCGATCAGCACGGCGTAGATCAACGAAACCACGAGACTGCAGGCAATCGTCGCCGACAGGCTGGCGCCGACCAGCGTGTTGATCTTCTGCTGCAGGACGCTGAATGCGATTGCACAGCCGAGCAGCATGGGAAACAGACGCAGCCTTTCGGCGACGTCGTCGGGTATCGACGGCAACCGCCAGGACGGTCGTGCAGCGGAAAGCAGGGCGCGACCGAGACCCGCGACGAAACTGCCGAAGAAGATTGCGCTGACAATAGCTCGCGCGCAGTCGCGCTCAGCGTCTGAGAATGCACCGTGCCAGTCGAGCGCGAACACCATCACTTGTGTGCCGCCGCCAAAACAGAGGGTTGCGACGACCACGATTGCGAACGCCAGCGCGGAGCGACGCAGGCGGCCCTGCGGCACGCGATTCGCAGTCGTACGCATGAGCGCGCGCTCGGCCCACCAGCGACCGACGAGCATCAGCAGCAGACCCACGCCGATGCCGCCAACTGCGAACGGGCGGTTGTCAGGCGAGAAGCTGTCGCTCACTGCGCTGACCACGCCAGAACGCAGTGCGCCGAGGCGCAAACCGTCGCGTGAAAAATTGCTGGCGACGTCCTTCCAGAAGGTCGGCGTCAACGGCGATGGGGTGCGTTGCGACAGCCTCGCCTGGAAATTCGCCCGCCGCGCCTCGGCGATCTGGTCGGTCAACTGGCGGGCGTCGATGGCAAGCAACTTCGCGCGCTTGATCTCCGCATCCATTGCCGAGCGCTGCTTGTCCAGGTCCGCGCGTTGCGCGGTTATGTCGCTCGCTTCAGGTGCAGCGCCTTTCGCAGGTGCGATGCCGAGCTCACCCAGACGCGCATCGATAGCCGCCAGCCGGGGCGCGCGATCGTCGGTCAACGCATCTGCCTGCGCCGTGACGGACGCAACCGTGTCGCGCAACTCGTTGAGATGCGCGTCCGTCAGCGGCTCCGCATTTTGATCCAGGGTCACCAGCTGCTTGCGCACGTCGGCGAGCTGCTGGTTCGCCGCATCGAAGGTCTTGACGGAATCGGGCGCCTGCGCGAAACACGGCAGGCTGGCAACGATCAGGGCGAGGAGAAGAACGAAACGGTGGAATGCATGCATGCGCGCATCATCGAAGCGCGTGCGCACGCCGTCAACGCTTGAACGATTGCGATAGGGGCGAAATTCAGCCGAAGTTAGGTTCTTTTTGCGCGATGTCTGCGACATCCAGGACGATTTTCACTGACCGATCCAGCGCGCTGGCTGCATCCACCACGACAACCACCCCTCCGCGCGCGTGAATCGCCGGTTACGATTGCAAGCCGCTCGCGTCACATCTACAGGCTGAGCCGTTGGCGTACACTTGCCGACCTGCGTCCGGCGCAGTCTTCCCTGCGCGATGGTTCGCGCGCTGCCGCCGGGTTCGTCGGAGAAGGCGTTTGTCGAGCATTCCAACGGCGCGCAGCGCGCTGAAAATCCGTTATTCGGCCCTGTTCTGGCTGGCCGGCGTCTTCCTGACGATTTCGACCCTTACCCGTCTCGTTCTGCTGATCAAGACCGGCAACGGCATTTCCGTCGCACCCTTGAGCTGGCTCTATCTTTTCGTCGTCGGCCTGGGTTACGACCTCGTCGCTTTCATCTATTTCGCGTGGCCGCTGGTGCTCGTCTTGTGGCTGCTGCCAAGACGGTATTTCGCGGCACGCCCGGTACGCATGGCGGTCGGCGGCGTCGCCTTGATTCTGGTGTACATCCTGCTTTTTGTGGCCGTCGCCGAATGGCTGTTCTGGGACGAATTTGCGTGCCGCTTCAACTTCATCGCTGTCGACTATCTCGTCTACTCGCGTGAGGTGATCGGCAACATCCGCGCTTCCTACCCAGTCGGCAAGGTGCTGCTTGCGCTGGGTGCGATCGGCGTGCTGATTCTCTACTTCACGCGGCGCCGCTGGCTGCCGCAGCCGGATACGTCGTCTTTTGCCGCACGCACCAAGGTCACCGTCGCATGGCTTCTCGCCACCGTCGTCGTGAGTTTCTTCGTCGACAGCCAGTTGAAGAATCGCAGTGAAAATGCCTATGTCAACGAGCTCGCCGGCAACGGCATCTACGAATTCTTCTCCGCGTTCCGCAACAACGAACTCGATTACGAGCGGTTCTATCGCACCCTGCCCGACGATGTCGCATTCGCGAAGTTGCACGAGCTGCTGAAAACGCCGGAAGCCACGTTCACCAGCAACGATCCGCACGACATCGCGCGCACCATCACGAACCCGGGCCCCGAAAAACACCTGAACGTGGTGCTGATCAGCGTCGAGAGCCTGTCGGGCGACTTGCTCACCGCATTCGGCAACACCAAGGGCATCACACCCAACATCGATGCGCTTGCCGCGCACAGCCTGTTCTTCACCAACTTGTATGCCAGCGGCACGCGTACCGTGCGCGGCCTGGAAGCGCTGTCATTGTCGGTGCCGCCGACGCCGGGCCAGTCGATCGTCAAGCGACCAAACAATGAAAACCTGTTCTCGCTCGGCTCGGTCTTCGACAGCAAGGGCTACGACTCGATGTTCGTCTATGGTGGCTACGGCTACTTCGACAACATGAACTATTTCTTCTCGCACAGCGGCTACCGCATTGCGGACCGCTCGGACATTCCGCGCGACCAAGTGCACGAAGGCAACATCTGGGGCGTTGCCGACGAAGACCTGTACACGCTCGCGATGCGCGAAGCCGACGTCGCGTTCGCCGCGCGCAAGCCGTTCTTCCAGCACGTGATGACGACCTCGAACCATCCGCCGTTCACGTATCCGGACGGACGTATCGATCTGCCGTCGGGCAAGGCGGGGCGTGCCGGGGCCGTCAAGTACACCGACTGGGCAATCGGCGATTTCCTCACGCGAGCGGCGACCAAACCGTGGTTCGACGACACCGTGTTCGTGATCACCGCCGACCACTGCGGATCGAGCTGGGGTCGCACAGCGCTACCGATGAACCGCTACCACATCCCGCTGCTGATCTATTCGCCCAAGCACGTCGAACCTGCGCAGGTCGATCGTCTGATGGGCCAGATCGATATACCGCCGACGGTGCTTGGACTCCTCGGCTTCAGTTACACCTCACGCTTCTACGGCTACGACATCTTCAAACTGGAACCGGGACGCGAACGCATCCTCCTCGGCAACTATCAGAAAGCCGGCTTCCTGCGCGACGGCGTGCTGACCGTGCTCGCGCCGAAGCAATCGGTGGAGCAGACCGTGCCTAAATTCGATGACAGCGGCGATGCATCGCCACTGGAACATCCGCGACCAGAACTCGTCGACGAAGCGGTCACGTATTACCAGACGGCGAGCTATCTGTTCGGGCACGATTTGATGCGCTGGTCGCCGGCAGCCGGCAGTCGCTGACCAACGCCTGGACTCTTCGCGACGCGCAACATGCGCGCCGCAAAGAATTGCACTACACCGTCGTCGGATTCGGCTTGTCCGGATCGAGCTTCCACTGCTTGATCGCGCGCGCGACATCCTCGGGATTCATCTGGCCCTCGGCGGCAAGCGCGGCGATCGCTGCGTGCGCGATCCAGTAGCGATCGACCTCGAAGAAGCTGCGCAGATTCGCACGCGTGTCGCTGCGACCGAAGCCGTCGGTGCCCAGCACGGTATAGCGACGGCCATGCGGCACGAAGGCGCGAACCTGGTCGGCGAACTCGCGCACATAGTCGGTCGCCGCGACGACCGGGCCCGTGCGTGAATCGAGGCAGGCGGTCACGTGCGCCATGCGCGGCTTCTTGTCCATCGGGTGCAGCCGGTTCCAGCGCTCCGCGTCGAAGCCGTCGCGACGCAGTTCGGTGAAGCTGGGGCAGGACCAGATATCGCTGGCGACACCGAATTCCTTCTCCAGCAGTTCCGCCGCCGCAATCACTTCGCGCAGGATCGTGCCTGAGCCGAGCAGCTGCACGCGCGGCTCGTTCTTCTTCGACTTGCCACCGTCCTTGAACAGATACATGCCCTTGATGATGT
>JBBRZD010000111.1:0-9305 GCA_038237055.1 Lysobacterales bacterium | reverse complement strand
GGATGAATTCCGCCTGATTGCGATGCAGGTCCGCGAGGTCGATCTCGATGAGCTTGTCCAGCGGAGTGTCGACCATTTCGTCGAACGCAAGTTTCTTGCGGAACGTGTCCGCGCCGATGCGGTAGTCGCCCTTCGACTTCGACAACAGGTCCGCTTTCAGCCACGCGTGGTAATCCTGCAGGGCTTTGATCACGGCGCCGTTGGATTGAGCGAATTGCGTCTGTAGATCGGCGTCCGTCACGTTCTTGAACGCGGACGTCACATCGTCCTTGAAGAATGCCACGAGCCCCGGCAACTGCTCGATTGCGATCTCGGTGTAGATCTTGGGTGGATTCTTCAGGTTCTTGCGCGCGTCCTGGAAAACAGCCGGCATGCGTTTCTCGCGTTCGATCAGCACACGCAGACGGTCCGCCGGTGGCGCGAACTTGCGCTCCATGATCACGAAGGCACTGTTGGTGATGCCGCTCGAATAGATGTCCGGATTCTTTTCCCACGGACGAATCGTCTGCTCGGTCAACAGCGTCCCATGGATTGTGTTGAGTACGAGTTGGCGATCGCCACGTTCCATTTCTGCAAGGCCGGCCGGGTCGATCGCGACAAAGCGCTTATCGAAGCCCTGCAAAGTCGCGATGGATGCATCGACGCCCGCGCGGCTGTAGTTCTCGAGTTTGCCGTCGTAAGCATGCAAGCCCGTGGTGGTGGCCGTGGTCGGGTTGGTCGGAAAATAGTAGGTGTCGAAGAACTCGTCGGCGAGCTTTCCGAAGGCAACATCGGCGGGTGTTTGCGCAGCGATTGCCGGCGCGGGCGCTGGATCAGCCAAGGCGAATCCCGCGAAACTGCACGACAGTAGCGCGGCGAAGATGAAGCGATTGTTTGACGAATGATTCGGCATGATCTGCAATTCCATCGGAGTGGTGGTGCATGCGTGCACCGAATCAGCCTGGTCTGCGCCGGCTGTTGCGCACAGTGCCTATTGTCGCACGCCGGGGCGCGGGATCATTGCGGCTGGGGCGCTGCGGAATCTGATTGCGCAAGCCAGTCGCGTGCTTGCTGCGCGCGCCAATGGGTTGCGCTCAACGCCGTTTCGAGCCGCGATGTTGCAGTAGCTAGCAAAGCTCGACCTTCAGCATGATGTCCTTGCTGCGAGGCGGCTTCGCCGAGAAGCGCGTCGCAAGCCGCGATTTGCCAGGCGGCGGGATCGAGGTCGGATGCATAACGTGCGCGTGCCTGGTTCGCCAGCGCCTGTGCTCCCGATGCATCGCCGCGCATCAACGCAAGTTCAGCTGCGCTGCGCGAAATTTTCGCGGCGGCGCCGGAGCCGCCCTTCGCAGTCGCGCCATCCTGCGCCAGCGCCTGGTCGATCTGCGCTCCGGCGCGATCAAGGTCGGATGAATTCGTTCGGGTACGCATCCACAGCGCGGCCCGTCCGAGCATGACATTGGTGTGCGCTGCGCTCTGCGGCGACAGCACCTGCGCGTACAAATTTTCGGTCGCGTCGTACTCGCGCTCGGCGTCGCTGCGGCGCCCTAGTTCGGCATACGCACCGGCGCGGCGCAGGTGCAGTTGCGCAATGCGCAGACCGGGCGGGTCGGCGTGTGCAATCAAGATCGCCTCCGCCTTGTCCAGTTGCGCCAGCGTCTCATCGGCGCGCCCGAGTTCGACCAGCACGCTCGCGTGCGAAATCATTTGCTGCGCAAGTCCGACCGATTCGCCACTCACGTCGCGACGCAGCGCGATCGCGCCCTGGTATTCGGCGTCGGCTTCGTGCAGCAGGCCGGCATCGGCAAGCGTGCCTGCGAGATTGCCAGCGGCAGTCGAATGATCAGCGCTGCGGCTGCGTCCCGCGTCGATAAGTAGAGCGATGGCGCGGCGGAACTCGACGATCGCCAAACGTGACTGTCCTGCCGAAGCAAGGACATTCGCATAGTTGTTGTGCAGCGCGGATTGCCGGCTCGCGTAACGCCCGCCGAGATGGTCGATCACCTCGACCGCCTCACCGCTCAATGCAAGCGACTGCGGCATTTCGGCCCGATTGCGCGAGCGCATGCCGGCATACGACAAGCAGGTCGCGAGCGTGACGCGTTGGCTGCCTTCGAGTTGGCGCGCATGGGCAACGCCGATATCGAGCCAGTGTCGTGCCTCGTCCGGCTTGTCGAGCGCGATCTGGGTCGCCCCGAGTTGGCACATCGCGTTGATCGCGAGTTCGTCGGGCGCATCACCCGCGTTTTCGGCGACCATCAGGAACGTCCTTTCGGCATCGGCGTAGTCGCGGCGCTCAAGTTGGAGTTCGCCAATCACGCTGCGCGCCATCGCGCGCACATCGTTGCGCATCGAGGGCTCCTGATCGAGCCATTGCGACGCGCGTTCGATCATTTCGCGCGGGTGCAGCGGCGCGTCGGCCTTGCTCTCGCTGAGCAGGCGCACGAGGAAATCGCGCGCTGCATCGTTGCGCTCGGCCAGGTAGAGGGCGCTGTCGCGCTCGCGCACGGCGACACGCGTCTGCCACAGCGTGCCCGCAGCACCGAGCAACAGCGCGATGGCAAGCGCGCTGACCGCGGCGACGGCGAGCCGGTTGCGACGCAGGAAGCGGCGCACGCGATAGAACAGGGAATCCTGGCGCGCCTCGACCGGCCGGTGCATCGCCGCTCGCGCAAGGTCAGCGAGCAGTGCATCGACGCTCGCGTAACGATCCTGCGGCGCTTTTGCGAGCGCTTTGAGCACGATCGCATCGAGGTCCTTTGAGCGCGCACGCATGGGTGCGCCGCCCGCATCGTCGGGCATCGCGCTCGGCGCAGGCGGCATTTCATCGCACACGCGACGCACGAGTTCGGCGAGCGCGGGGCGGTCGTTGCCCAGCGGCGTGCGCCCGGTCAGCAGTTGATACAGCAGCACGCCGAGCGCGTAGATATCGGTGCGCGTCGTGATCACGCCGCCGGTGATCTGCTCGGGCGCCGCGCAGTCCGGTGTCAACGCGTGTTCCATGGTTTCACTGGCGTCATCGGCGATCAGTTTGGCGATGCCGAAATCAAGCAGGGTCGCGTTGCCTTGCTCATCGACGAGCACGTTGGCGCTCTTGAGGTCGCGATGGACCACGAGGTTCGCGTGTGCGTACGACATTGATTCGGCGATCGAACGGAAGACCGCGAGGCGCGCGTCGAGCGACGGACGCTGTTCGCGACACCATCGATCCAGCGCGACGCCGTCGACGAACTCAGTGACGAGATAGGGATGCCCGAGCGCCCCAATGCCGCCATCGAGCAAACGCGCTATACGCGGATGATCGAGCCGCGCCAGCAGCTGGCGTTCCTGCACCAGTCGTTCGCGCAGTCCCGGTCGATCCGCGCGGATGAACTTGATCGCGACGTTCTTCTCGAACGCGCCGTCTGCCCGCGCGGCGAGCCAGACTTCTCCCATGCCGCCGCGGCCAAGCGGACGCAACAGGCGCCAGGCGCCCACCAGAAGGCCGGGTGCCGGTGCGCCAGGTTCGGCAGCGGCTTCCAGGAAACCTGCGGAGCGATCGATCGATGCCAGCCATTGCGCGAGCCGGTCCGCGGATTCAGGATCAGAACTCGCCAACTCGCGGAGGGCCGCATCGCGTTGTGTGGGTGGCAGATCGAGCAGGCTGTCGAGCTGATGTTCCAGACTCTGCCAGGATGGCGGATCGCCGCCCGCGTTCGTCGTCATGGCGATGCCAGCGCCTGATGCAGCCAGCCGCGCGCCTTGAGCCAGTCGCGCCGCACTGTGCTTTCCTCGATGCCGAGCAGCTCACCGATTTCGCGGTCGCTTAGACCGGCATAAAATCGCAGATATACCACTTGTGCGAGGCGCGGCCGCACTGCATCGAGCTGGTCGAGCGCTTCGTTGATGTCGAGCAGGCGTGCGGCGTCATCGGCTTCCGCGACGCGTTCCGCGGCACCGAGCGTTTCGTGGTGATCGCCGCCGCCGCGCTTCTGGCTGAAACGCGCTCGCGCGTAGTCGACGAGCACCTGGCGCATCGCGCGCGCGGCGACATTGTAGAAATGACGCCGATCGGCAAATGGCGGCAAGGACGACTGGTCGAGCTTGAGGTAGACCTCGTTGATCAGCGCGGTCGTCGACAGCGTTTCGCCGGCCTGCACAGAAAGGCGTTCGCGATGGGCGACGCGGCGCAGATCACCCTGCACCTGGGCAAACAGCAGCGGCAAGCCGTCGGCGCGACCGACCGCCAGTTCGCGCAGCAGGGCGGTGACGTCGGCGACGGCGTCGGCTTCAGCTTCTGTCGACGGCATGTGCGGTATCCCCAGCGCGCGGTGCGACGGCATCCGTCGATGCGTGACGGCCAACGCCTAGGCTAGCGCAAGCGTCTTTCGGCGTCTGCACGGATCGGGCTCCTTTTGTCGTATTGGACAGGAGGCGGCGCCGGTGCGCCGGGAGGAAACGTTCATGCAGTCGTTCTTTCGCAACCCCGCTCGCACGCTCGCAGCGGCAGTCTTCGTCTTCGCTGGTGCCGCGCGGCCAGCATGGTCCAGCACGCACACCTGGCCGATCCTCGAGTGCAGCGGCACCCTGCAGGCGTGCATCGACGTCGCCAACCCGGGAGATACCGTGCTCATTGGCAGCGATGATTTCGTCTTGCCGGATGGCTACACCAGGATCGACGAGGACATCAGCATCAACAAGTCGCTGACCCTGGAGGCCGCCTACGGCATCGACGCGGTGTTCGCATCGGGACGTTCGATCGTCGTGAATTCTCCCGGCAGCGGCGCGACGTCAGTCACGTTGCGGCGGCTTGTGCTGCAGCGCGGCCACGTGGTCTTCGACCACTTTTCCGACACCGCGAGCAGCTATGTTGCCGACGGCTTGCGCATGATCGAGACCAATGCGGCGGGCAACTGTGCGATCCAGTTCTACGACTACGGCAGCGGCAGCCCGCAATTCACCGTCGGCAACAGCACTGTGGAACTGCATCACTCAGGATCCGGCGCATGTGCGCTGTTCGCCCAGGGCAACGGCGGTCCATGGCAGGGCGCGTTTTCAGGAAACCGCATCCGAGCCGACAATGGCTCGGGGGTGGCGAGTGCACTGATCAACGTGTCTGGAACCTCGTCCGGTACATTCCGTATCAGCGCGAACCGGATTGGCGGCAACGGTTTTGCCGGTGGCATCAACATCTGGCAGCAGGCCGGCAGCGCGGCGAATATCTGGTACATCGACGACAACACCATCGACGGCGAAGCCGTGCCGGCAACCAGCGGTTTCGCCGGCATTTTCGTCACCCCACAAAACAGCGAGCTGCACTTGGTGAACAACACGGTGACGAACGGCACGCAGGGAATCTGGATGCATGCGCCTTCCAGCAGCCCCGACAGCAGCTCTGGGCAGGTGGCGAACAACCTTGTCGCTTTCCATTCCTACCGCGGCCTGCAAATCGAGACGACGCTGCCGGCGCTCGGCAATCACAACAATCTTGTCTACGCGAACGGCTCGGATTTCTTTACGGCAGGAGCCGGCACGGTGACGTCGGACCCGCAGATCGTCGGCCCGCGCAACAGGCGCCTGCACGCCACGTCGCCTGCGCGCGACCATGGCAACAGCGCGGACGTGCCAGCGTTCACGCTGGATGCCGACGGCGAGCGTCGCATCGTCGGCAGCTCAGTCGACATCGGTGCATTCGAATTCAACCTCGATCGCGGACTGGTCCATACGTCGATAGCATCCGATGCCTGCTGCAATTCGTCATACATGCCGGCCGCGGAGTTCTACGCCGTCGGTGACGGTATCGGCGCCAACGAAACGATGCTGCTGACGCCGCATCATGGCGACGGCAATCCGCTGCAGCTCACGCAAAACCTGGGCAGTTGGCTGGTCGCCGCGGCGCCGCCGACGTGGGCGTTGTTTCACGAGAATTCGTCGGTCGCGATGCAGCCGGGTCGAGCCTTCAGCGTTTTCGCGCCTACCTATGGCTATGGCGGTTTCGTGCATACCACGACAGCCGGCAACGTCAGCAGCAACTACACGAAGCTGCCCGCGCTCGACGGCGGCATCAGTGCGATCGCGTTCGTCACGCACAATTCCAATCCGGGCGGCGTCGGCGGCACCTATCACGACCACCGGGTCGGTCTCGAACACTTCGGCAGCGACTGGTACATCCGCAATGAGGATCTGACCGACATGCCGATCGGCGTTTCGTTCAACGTCGTCGTCGCGCCGTTGCTGGCCAGCGCGAACGCATGGCAGGCGCTGATGCCGTCCACGAGCGGCCGGCTGCAGCTGAGTCATCCGCGCCTTGACGACAACCCCTGTGCCGCACCGCAAGTGACGCGGGTCGACGATCCCCTCAATCCATCCGTGATCAACGATGACGTTCCATTCGGCGTACAGTACGTCAGCGGGGCGGGAGCGGGCGCACCGGGTCATTGGAACATCGTCGCGGAAGGGGCCGGAACGCCGACATTTCCGCTTTCCGCAGGTTTCAACATCATGGTACCGGGCGCGCAGGCCGATGCCTGTCGCGATGGCGATCGCATCTTTGCCGATGGGTTCGACGGATGAAAACGTTCTTCGTCCTGTGCCGGCTCGCGCCGCTGCTTCTCGTCGTCCATGCCGTTGTGGGTATTGCGTCCACCCAGCGATGGCCTGGCCCGGCGCCGTGCAACGGCACGTTGCAGGCGTGCATCAATGCGGCGGCTGTGGGTGACACGGTCGAGGTGTCTTATTACCCACCGATCGACGAATCGCTGACAATCAGCAAGAGCCTCACCTTGCGCGGTCTGAGCAGTTCCGGCATCGCAGCCGTGCCCTACACGCCGTCGCTGGCAGCCGACCGCGGCGTGCTCGTGCAATCGCCGACTACCGGCTTGATGGACGTCACAGTTGAAAACCTGGTCTTCCTGCGCGGCCGCATCACTGTCGAACATCGCAGCAGTGGTCCGACCCAGGCGCGCGTGCATCAGCTGGTGTTTCGCGATGTCGACCCGATCGATGGCGCCGCGATTCGCGTACTCAACAACGGAACCGGACCGCTGTATTCGTACATCGAAGGCAACCATGTCCACGTATTGCCCGGTTCGTTTGGTCGATCCGCGATCCACATGCTCGGAAGCAGCAGCGTCACGCTCGATGCCGCCGTCAGTGGCAACCGCATCAGTTTCGAATATCCAGGTGCCGATCCGTCGGCGGTCGGCATTCGTCTGGAGACCGGCTCGACGTCGGGCACCTCCATCCGCACGATCGGCAACCGTGCGGGCGGCAATGGCTACCTCGCGGGCGTGCTGGTCAATCCGGCGGGCGCCGGCAGCTACTCGTCGCTGATCGGCAGCAATCTCGTCGCAGGTTCGCGCGGCGGTAGCGGTGCCGGCATCCGTGTGTATCGGAACGCGCCGAGTGCCGACGTGCACGTCGTCAACAACACCGTCGTGCATGCCGACCGCGGTATCGACTTCGTCAACTTCAGTTTCCCCGCATCGCTGACAGGAGACATCCGCAACAACATCATCGACGACACCACGAATGAAGGGCTGTATGTCGATCCTGCGCTCGGTGGCGGCATCAGCAACGACTACAACCTGTTGCACGCGACCGCAGCAACAAGCACCACGCTCGGTGTGCACACCCTCTCGGCCGCTCCGCAATTCGCGGCCGTCGATGATTACCGTCCGCAGCCAGGTGCGCCCGGCATCAATCATGGCGACACGGCAGCGGTATCCAGCGACCTGGCGTTCGACGCACAGGGCAATCATCGCGTCGGCCACAGTGCGGTAGACATCGGCGCGTTCGAGGCAGGCACCGGCACGATGGTGCATGTCGTTCGTCAGCTCGGCAGCCCAGCCAATACGACGCGGCTCATTGCGCCGTATCTCGACGGCATTGCCAACGTGCGCATCTTCGCGATGCCAGTGGGCGGCATCGGCGAATTCGCGTTGACGTCGCCGCTCGGCGTCGAGCGCGATGCCGGATCGAACTGGTATCTTTTCAGCGAAGACACCGGCTTCAGCATCATCCCGGGCATGCGCTTCAACGTGACGGTGCCAGGGTCGGACAGCTCGGCCTTCGTGCACGTGGCCAGCGCGGCCACGATTCCGCTGGGGCTCGAGCACACGAGCGTGATCGACAACGCGGCGATCAACAATCAGCCCGATGCGCGGATCTTCGTCACCCAGAACTGGGATCCGCCGGAAGGCACCACCGTCTACAACAACCACGTCGTCGGCGTGTACTACACCGCAGGCCGCTGGCGCGTCTTCAATGAAGATTTCGCCTCGATGCCGCTGGGTGCGGCGTTCAATGTGATGGCTGCGCCGATCGGCTCGCCGAACGCGTTTCTGCACGTGGTTATTGCGGGCGTCAACACCAGCCCTGATGCCTTCAGCGGCCTCAGTCATCCATTGCTCGACAACAATCCCTGCGCGGTGCTGCAGGTTACCTCGACCTATGATCCGAACTTCACCTACGACGCCAGCACGCTGTCGACCGGCTACGACTATTTCTCCCGCCGCTGGTTCCTGCGTCACCTCGACGGTGCGCCAATGGTCGCCGGGGCGGCCTACAACGTCTGGATCGACGAAGCGCTGAGCCGCACCTGCGAGGGCGACCGCATTTTCGCCGACGGAGTCGACGGGTGAAGTCTACGGCGTCGGCGCATTCGCGCCGTGGTCGCGCTTCAGCAGCATCGACAGTACCGGCGGCGTGACGATCGAGGTCAGCAGCGACATCGCGACGATCACCGCATAGATCTCGTTCGAGAATACGCCGGCGGCGAGGCCGAGACTGGCGATGACTACACCAACCTCGCCGCGCGGCACCATGCCGACGCCAACGATGGTTGCGCCGAGTCGACCGAGCGACAGTGCGCCAAGGAAGCCGCCGACAAACTTTGAAATGATCGCGATGACCGTGACGACAGCCAGCATCCACAACGCATCTCCGCTGGCGAATACGGATAGATCGATCTTTGCGCCAGTGATCACGAAGAAGAACGGCGTCAGCAGCGCGAGCAGCGGCTGCATCTGGTGTTCGAGTTCTTCGCGCTGGTGCATCTCCGATGCAATCATGCCGGCGAGGAACGCGCCGATAATCGCGGCAAGCCCAAACTGTGTCGACAGATAAGCGAGGCCGAGGCAGATCGCGAGCGCGATCGTGAGCGGGGAGTGCGGGTTGATTGGCCGGTCGAGCCAATGTGCGCGCCGGCGCATCACGCGGGTGCCGACCCAGCCGATGATCGCAATGAAACCGATGGCCTGCGTGAGCACGAACAGCAGGCTGCCGATCTGGATGCCGCCGCCGTCCTGCAGCGAAGTGACCACGCCGAGCAGCAGCATCGCGAGGAT
>JBBRZD010000110.1:0-9334 GCA_038237055.1 Lysobacterales bacterium | reverse complement strand
GTCCGACGCGAACGCACGCACTCGGCGGTGGCAGCCCGGCAATCGACGCCGGCAACAATGTCGCCGGGCTCGCGCTCGACCAGCGCGGCCGCGGCTTTCCGCGCGTGTTTGGCGCGGCCGTCGACATTGGCGCGTTCGAACGCCAGTCGGCCGACGACACGATCTTCGCTAATGGCTTCGACCCATGATGGTCCGTCGGGCGACCCTTGGGTCTGGTCGAGACATTGCAGCAACAACTCAATGGGCTGTGCAACAGGATTTTCGCCAGGTACTCGCGCTCTGATTGGCGCCCAGCTGCAACAACTTCGTAGTCATACGGGAGAGGAACATGGTTTTGTGGAATCGACTTGGCATGGGTTTGATGGCTGCCTTCAGTGTGTCCACTGTCGCCGCAGGAATGGATAGCGGCGCCCTCGATCCGGGCTTTGGCAACAATGGAACCGGCATTGCCGCGTTTCTCTTTGCAGTCGGCGGCGGTGCAACGTTGGTGGCAACAGACGCAGCACTTCAACCCGACGGAAAACCGTTTTCGCCGGCTACGCCGCAGACAGTCCGGACTCCAACGCCGCCGCGGAATGGCTGGTTTGGCGCGTCGACAAGAATGGCATCCGCGACAACGATTTTGGCGGCGGCCAGACCAGCTACGCGATGTTTTACCTTTCCCACAGCTTCCCCAATCGTGCCGTGTCCATCGCGGTACGGCCGAACGGAAAGATTGTGGTCGGCGGCAATATCCTGGACAGCAATAACGGGTTGAATACCGCCGTTGTCATCCAACTCAACGCCGACGGCAGCGGCGATTCAAGCTTTGGCGTCAATGGTGCCGCGTATGTGTCGCCGGCCAGCGGCGACGGCAATTTCATCTCGCGCCTGGTCGTCGATGGCGACGGCACCATCGACATGGCCGGCACGAACCACGATTACGTGCGCAACGTCAACCGGTTTCTGTTCGACCGCATGAGCGCCGATGGCAAGACGATCGAGCCCGCGTTCACCTACGAATTCGGCTCCGGCAACAACCAGGACGATCACGCCCTCGATCTTGCCATCGACAGCCAAGGACGCTACTTGGTCGGCGGGTACCATCGCGGCGCGGCTGGCAACTACGACTGCGCGGTCATCCGCATTCAACACAGCTTGTTCGAGGTCGATCCATCTTTTGGCTCGGGCGGCCAAAATATCATCGCGTTCGACTACGGCGGCGACAACGGAGATTTCTGCAATGCGCTGACCGTGATCGAACCCAGCGACTATGTCGTGTTGGGCGGTCACGCGACGGTACCCAACTCCGGTGGCGGCAGCCATCAGGCCGCCATTCTTGCCTTGCTCGACAGCAGCGGCAATCTGGCCACCTGGAGAGATCCGAATTCGCTGGGTTTCTCGCCGGCAAAATTCAGCTTTGACTACAGCAGCAACCACGTCAGCGGCACAGCGCACGCAGTCACCCGCTTGTTGCTTGATCGCTATGGCCAATTTGGACAGATAGGCACGCTGCTGGCCATCGGGTATGGCACGGATACGCTTTCACCTTCGAGCCAGGATATGGGCGTCGCACGGTTTTTGTTGCCGAGTCCGTTTACCAACTTCGCTTTCGATCCGACGTTCAACAACCTGCAGCCGGAGTTGCTCTATCTCGGCAACGCAAGCTTTACCTGTGTCACCAACGCCGCCGCCTTTGGCAATGGCAACCTCACGATTGCCGGCAGTGTGGCTTACACCGATGACACAGGCAGCACAGTGCTTTCCGTGGCCGCCCGCTACGCCAAGTACGACGGCATTTTCAACAACAGTTTCGATCCCTTCTTGGCGCTGTAGCAAGGCTTCGACGAATCGCATTCGAGGAAATTCCGTGCACAGGGATCGATCTCGGCAAGCGCGAATCGATGAAGGACGCCATTCCGCATGCGCGATGAATCATGAAGGCACCGGCCATGAGCATGCTCAACATTCGTATCGTGATCGCACCGTGCCGCTCCCGTAGCTCATAGCCGGCGAGGGCGCACAAACCGCTCTTTAGAGGCAAAACCCAAGGAGACATCCAAATGAAAATGTCAGACACAAGTCCACATTCGACGACATCATGCGTTGCGACATCACACACCGTTCGCGGATTTGTAATCGCCTGCGCACTGTCCGGCGTACTGGGCATCGCACAAGACGCGGCGGCGAAATGCAACCCGCAAGTCCCAAGATCGTGCGCGCAACCAGAACAGTCCAAACCATACCAGGCGAAAACCCTGGACCAGTCTGCCGTCTCATACGCGGACAAAAAACCTCATTCGCCCCCACCGATCTACGAGGGACGCCCGCAAGGTTTTCATGGGCCGGTCGGTCCCGGCCCGCGGCACGCGACCGGGAGCTCGGAAAGCAAGTCCGGCAGCCACGGCATCATCTTTGTCGGCGGCCATTCCGTGCAAGCGCGCGACAAGGCCGCCCTGAATCCGCAACCGATACCTCCGGGACATTCCGCGTTGAATCCGCAACCGATTCCACCCGGGCATTCGTTACGCAAGCCACTGCCGCCCAGCGCGCCGATTGAAAAAATCGGGCACTGAATTCCTTGCGTCAGCAGGGGCAAATCTTGAAGATCAATCTACTGATGCGCGGGGCCGCTGCCGCGTGTGCGTCATGCGCGATCAGCGCGTGCACGCAAGGCGCATCGCCGCCTGCTGCCACCACCGACAACAGAGGCAACGTGGCGACAACGCAGCCATCGACTCTTCCTAGCTGATCGCTCGACCGCCGCGTTCGACCAACAAGACCAAGGTGTCGAACAACTTTAGAGTCAGCAGCTGGCCGGCTCGGATAAGCCGCTCGGTAGGATCGAACTCGAATTCGGCGAAACTGAGGATCGGCTGCTCCAATGTCAATTACGCCCATGGCAGGAATACGGCAGGAATATTGCCAGAAAAATACCAGCATTACGGAAAGGACGCCGTGCGGTTTTGGGCGCAGTTTTTTACTCTTGTGTGCAATTGGCCAGGAGCAAACGAGTCATGCGGCATCCAGCGCATTGTCCGATCGCATCGACCTTTCGAACTCCCGCAATGCTCGTTGCTTTTCATCCTGCGCCCGTGAGAATCGACATGCCGATTGCCAGAATCTACCTGCGGCTGATTGCCTTCAACCTCGCCGTATTCGCGACACCCGCGGCTTTGTACGCCGCTTCGGAGCAGTCCGCCCCAACGCGCAATGCGTCCGAAATTGACTGGCAGACCAGTCCGCTCGATCTGGACCTGCGCGGCATGAATGGCGAGCACTACCTGTTCGCCTGTCCGCCGGGCAAGCCGGTGCCCAGCCGCGTCATTGGCAGCGGTCCGTACACCGACGACTCTTCGATCTGCAGCGCCGCAGTCCACGCCGGCGCAATCCATGCCAAGGACGGCGGCACCATCGCGATCGAGATCCGCCCCGGTCAGCCGAGCTACACGGGCTCGGAAAAGAACTACATCACATCCGCCAGCTACGACCGCGCATGGAGCGGCGGTTTCGTCGTGATCAAGGACGACATTCATGCGTTCCCCGCACCCTCCCGCTAACCGTGAGACTCCGATGACTATCGTCTACCGTCCAATGCTCGCGCTTGTTTTCATGACGGCCATCCCCTGCGCTTATGCACAAACCATCGATGCCTTCAATCCTCAGCCGGATAGTGAACCCAAGGCGCTCGCGATCCAGGCCGACGGCAAGATCATCATCGGCGGTGGCTTCCAGCTTGTCGGTACGACGAATGTCAGATCCATCGCCCGACTCAATGTCGACGGGTCGATAGATCCCACCTTTACGAACCCGAACGTCAACAGTGAAGTAAAAGCGGTTGCTGTGCAGCCGGATGGCAAAATTCTGCTCGGCGGAACATTTGATGCGATCGGCACAAGCGCGCGGCACTACTTAGCGAGACTGAATGAGAGCGGTACGCTGGATACCAGCTTCGTCGATTCGGATCTGAACAGCACGGTTTGGGCGATCGCCGTGCAGCCGGATGGCAAGGTCGTCGTGGCAGGCAGCTTCACCCTCTCCGGTGCGACGCCGCGCGGACGCCTGGCGCGCTTCAACAGCAACGGCTCGCTGGATGGCAGCTTCGCCGATCCGCAAATCTGCAACAGTGAGGCCCACGGCGTGGCCTTACAGGCGAACGGCGCCATCGTGGTCGGCGGCTATTTCGCCACCATTGGAAATTGCGCCGGGCCACCGAACTACCGATCCTACCTAGCGCGCTTTTCAGCAAGCGGCGTTCTGGATTCGGCTTTCCCCGCCAACGCACCTCCCGGCCCCGTCAGCAGCGGAACCACGGTCGGCCCGGATGGTTCGATCTACGTCGGCGGCGGTTATTCGACCAGCGATTCGCTCGCCACGCGCCTTGTGGCAAAACTGTCGAGCACCGGTGCGCTCATCAGCACTTTCGACAACCTGCACAATGACGGCAGCCCCAATACCTTCGTGTTGCAGCCCAACGGAAAAGTGCTGATCGGCGGCAACTTCCAGCACGTCGGTGGACTCCCGCGCCACGGACTCGCACGCCTGAACGCCGATGGCTCGCTCGACAGCACCTTCGCCGATCCGTCTTTCAGTCTCGATGCAAACAATCCGAACGGCTCCATTTTCGGTCTTGCCGCACAGGCCGATGGCAAAGTGCTCGCTGCCGGCAATTTCTCGTTGGCAAGCGGTCAATCACGGCAATTCATGGCCCGCGTGGTGACCGGCGATCCGGCGACCAGCCGGTTCACGGGGCAGCCGTCCGGAGCGACTGTCGTAGTCACCTGGACGCGCACTGGGGACGGCCCCGAACTTGCGCAACCACCAACCCTTATGCATTCGACCGATGGTGTGAACTTCACGACGTTTGGCCCGATGACACGCATCAGTAACGGTTGGCAGCTGACTGCACCCTACAACGTGCATGCCGCGCTTTTCTATCTGCAGGCCACGGGCGCGACGAGTGGCGGCGCGCAAAGCGGTTCCGCGGGTCGGGTCGCGAGCGACATATATTTCAGCGACACGATCTTCAAGAACGGTTTAGAGTAAAGAGATATCGGCGTTCATCGCAACTCATTCGCATGGAAACCGATTTCTCCGTGGCGCGAAATCTGTCGCGGACGACGACGCGACACCGCTCCCAGGCGACCAGTGATCGCCTGTGTCTGGTATTCGCTGCGAACGAGGTATCTACGCTCGCAGCGCTGCGGGCCGTCAGTGCGCGCCGAACGCGAAACTCGCACTCAGCCAGTACGAACGCGCCTGCATCCGGTAGTACTGCGCATCGCCCAGCTCGCTTTCCGAAACCGGATCGCGGCGATCGGACAGGTTATAGCCGTCCACGCGCAATTCCCAACGATCGAAGGCATAGCCGACCCCAGCATCGAACGTGGTGTATGAGTCGGCGATGGCGGTATTGCGCTTGTTGAGCCAGCGCTTGCCGACGTAGTCAGCAACGATGTGTGCGCGAAAACCCTGCGGCTGCGCATACATGAGGCCGACGCTGCCGACATGTTGCGGCGACAACTCCAGCAGCTTGCCGTCGAGCTGGGCCGGCGTGCCGTCGAAGTCCTGCACGTAGTTTGCAAAGCGAGCATCGTGATACGCATAGGTGCCGACGACGCTGAGGCCTTGCATGAGATTCCAGCGCGCTTCCATTTCGGCGCCCTTGAATTGTTCGTTGCCGGCGTTGGTTAGCCCGGGCAGGCCGCCGATGTCCTGATGCACGACGAGGTTGCGGAAATCCATGCGGAACACTGACAGATCCCACTCGAAACGACCGTCGAGGTGACGTCCCTTCATGCCGATCTCGCCGCTCTTCGCCGCCTCGGGCTGCAGGATGGCAAATTGAGGCTCCGGTCCAAAATCAACGACCGCCGGCTTGAACGTGTTGCGATAATTCGCATACGCAGTGAGATAGTCGCTACCGTCCTGCCAGAATCGATAGCTGGTGCCGAGTGCGCCGGCCCAGCGGCTATCGCTGCGATGGTCGATACCGTCGACGAACACATCCGGTGTGCTGCCCGTCAGGTCGGTACCGAGGCCTCGCGTCGATTCGCTCGTATGGTTGAAACGCAACCCGGCTTCGATACGCCAGGCATCGGTCAGCGCGTATTCGAGATCCGCATAGATGCCGCTGAAGTTGCGTTTGTCGTGCAGGCTGACCGCTTCGTCGATATGCAGAGGCTTCCAGTCCGGGGCATTTGTGCCGTCCGGCAGCACCGCGTATTCGAAGTTGTCGCTCTCCTGATTGCCTTTGCCGTACAAATGGTCGACACCCCAGACCAAGGTCGAGTGGTCGTTCAGCGGCGTCGCGATATGGCTGTCGAAGTAAACCTCGGTGCGATGTACGTGCTGATGGAAACCGTCGGCGTTAGGGGTCACGCCGTCGTCGGCGAAATCCGGACGCAGGAAGCCGCGTACGTTCTCCGCGTTGCTGCGCGAATAGGCAAGCCGCGTGCTCCAGTCGCCGAGGCTTGTCGGCAACATATAGCCGAGTGCGATCTGGCCACGGTCCTCGTCCTGCATCGCGCCGCGCGGATTGTCGTTTGCATCGAGCGGCACGCGAGCGGTGAGCACGCCGTTCTCGCGCGGATGCGGGCTGGTCGGATCCTGATTCAATTGCGTGAAATTCGCATCGACCGAGAACTGGCCCGCACCCAGCTCGCCGGCGCCACGATAGAGAAGATGCGCGCGATCCCAGCCTGCGCGATCGGCCTTGAGTTCATTCTTGTCCGCATCGAGCAAGAGCGATTGGCGCCACGGTGCATTTGCGTCCGACAACGGAATCGCGGCAGCGATATGCGCGCTGCCACGGCTGCCGATGCCGGCCTCGAACCGCCCCGGCCCCTCACCTGCAGCGTAGTGAATGACCTGGATCACGCCGACGAAACTGGTCGCGCCGTAACTGACCGGTGCAGCACCCTTGAGAACTTCGATGCGTTCGACGTTGGCGATGTTCAATGTGGCCAGCGCCGGCGTAAACGCCCCGCCCGACGGAATGCCGTCGACGACCAGCAGGAACGCGTCGAACTCGCGCAGGCCCCACAAGGCCGGCACCGATGAAGCCGGACCGCCGTCGCCGCCCGGCGCAATATCGACGCCTGCGACCAGCGACAACGCGGTGCGCAGATCGGTCGCCCCACGGGCACGCAACTCATCGCCACTGACCACCCTAACATTCGCCGCTGCATCGCTCAGTGCGACCGGAATCTTCGAGGTCGTGACCTCCACCGGCTCCAGCGTTTGCGAATCGTCCGCACGCGCGAGGGCGGCGACGGTGCACAGGGAAACGGTGAGCGCAACGCGGATCGCGAGCGAGAGCGACGAACGGGATGTCATGATATTTCCCCTGGGGCAGGACGGAAGGTTTAACGAATTTCTAATTGGATAGCCTAGGCGCTGGCTCCGCCTTGCATAACGGCCCAACGGCTGAATGGCAGTCGTTCTGGAGGATGAGTCGCGGAATCGGATCCCTATACCAACGACAGGTATGCTTGTCGCTCTATCCACTCGCTGGTCGTCAATGACTCTTCTGCGTCCGCAATTGCGCGGTCTCGTGTTCAAGCTTGCCTTGTTCTACGTGCTGCTCTCGTTGCCAACCTTGGTCCTAGTTGAGTCGACGATATTGATTCATGAATTCCATCAGTTCATGAGTGGGATCGCGGCCGGCAGCCTGGATCGCGCGAGCGAAAAGGGCGCGGCCGAACTCGCGGTGCAATGGCCGCACCTGCAGGCAAACGCCACCGACACCACCAGCCTGCAGATCTGGCTCGATGCCTGGGTATTGCGCCTGCAACAGCCGCGCGGTGGTTTGACGCCGGATGAATCCTATGTGCTGATTGAACTGGCCGATGCGCCCATCGCGTCCGTCGTGCTGACACCGGACGGCCGCGTTCTCGCCCAGTCGCACAGAGACGAGCATTGGATACCGCAATTGCCAAGCTCGGAGGAAATCGCCCATGCGGAGGGCGCAAATGCGATGGCGCTGTCGGGCAGCGACAGTCCGTACCGCATCCGGCGCACGATCGTTCCGTTTCATAACCCATCCGGCACCGTGGCTGGCTTGCTGTTCGTCGAACTGCGGCTACCGCTGCCATGGCGCCACCTGCTGCTCGAATCCAGTTTCGAATCGCCCACCGTGCTCGGCTTTCTCGTCGTATTCGGCCTTGCCTCATCGATCTTTCTGGCCGGTTGGGTCACGCGCCGGCTCAACCGCATCGCGCGCGCCGCGACCGCATGGAGCAGGGGCGACTTCTCTGATCGCATCGCCGACCCGTCGCGCGACGAACTCGGGGGCCTTTCCGCCCTGCTCGATCGCATGGCACTGGACCTCAAAGGCCTGTTGCGCTCGCGCGCGCAACTGGCGACCCTGGCCGAACGCCAGCGCCTTGCACGCGACCTGCACGACACGGTCAAGCAGAAAGCGTTCGCGCTGAACATGCAGTTGGCGACCGCACGGCGTGTGCTTGGCGACACGCCGGGCGCCGAGCGACTTGAACAGGCGCAACGCCTGACCCAGCAGATCCAGCAGGAGCTCGTGCAGATCCTCGACGAAATGCACGCGTCGGACGCGGAACTACCGCTCGCCGAACGCCTGCGCACGCGTGCGACCGAGTGGTCGCACACCAGCGGCATGGCGTTGGCCTTCGACTTGGCAGACGTGCCGGCTCTTGCGACGGCGTTCGAGGATTCCTTGCTGCGCATTGTTGACGAGGCCTTGTCGAACGTGCTGCGCCACAGCGGCGCAAACAGGGTCGACATCTCGCTCCGTCGCGAGGCGGAACGCGTATGTCTCGCCATCGCAGATAATGGGCAGGGAACACCGGATGAGCCTGCGTCCGGGATGGGTCTGCGCAATATGCGCGAACGCGCACAAGCGCTTCCGGGCGGCCGCTTCGAACTCGATGCGTCCCCCGATCGCGGGACACGTGTCACTGTCAGCTTTCTCGCCGAGGTTTCCGAATGACTGCTGCCCTATCAACGTCCGCGATCCGCATTGTCATCGCCGACGACCATGTGCTCGTACGTCAAGGCATCCGAGGGTTCCTCGAAACCCATGCGGACTTGGAGATTGTCGGCGAAGCCGAAGACGCCGCCAGCGCGATCGCGCTATGCGCCGAGCATCGTCCGCATGTGGCCTTGGTCGATCTGGTCATGCCCGGCGGCGGCATCGAGGCGACGCGCGCGATTCGAGCGGCTAGCCCGCAAACCCAGGTGGTGCTGCTGACTTCGTTCGAGGACGCACAGCAGATCGTGGCCGCGGTGCAGGCCGGCGCGCTGTCGTGCCTGCTCAAGGATATCGATGCCGATGCGCTCGCGGACACCTTACGCAAGGCCGCGCGCGGAGAAGCCGTAC
>JBBRZD010000109.1:0-9368 GCA_038237055.1 Lysobacterales bacterium | reverse complement strand
TCCTGCGCGCCCGCGCAGGCGTGCCCCTGCACGCATGGCCGCGCGAGCGATTCCTCTGCGTGCAGACCTTCAAACCATTCGCGGATGTGTTGATGCGTGCGGGCCTTTCGGTTGAGGAAGAACCCGCAAACGATCGCTGTTTTCAACTCGTGCTTGTGCTGTTACCGCGCCAGCGCGAGGAAGCGCGCGCTTTGCTCGCGCGAGCAGTCCGGCATGCCACAAAAGGCGGCATCGTCGTCGCCTGCCAGTCGAACACCGAAGGCGCGCGTTCGGGCGCGGCGGATTTCGAACGCCTCGCCGGACCCGTGCAAAGTCTCTCGAAGCACAAATGCCGGGTGGTATGGACAACCGTCGATGACGCAAACATCGACGCAGGACTCATGCAGGAATGGGTCGCGCTCGACGCACCGCGCCCGATTCTCGACGGGCGCCTCGTCAGCCGTCCCGGCTTGTTTGCCTGGGATCGCATCGACCCTGCCTCCGAGCTGCTCGCCTCACTGCTGCCCGATACGCTGGCCGGTCGCGTCGCCGATCTCGGCGCAGGTTACGGTTTTCTTTCGACTGAAATCCTGCGCCGTTGTTCGCAGGTGACTGCGCTCGATCTCTACGAAGCCGAGCAGCGCGCCCTCGAGCCCGCTCGTATCAACGTCGAGCGTGCAGGGCGTGGGCATGCGCGCAACATCGCGTTCGATTTCCTCTGGCACGACGTGACGACCGGCTTGCCGCGTCGTTACGATGCAATCGTGAGTAACCCGCCGTTCCATCAGGGCCGCGCCGATCAGCCGGAGCTCGGTCAGGCTTTCATCGTTGCCGCGGCGAAAGCGCTGGAAAATGATGGCGTTTTGTGGCTGGTCGCCAACCGTCATCTTCCCTATGAAGGGATACTCAATTCGCATTTCGGTGCGATGCGCATCGTCGAGGTGCGCGATGGATTCAAGGTGATAGAAGCAAGGAACCCATACCGATGAAGGCCGGCCGATGAAACATTTACCGACAAAGTTCTCCCAATGAAACTGGTCAAGCTGATCGCGAACCTCGGCTACGGCAGCCGCAAGGAAGTCACAGCGATGTTCCGCGAAGGCCGCATCACCGACACCGATGGCGAGGTGCTGTATGCCGACGACAAGGTCGAGCACGCGCGCATCCGCGTCGACGATGAGCCGCTCGACGCGCCTGCCGGAATTGTCCTGATGATGCACAAACCGGTGAGCTATACCTGTTCCATGAAGGATTCCGGTCGCATCGTTTACGATCTTCTGCCGCCGCGCTGGCGCCTGCGCGATCCCGCGCTGTCGACGGTCGGCCGACTCGATCGCGAGACATCGGGCCTGCTGCTGTTCACCGACGATGGCGCACTGCTGCACCGGATCATTTCGCCGAAATCGAACATCGTGAAGGTCTACGAAGCGACGCTCGCAAGCGATTTGCGCGGTGATGAATGCGCAATATTTGCAAGCGGCACGCTCATGCTCGAATCGGAACAGACGCCGCTCGCGCCAGCCACGCTTTCGGTGCTCGGTCCGCGCCATGTGCAGCTTGCGATCGGCGAGGGGCGCTATCACCAGGTGCGACGCATGTTCGCCGCCGTCGGCAATCACGTCGACACGCTACATCGCGTGTCGACGGGTGGATTGACACTCTCCCACCTGCCGACGGGAGAATGGCGCATCCTCGCGGCGGACGAGATCGCAGCGATCTTTGCGAAGCACCGGGAATAGGTGCAACACCGTACCCAGCTCACCTGCCTGCAGCGGATGAGGCAAGGTTCCTGGCAAAGAACGCCTTGGCCAGGGTGATTGCCGTTTCGTGCGTGCTGTCCTGTGGCACGCTCACCGCGCACAACGGAACCTGCTTGCGTCCCGCGTCCGTGCACGTACCGAGAAAGTCGTAATGACCGACGTTGGGAAGCGTGGTCAACTTGGCATTTGGCAGCAGTTGAGCAGCAACTTCGCCATTCGGTGCGGGCGGCGCGACGACATCGACATTGCCAAGTACGATTGCGGTCGGCGTCTTCAAAGCCTTCAGGCTGGCCGGTTCGATCCCTTGCACGGGTGCCGGGGCCATGACGAACACGGCTTTCACTCCAGGGATCGAATGATCGTCGTTCGCGTGCACGCGCAACGCAGATAACGCCGGTTCCGCCATTGCTTGCAGCTTCTTCGCCAACGTCATTTCGGGCGCTTCTTTTTGCGGCCGGCAGGTCGGATCGTCGGCGTGCGCTTGGCAGAACGCCGCCAGGCGATCCATGTTCACCTGTGCGCCTGCAGACACGAGTACCGTGAATCCTCCGAGTGAAAATCCGGCGACACCCAATCGATTGAAGTCGAGGTGCGGTGCGATCAGCGCATCCGTTCGCACCGCTGCGAGCGCGGCACGCAGGTCTTCCGGTCGCTCCCAGATAATGGTTGCCCCGGCAATCGTCATCGCATCACGACCATTGTTGCCGGGATGATCGACAGCGACGACGACGTAGCCGGCACGCGCGAGCGCCGTTCCGAACCATCCCATCATGCGCGCCGTTCCACCGAAGCCATGCGAAAAGAGAACGACCGGGAATGTTCCCGCTGCAAACGCTGCACCGTCAGCGGCGCTGCCCGAGACAAACAACGCGCCTGAGGGCGGACCGATCTTCAGCGGAGATTCGACCGTGCCATCGACGGCTGGATACCAAACCGTAATGCGCAGATCAGGGCCATGATCCGCGTCGCGCACTGCAGCTGTCGGCGTGGTCGTGATGCGATGCAATTCGCCCACCGGCATCGCATGAAGCGATGCGCACGCAAGCACGAGCAAACCGCATAAAAGGCGAGCGTTGAGTATCGACATGGTGTCCTCTCGTCGATTCAGGATTTCAAAGGTATCCAGATTTCGACGTCGCCCACGCCTGTGGTGTCGTCGAAATCGTTCAAGTAGGGTTCGAAGTCCGGTGCATCGGCGACTTCGAGTCCGGACTGCGGCAGCCAGTGTTCGGTGAACGACTGCCACGTGCGGCGGATGGAGTAAATGTGACCGCGATGCGTGGCGATCGCGTAATTTCTTGCCGGCAACCGGATCGTGCTCCAGCTCGCTTCCAAGCCGGAGAAGGTGGGCACATCAAAGCCCGCGATGTATTCGAAACTGCCTTCGTCGTCGCTGTTGCAGAACACGCCGAACGCGGCTTTTCCAGCTGGTGAAAATCCCTTCAATGTCAGCATCAGGCGCTGCCATTGAGCCGGTATTCCTTGTGTGGTGGCACCGTTGTACCTATAGCCGAGGCCGGCGATCAGCTGGGTCGTGCTGCGTTCGATTCTAGGTGCGTCGAGTGCAACAGGTGGTTCGTCGGCAGCGCGCAGGGGATCGACCAGTGCGATGCCCGCGGTACTGCCGCGCTGTCTCACGTCGTCGGGCGTCGCACCGAATTGCTCGCGGAACGCCCGCGTGAAAGCCTCGTGCGAGGCGTAACCCGAGTTCAGAGCCAGATCGAGAATGTCCGGTGCGCCGCCAGCGAGCAATCGCGCTGCTTCGGTCAGACGACGCGCGCGCATGTAACGCACGACCGACCAACCGGTCGCCGTCTGGAACAGGCGCGCAAGATGGAACGGCGAAACGCCAGCGATTCTCGCGATATCGGCGAGCGCGATATCGGTGCTGTAGTGACTCTCGATATACCAGAGGGCTTTTTCTGCGGCAGCCATGGGTCAAGACGACTAGTTTCGGTCAGGTGTGTCGAGCTTACCCGCGGACCCGAAGCGGCGCTTGATAGTTCTTGCTGCCGCGAGAGCGTGACTGTCGCGGACGATCATCGGCGGGTTCGTGCTTGTGACAGGTGCTCGGTGCGATACCGCACAGACAGCTCAATCTCGACGTTTGCATCATGCAGAGAACACTGCGGATGCATGCCATGACCAACAGCAATATCTTTCCAACAAACGGTGTGAGCTTGACGCCGCACGACACAACCTCCAAAGGTGTCGATTCGGAGATTGCGGAGTGGAACGTAAAACTGCGCAATGGAACCACGGTATTGATCCGACCAATACGCGACATCGATGTCGAACTTGAGCGCCGCTTCATCGAGGAATTGTCCCCTCAATCAATCCGTTTTCGCTTCCTTGGCGAGATGAAGACACCGAGCGCCGAATTGCTGAGGCAGTTCACGCACCCGGATCCTGCGAGTGAGGTGGCTTTTGTCGCGTTGCACGGTGAGGGCGTCGACGAGCGCGAAATCGGCGTCAGTCGCTACAGTGCACGCCCCGACGGTTTGAGTTGCGAATGCGCGGTGACAGTCAGCGATGACTGGCACAATCAGGGGCTTGCGACGATCCTCATGCAGCATCTGATCGGTGTTGCGCGCCAGCGTGGCATCGAATGCATGTATTCGATCGATTCGGCCGACAACCAGCCGATGCGCGATCTGGCGGAGCATCTTGGCTTCACGCACAAACAGGACCCGAGCGATTCGACTCAGGTCGTGCACACCCTCGACCTCAAAGCTGCAACCACCTAATTCGCGTACGCGAAAGGCCGGTATCGCGGATGCAATGCTGGGCTTGACAATGCCAAGCCTGATCAAGCCGGAACCTACCGGAAGTTCTTGTCGTAGATGACGTTGACGCGGGCGGTCGCTGCATTTGAATCATCGAACACGCGCGCATTCACGACTCTTCTTCCGGCGGTATTCATCGCGGCTGTCGGACCATGCGTGTCTGTTGATTCTCGGGTGTCTGACATGGCCAAGCGTTCTGCTGGAAAACAAGTCCGCGCTGCAAAGCAAATCGCCGATCTCGCGGTGACCACACCGGTTGTCATCGCGCAGAGAATATCGCGCATGGCTGTTCCCGGCTCGCAAACATCGGCGGCTGGAAAGCGGGAATCACGTCGGATGGTTGGTGAGAAGGTCGCAGCGTCGACGGAAGCGGCCATTGGAATGACTGCGGCCCTCATGCGTGCAAACGCCAACTTCACCACGTTGCTCATGCGTTCGTGGTTTCAGCCCGGCAGATCGCCAGGTGAAAAAGCGAATGCATTGGCGAACCTGATGCTCTCCTCAGTTGCGGACGTTTCCAGTAGCGTCGTTGCTCCGGCGCTTCGCAAGGCGAAAGCGAATGCGCGGCGACTCTCGCGATAAGGTCGACGCTGCGGTTGCGGAATTCCTTGCGCCCGGCAGCTTGGTGCTGGCGGACATTCGCTTCGTCTACTCGTTGACGACTCGTGCAAACCTCTCGATGCCGCCCGCGCAATTGCGCACTTGCGTACGGTATCTCACTCGGCAGCGGCGTCGGGTAACGGCCGCAGAAACACGGATGTAGGCGTTGACGTGGTGTTTTACGCGTGTAATAGTTGCACCTATTACGAACGTAAAAGGTTTCTGTCAATGATCAGCGATGCAGAAAGCCGCGTGATGGAAGTGCTTTGGCAAACGTATCCACTGACGGCTGACGAGGTGGTTGCGATCCTCGATGGGCATGTGGAATGGCAGGAAGCGACGATCAGGACGTTGTTGAATCGGCTGCTGAAGAAAAAGGCGATTGCCGCCGATCGCGATGGTCGCCGGTATGTCTATCGGCCGCTACTGGAGCGCGCTGATTACGTGCATGCCGAAAGCAAGACACTCCTCGACCGCCTGTTCAAGGGACGCATCGCACCGATGGTCGTCCAATTCTCTTCGCGACAGAAGCTCAGCAAGAAAGATATTGCAGAGCTGAAGCGGCTGATCGAGGACCTCGGCAATGAATGAACTCGCATGGAGAGTGACCGCTGCGTTGCTTGCCTGCAGCGCGGCGATCGTGCTGGTGTTGACGCTTCGCAAGGCGGTGCGCCACTACGGCGGTACTGAGGCTGCATACGTTTTGTGGGGCCTTGTGCCCCTCGCGTCATTGGCGCCGCTGATGCCTGCGCCTGCCAGGCTCGTCATACGGCAATTGGCGCCGGCGTTGCCAAGTTCCTCCGTTCTGCTATCGATCAACGTAATGCCAATGTCCGCGACGTTGGATGCAGCCAGCTTTGACATCGCGCCTTGGCTGATCGGCGTCTGGATGGCTGGAACTGCGATCTCGTTCGCGCTCTTCGTTTGGCATCGGGGCCGCTTCATGCGCGAGCTCGGAGCCCTGCACGCGATCGAGGGGAATCTGTTTCGCGCGCAGACCATGGCGGGATGTCCGGCGCTGGTGGGCATGTGGCGTCCACGCATCGTGCTTCCGGTTGATTTTGAACAACGCTACAGCCCGATGGAACGGGACCTGATTCTTGCGCATGAGCGTCACCATCTCATTCGCGGCGATACGTATATCAACACGCTCGCGGCGTCACTGCGGAGTGTGTTCTGGTTCAACCCTCTTGTTCATTACGCCGCAACCTATTTCCTGATCGATCAGGAAGTCGCATGCGATGCAGCCGTGATCGCGCGGTTCCCGCACGCACGGCGCGCCTATGCCGAAGCCATGCTGAAAACCCAATTTGTCGATTCCGAGGCGTTCCTTGCTTGCCATTGGCAGTCTCGCAATCCACTTGCGGAAAGAATTTTCATGCTCAAGCGCCCTTCGGTCGGCAGGTCGCGTCGGTGGATCGGCATCTGCTTCGCTGGGATCCTGATCGTGTCCGGTAGCTACACCGCGTGGGCTGCCCAGCCAACTCGAATCGAAACGCGCTACGCCGATGCGCCGATGATTACTGTGAATTCGCAATCAGACGAGAGCAGTGTGCGCGAGTCGCGCGAGGATGGCGGCAAGATAGTCGTCGCGGATATTCGCGACGATCTTCCGCGAGCGACAACGGTCCCGGCCCCAGCGCATTCGCTGCAGTGGCTACCGACATTGGCGCAGCGAGTACAAGACCTGCGTCCGGACGACAAGTCGAAATTGATTGCGTCGCAGATCATCGCGAATCGCGATCGAAGTGTTCCGCAATCAGGCACTACATCGATACCGAGTGGCAATTCTTCAAGCGCAAATTTCGACTCTGCTTTGCGGCCCGTCAACTCGGACAGCTTTACCGGCCGTGCGGATGTCGATCTCAGCCCGCAAGAGATTGCGTCCTACCGTCGCACGTATCCGCCCAAGTACCCGGCCGCTGCAGCCCGTGGCCATGTGGAAGGCAACGTTGTACTGAGGGTGCATGTCGACGAACACGGCGGACCTACTGGCACGGACGTTGTCAGTGTTGCCCCGGCGACAGCCACCGAATTGGCCAGCGCGAGTGCAACGGCCGTCCTTCAATGGCGCTTCACCCCAGCACTGCGTGCAGGGATTCCCGTCGAAGGCGACGTGTTGGTTCCTTTCGCGTATTCCTTGGATGGCGACCCCTCGTACGGGACGCCGGACGTCATGCGCCAAGCGAGCTTTCGCTCCACAAGAGCCATCGACTATCCGGCCGAGCAAGCCCAAGCCGGCATCGAAGGTGTGGTGTATGTAAAGGTGCAAGTAGGGAAGGATGGCGGCGTCGCGTCGGCGAGCGTGGACCATGTCACTCCCTCATCTGCGGCCCCGTTGGCCGCAGTGGCCCTTGCGGGCGTGAACACGTGGACGTTCAATCCTGCACGACGGAACGGTTGGGACGTGGCGAGCGCGGCCGTTGTCCCGGTGGTGTTTGCGCTGCACGCGGGCTCACCCACACGCATTGCGCCGGCGCCGGACCGATTGGATCCGATTCTGGTGACGCCCAAGGCGTGATGCTCCGTACCGGACGCGTCGCCACGCAGATATTACACGTCGGGTCGCTGTGAGGTTTTGTCAACCTTTTTCCATTCACGACAGGAACGTCGCTCCAATGCCTGGGGCGACCAACAGGAGTCACTCATGAAATTGCGGATGATGGCGGGTACGTGGTGCGTTGGACTCTTCATAGCGATGGTATCGAGCTGTGTAGTCGCAGCAGAGCTTCCATCCGCCGCCGTGGTCGCCCTGCGGGCAAAACAGGTTATGTCCGAATCGGGGAGCGCTGAGGGCCCCGGTATCGCCGTCCTCATGGCGCGCGGTGATGAGGTGTTCTATCGCGGGGCACGCGGAATGGCACAGATCGAATTGGGCGTGCCCATGACTTCCGATCAGGTCTTCCGCATTGGTTCCAATACCAAGCAATTCACTGCAGCGACAATCCTGAAGCTGGTCGAGCAAGGTCGGCTGTCGCTGACCGATCCGCTCTCGAAATTCCTGCCGGACTATCCCAATGGTGCTCGCATCACCATTCACGAGCTGCTCAATCACACCTCCGGCATCAAGGACTACACAGAAATCGACGGCTACTTCGGTGGTGCGATACGTCAAGACCTCGATACCGAAAAACTCCTGGCCGTATTCAAGGATCTTCCCGTCGACTTCGCGCCAGGAACAAACTGGAAGTACGACAATTCCGGTTACCTGGTGCTCGGTGCCGTGATCGAGAAGTTGACTGGAAAATCTTGGCATGAAGCGATTCGCGAACAGGTACTGGCGCCACTGGCGCTGACGTACACCGTCTACGACGAAGCTCAGCCGCTCATCGCCAATCGGGCGGCAGGCTACACGCTCGATGAAAAGGGTCGCAGTGAAAACGCTGCCTACCTGAGCATGAGCCAAGCCGGCGCTGCGGGAGCCTTGGCTTCGAATGTCGATGATTTGTTCCACTGGTTGCGCGCCCTTCATACCGGCAAGGTGCTCACGGCAGACAGCTATCGACGCATGACCACTCCGGTTCCGACGCCATCCGGCCAGCCTGCCGACTACGCCTACGGCCTTTCTGTGTTGAAGCTGCGCGGTGAGAAGGCATTCGAGGGCGACGGACGCATTCCCGGATTCATGTCGGTGACCCTCTATGTGCCTGAGCCGGCGGTTACGGTTGTGGTGCTCAGCAATACGGATCTTCCCCATGCCGACCTCGGCACAGTCGCGTCCAAGCTCGCCGCCATTGCGCTTGGCCGCCCCTATGCGGTGAGACACCCCATCGCGCTAACCGCGGCGCAGCTGCGCGCATTGATCGGTGTGTACAAGCGAGGAGAGAGCGGGCGCCGGATCGTTACCGCACGCGGCAACGAACTCTATACACAGCGCGACGGAGGGAGCGCGCATGTGTTGCATGCAGCGTCTGCAGACGTACTTTATTTCGACGAAGCACTCGACTATTTCACGGTGATCCGCAACGCCGCGGGCAAAGTCGTGGCGCTTGATGAATTTGCGGATGAGGACGCGCCGGCGATGCGACTACCGCGGCTCAATGAGCCCGCGCCGGCGCAGGCGCTCAACAAGGAGTGACGAAAGTGGGATGGCCGTAGCTGATAAGTGTCGACTCATCGATGCAAGCACCCAATAGGTGCACGCACCCATGAAAGGTTCGCGTGATCGAATCGGCGATGCTGGCGCGCGCACTCACCGCTGACGGCGGCCACGCTGAATCCGATGCGGCTTTGAGTCGCTTCC
>JBBRZD010000108.1:0-9456 GCA_038237055.1 Lysobacterales bacterium | reverse complement strand
ATTCCGCGCCTGATCGTCGTCGAAGGCTACATGGACGTGATCAGTCTGCATCAGTTCGGCGTGCCGCAGGCGGTCGCCACACTGGGTACAGTGACCACGCGCGATCACGCTGAAATCCTGTTCCGCCAATGTGCCGACGTCTATTTCTGCTTCGACGGCGACCGCGCAGGCCGTCAAGCGGCATGGCGTGCGGTCGAATCGGTGCTGCCGCGCATGCGTGATGGACGGCAGGCGTTGTTCCTGTTCCTGCCCGATGGCGAGGATCCGGATTCACTGATCCGCAAGGAAGGCCTCGCCGGCTTCGAGCAGCGCCTGAAGGACGCAACCCCGCTCAGCGAGTTCTTTTTCAACGAAATCGGCAAGGATGTGAATCTCGCCAGCCTCGACGGCCGCGCGCGTTTCGCTGAGCGCGCGCGACCGCTGCTTGCGCAGATTCCGGATGGCGCCTTCCGTGACCTCATGCTCGCCGAGCTCGACAAGTCGACCGGCGTGCGCGTGCACGTCGCCGCGCCCGAATCGCCTCCCGCGCGTTCGCGAAACGCGCCGCCACAGCAACGCTCGTTGGTGCGCGCCGCCGTCACCTTGCTGGTACAACGGCCCGCGCTCGCCGTCGCCATCGAACCACCATGGACGTTCGCCGAACTGCGACAACCCGGCATCCCATTGCTGATCGAGCTGATCGGGCTCTGCCGTACGCGGCCGGACATCACCACCGGCGCCCTGCTCGAACACTTCGCCACGCGCGAGGAAGCCAATGCCTTGCAGAAACTGGCGGTGATGGATTTCCCCGGCGGCGAAGACGAAAGCCGCGCGGAATTCCTCGGCGCAATCCGCCAGCTCGATCGGCAGAACGCGTCCCAGCGCCGATCGGACCTCGAAGCGAAAGGCCTGACCGGGCTGAACGAGGAAGAACGCAACGAGCTGCGCGAGCTGCTGCTCAGCAAAGGCACGCGACTGCCAGAACCGCCACCGAAACAACCTTGACCGCCACCTGTTCATTTTCGGACTCGCTTTGCGACCGATTCCGGTGTATTGTGCCGGCACTGTGTTTGCCAGGGTCACTGTGAATCGTGGCCCGATGCGGTCGATCTAACGATTCGCTCCATCGCCTCTACATCGCTTTCTCCTTGCAACTCAGTCTCGACCCGGGGGTCCTTGGTCGCGTAATTTCCTTTTTGAGTGTCAGGAGTTAGTCATGGCAAATCGCCAGAACGGTACCGTCAAGTGGTTCAACGATGCGAAGGGTTTCGGCTTCATCACGCCGGAAAGCGGCCCGGATCTTTTCGTGCATTTTCGCTCCATCCAGGGCGCGGGTTTCAAGAGCCTCGCTGAAGGCCAGCGCGTCAGCTTCATCGCCGTGCAGGGCCAGAAGGGCATGCAGGCCGACGAAGTCCAGGTCGCGTAAGCAACCTGCTTCGTAGCAACACCGAAACCCCGGGCCGCAATGCCCGGGGTTTTTTTGTGTACATTCACTATGCGCCATATGCGCGCATTACCAAACCGACGGAGATCTCGATGGCAGCAAAGCCCAATTACAACTTCGACAAGCGTCAGCGCGACATTGCAAAGAAGAAAAAGCAGGACGAAAAGCGCCTGAAGAAGCAGTCGAAAAAGAACGCAGACGGCACCGACGTCGTCGATCCGGCCGATACGGCGACTGACGCAAACGACGCGACGCCCCAAGGCTGAGCGGTCAACGCGTATCCGCGATAATTGCGCGCGCCGCGTTGTGCCCCGGCGCGCCGGTAACGCCGCCGCCTGGGTGCGTGCCAGCTCCGCAAAGATAGAGACCCGGCAACGCGCCGCGATAATTCGCCTGGCCGAGCATCGGGCGTGCGCTGAATAACTGGTTCAAGCTCAGCGCACCATGGAAGATGTCGCCGCCGAGCAGGCCGAAATCGCGTTCGAGGTCGAGCGGGCTCATGATCTGCCGCCCGAGTACCGATGCCTTGAAACCCGGTGCGCACGCATCGACGGTTGCGATCATCAGGTCCGCGACTTCATCGCGATGATCGTCCCACGAGCGTCCGCCTGACAGCACCGGTTCGACGTGCTGGCAGAACAGGCTCGCGACGTGCAGCCCCGGTGGGGCGAGCGAATCGTCGAGCGTGGACGGAATCAGCATCTCGACGATCGGCTGCTTCGACCAGCCGTGCGCGCGCGCATCGAGGTAGGCGCGATCCATGTAGTCCAGGCTGGGCGCGATGATGATACCCGCGGTCAAGTGATCTCCGGGTCCCGGCAATGCGCTGAAAGACGGCAACTCGCTCAACGCGACATTCATGCGGAACGTGCCCGAGCCGCAGCGCCAGTTCGCCATGCGCTCGCGCGTGGGTGCCGGCACGACAGCGGGATCGAGCAGGCGTTCGTACAGCAGTTTCGGATTCACGTTGGCGACGATCACGCGCGCGCGCAGCGCCTCGCCTTTGTCGGTGACGACGCCCACCGCGCGACCTTTCTCTGTGATGATCTCGCGCACACCAGTGCCGACGTGGATGTCGACGCCGACGGCCGCCGCCGACTTCGCCATCGCCTGAGTGATCGCACCCATGCCACCGATCGCGTGACCCCAGGCGCCCTTGACGCCATTCACCTCACCGAAGACGTGGTGCAGCAATACGTAGGCGCTGCCCGGCGTGTACGGGCTCGCGTAATTGCCGACCACGCCGTCGAAACCGAACAATGCCTTGATCGGATCGCTCTCGAAGAAGCGACCGAGATACTCCGCCGCCGAAATCGCAAACAGGTCGAGCAGGTCGGTGCGCAAGGTCGCATCCAGCGCATTCACGCGACGGCCGAGCTTGCCGGCGCGCAACAGTTCCGGCAGCGCCTTCAGCCAGCCACCCTCGGTCACGTTCGGCGGCGGCTCCAGCGCAACCGCGCGCAGCACGTCGGCAATTGCATCGAGCCGACGCTCGTATTCGGGCAGGCGCTCGGCATCGCGAAGCGAGAACTTCGCGACTTCGTCGCGCGTGCGCCCGCCACCGCTTATCAAATAGTTCTTTTTCGGGTCCGGGTCATGCGGCAACGGCAGGAAATTGTTGAGCTTGCGCGACACGATGCGCAGGCCATGCCGGGCAAGATCAAGATCGGCGATCACCTTCGTCTGCAACAGCGATACCGTGTACGCCGCGACCGAATTGCGGAAGCCCGGGTGAAATTCCTCGGTCACCGCGGCACCGCCGACGACATCGCGCTTTTCGAGCACCGTCACCTTGAGCCCGGCCTTGGCCAGATAAGCCGCGCAGACCAGGCCGTTATGGCCGCCGCCGATCAGGATTGCGTCGCGCATGTCGTTCTTCATCGGGCGATTATCGCGGCGGCGCGCCGCTCACGCCACGGTTGGAAGCGTATCCACCTTCAGCACGCACCGCCCAGCCAGCGGTGCGACGACCAGGCCGACCACGCACAGCGCCGCAACGTAGTAGGCCGGCGCCAGCGGCTCGCGCTGCACGGCGAGGATGACGAGTTGTGGCGTCAAGCCACCGAACACGGCGTAGGCGACGTTGTAGGCAAACGAAATGCCCGAATAACGCACCGCCGCCGGAAACATCTGGACCAGCAAGACCGGGATCACGCCGACCGTGCCCACACAAAACCCGGCCAACCCATACAGCGCGTACAGGTGATCCGAAGAGCGTGCCAGACAGGAATACAGCACAAGCGTCGACACGAGTACAGCCACGCAGCCGATCATCAATGCGCGCACCGCGCCGATGCGATCAGCGAGCAGGCCGAACGCAATGCAGCCAATCGTCAAAGCAAACGTCGCCACGCTGTTGGCGGACAGCGCGATGGCCGCCGGGATCGCAAAGAGTTTCTGGATCAGCTGCGGCGTGAGCAGGATCACGACAACGATGGCGGCCGTCAGCAGCCAGGTCAGCAGCATTGACAGCCCGACCGCGCTCCGATGATCCGTCAGTACCGTTTTCAACGGCAGCCCTTGCGCCAACGCTCGGCGCTGGCGCAGTTCCTCGAACACCGGCGTCTCGGCGAGCATGCGGCGCAGGAATACCGCGCATACGCCGAATGCGCCGCCGAGCACGAACGGAATGCGCCAGCCGAATGCGAGTACCTGGTCCGCGCCGAGTCCGCGGTTGATCGCGGTGGCGATCAATGAACCGAGCAGGATGCCCGCGGTCAGCCCCGCAGTGAGCGTGCCGCAGGCGAAACCGATGCGCCCGGCCGGCACGTGCTCGGCGACGAAGGTCCACGCACCCGGCACTTCGCCGCCGACGGCAGCGCCTTGCAGGATGCGCAGCAGCAACAACGCGAGTGGCGCGGCGTAGCCGATACTCGCGTAGGTCGGCAGCAGTCCGATTGCGAGCGTTGGCAAGGCCATCAGCAGCACGCTCAGCATGAACATGCGCTTGCGTCCTTCGCGATCGCCGAAGTGAGCCATCAGGATGCCGCCGAGCGGGCGCGCGAAGTAACCCGCCGCAAACAAGCCGAAGGTCTGCAGCTGACGCAACCAGTCGGCCGTGTCGGGCGGGAAGAAGAGCTGCCCGATCGCGTTCGCGAAAAATACGAAGATGATGAAGTCGTAAAACTCGAGCGCGCCGCCGAGCGCGGCGAGCGCGAGCGTGCGCAAGTCCTTGCGGGTCAGCGCGTCCGCGGTCGGATGCGGCATGCGTGCAGCTGCCGCGTCAACGCTCATCGGCTCAGAGCTTCGTGGCGAGATCCTTGCCGATCGATTCCGGCGTATCGGTCGGCGCGTAGCGCTTCACCACTGCACCGTCCTTGTCGACGAGGAACTTGGTGAAGTTCCATTTGATCGCCTCGCTGCCAAGCAGGCCCTTGGCCTCGTGCTTCAGATACTTGTACAGCGGATGCGTGTTCGCGCCGTTGACGTCGACCTTGGAAAACATCGGGAATTTGACGTCATAAGTCAGCGCGCAGAAGTTCTTGATCTCCGCATCGTCGCCCGGCTCCTGATGACCAAACTGGTCGCACGGAAATCCGAGCACGACCAAGCCCTGCCCCTGGAATTTTTTGTACAGCGCTTCGAGGCCGGTGTACTGCGGCGTGAATCCGCACTTGGACGCCACATTGACGATCAGCATCGTCTTGCCGCGATAGGCGTCGAACTTTTGCTCTGCGCCATCGATGGTCTTTGCATTGAAGTCGTAAATGCTGGCCATCATTGCCTCCGGAGCGGGAAAGGCGCCTACGTTAATCCGTGTGTCGCGTGGTGGGAAGCGACTACGCGACTTTCTGCAGCAGCATGCCGCTTCCACCCGACGGCGCCGGCATCAGATAGTGATCCACCAGCAGGAAAGCGAACAGCGCCATCAGGTAGATGATCGAGTAGTTGAACACGCGCATCGCGAAAAATTCATTCGGCGGATTGAGCAGCCGGATCGCGTAGTAAAGAAAGCCGCCACCGAGCACGAGCGCGCCCCCCAGATAGAATAGGCCGCTCATCCCGGTCAGGTACGGCAACACCGTGATCACGATCAGCAGCACGGTATAAAACAGCACGTGCCAGCGCGTGTAGACGACGCCGTGCGTCACCGGCAGCATCGGCACCTGCGCGCGCGAATAGTCTTCACGACGGAAAATCGCCAGCGCCCAGAAATGCGGCGGCGTCCAGATGAAGATGATCAGGAACAGTAGCAGCGCATACGGATGTACATGGCCGGTCACCGCGACCCAGCCGAGCACCGGCGGCGCCGCGCCAGCCGCACCGCCGATCACGATGTTCTGCGGCGTCGCACGCTTCAGATACGCGGTGTAGACGACCGCGTAGCCGATCAGCGAGGCAAACGTCAGCACCGCCGTCAACGTATTCACCAGCACGATCAGGATAGCCATCGACAATGCGCCGAGAGTCAGCGCGAACACGAGCACCTGCATCGGTGTCAGCGTGCCGGTCGCGAGCGGGCGTTGCGACGTGCGCGCCATGAGCTTGTCGATGCGCTGGTCGATCAGGTGATTGAGTGCTGCAGCGGATGCTGCCGCGAGCCAGATGCCGATGAAACCGGCGACCGACTGGCGCAATGGCGGCAAACCGGGTACGGCGAGGAACATGCCGATGATCGCCGTGAAGACGATCAGCGCAACGACACGCGGCTTGGTCAGTTCAAAGTACTGGCTGAAGAGGGAGCGGGCTTTCACGGGATCACACTATGCCAGCACGCGGGCGCGAGAACAGCGCGGTTGCTTCGGGCAAGCGGACTTGCGTGCGTACAAGCAGCGCAACGAGACACAACAGCAGCAGCGCGGCGCCGCCGTTGTGCGCGGTCGCCACAGGCAGCGGCAGCAGCAGCTTCACGTTCGCGATGCCGAGTGCGACCTGGCAACAGAGCAGGAGCGCGAGCAGTCCGCCGATCCTGCGCAAGCCGCGGCGCCAGGCGAGTACGGCCGTTGCCATGACATGACCGAACACGACGAGCGCGCCGAAGCGATGCGCGATCTGAATCGCCGCGCGCGCGGCCCCGTCGAGCACGCCGCCCTCGTAGTTGACGCCAATGCCGCGCCAGAGCACGAAGCCTTCGTGGAAGTCGGTCGTTGGCCACCACGCTCCCGCACATTTCGGAAAATCCGTGCCGCAGGCGAGCGCTGCGTAGTTCGCGCTGGTCCAGCCGCCGAGAGCGATCTGCAATCCGATCAATACCAGCGCGATCACCACCATCGGCCGCAGGCGCGACTGCTCCGGCGTCGGCATCTGCGTATTGCCCAGGCGCAGCGCGACGTAACCGAGCAGAGAAAACGTGAGCAATCCACCGAGCAGATGCGCCATCACGACGATGGGTTTCAGCAGCAGGGTGACCGTCCACATGCCGAGCATCGCTTGCAGGATCACCACCGCGAATGCGACCACCGCGACGCGCCATGGCGCACTGCGATCAAGGCGCGACGCGGCGAACAATGGCAGTGCGATCGCGACGGACGAGAAAATAGCTGAGGCGTCGTACGCTCCCTTGATGTAGGCGAATACGCCGAGTGCTGCCGCGAGTGCCGCGAGCAGCAATGCGGCAAGCAATGCACGGCGACGCCATGCCGCAACCAGGGCTAGCGCAAATACGAGCACGCCAAGCGTGCCAGCGATCATGCGGTGAACCTGTTCGCGCCAGGCCTTGTGCGTCTCGAACGGACGATCCGGAAATGCCGCGTTGGCGCGCGCGATGTCCTGTTCGTGTCCGGGCCAGGTCGCCTGGCCATAGCAAGTCGGCCAATCCGGACATGACAGACCAGCATTCGACAAGCGCACGAACGCGCCAAACACAATTACCAGGAACGCGAACACCGTGGCAAACGCAGCGATGCGCACGGGCGTGAACAGATTGCGCATCGTCATCAACTCTTGATCACCCGTTCCAGATCCTTGCGCAGCTTGTTGGCGTCATATCCAACCGGATAGCGCAGCACGAGGAAGCCGTGCGGATCGGCAAATGCGACGGCGACCGTATCCGGCGCGGCCGAGCGCAGGCTCGCAAGCTTTGCGTCGACGTCGCGTGCGGTTCCGACTGGTTTGAGATCCGCCAGCGCCGACGCGGGAATGTTGTCGTCGAGCACGATGATGCGCACGCGGAACGTATTTTGGTTCAGCGTCAACCGCGCGCGACGCAATTCATCCAGGCGCGCGAGACATTGCTTGGCACAATCGGGGCCGGTGATCGCGAAGATCGTCCACGACCAGTCTTCATTCTTCCACGCGAGCGGCGTGCCGTCGGCCAGCAGAAAGCGCGCTGCAGTCAGGTCCTGCGGTGGTTCGATCAACTCGCCGTAGTTGCGCGAGCCGGCAGGTCGCCAACCGATCGCATTCAGCACGTAAGCAGTCACCAGCGGCGCTGCGAACAGGGCCAGGATCAGGATCATGCCGATGCGATTGCGCATGTGTGGGGTCATTGCGGGGCCTCTTGCTTGCGCCAGTGCACGATCACGAACGTCGCGGCGCAGACGACGGCGAACAGGAACCAGGTGAACGCGTAGGCGAGATGGCGCTCGGGTGGAAACACCTCGGGCTTCCACTCGCGCACGAAGGCAGCACTCGAGGTATCGCCGCTCGCGGGCATCAGCAGCAGCACGTGCTGATCGAGTGGACGGCCAAGATCGGCCGCGATTTCGGCGACGTCGATATAGATGCTGGTTTTCGGCCAGGCTTGCTGATGCGGCAGGGCGTTGCCACCCAGACGCAGGCCTGAACCCGGGGGCGGCGCAAATAACGCAGTCAGTGTCTGCTCCCCCGCAGGCGGCATCGGTACCTGCGGGCGCGCGCCGCGTGCATCGCGCGCGAGGAAGCCACGGTTTGCCAACATTTGCAGACTGCCATCGGATGGCTCGAACACATCGAACAACATCACGCCGGCACGCCCGTCGCGCACCTGGTTGTCGAGGATGTAGGCGTGCTGCGGGTCGTAACGGCCGCTGACGCGCACCAGCGGATAGCGCAGCGAAGCTTTCTGCTGACGTGCTTGCTCGATGGTGACCGGCGTCTGCTGCGCAGCGCCTGCAAATGCGGCGAACAACTCTGCCTTCTCGTGCGCGCGCCGCGTCTGCCACTGTCCCAGCCACACGAACAACGCGATACCTGCGATCGTCAACACGATCGCAAATACGCGCGGCCTGTGCCAACGCCTAACCACAGCGAAACGATATAATCGCCGGCGCGGCCGGCCACTCGCGCCGACCAAGGCGATCGCACATGCTCAGCACCGTCTTTATCCTGGTTTTCTTTCTTGCCATCGTCTACAACCTGGGCGCCGGCTTGTATTTCATGATGACCGACAAGGGCGACAGCGACCGCACTCTCAAGGCGCTGACGCGCCGTATTGCGCTGTCCGTGCTGCTGATCGCGCTCGTCATCATCGGCATCTGGACCGGAATCATCCGTCCGCATGGCGTGGGTGGCTGAGGGCCGGGATTGGGGATTCGGGATTCGGGATTCGAAGAAGCGCAAGCGCGCTTGCCTGAGGGGCTTGGTTCGCTTCGATCAGCCCGCTTCGATCAGCCTGCTTCAATAAGCGATTCCAAATCCCGAATCCCGAATCCCGGCTCTCAAAGCACGTAAACAAAAAGAAACAGCCCGAGCCAGACCACGTCGACGAAATGCCAGTACCAGGCGACCGCCTCGAAACCGAAGTGGTTGTCCTTGGTGAAGTGGCCCCTGGCGCAGCGGAACCAGATCACCGTCAGCATGATCGCGCCGAGCGTGACATGCAGACCATGGAAGCCGGTCAGCATGAAGAACGTCGAGCCGTAGACGCCACTGCCAAGGGTCAGGTTATGGCTGTAGGCTTCGGCGTATTCGTGCGCCTGGTAGCCAAGGAAGGTCGCACCGAGCAGCACGGTTAGCGCGAGGAAGATCAGTAGCTGCTTGCGATTGCCCGCGCGCAGCGCGTGGTGCGCGATCGTGATCGTCACGCCCGACGACAGCAGCAACAACGTGTTGAGTAGCGGGATGCCCCATGGCGAAACGCTCGGAAACGCGCCGCCCACGGCCGCCGGACCATT
>JBBRZD010000107.1:0-9517 GCA_038237055.1 Lysobacterales bacterium | reverse complement strand
GCTGATCGCGCCTTCAGGCACCGCGCCGGCTTCGATCGCTGAAATTCCGCGCGCGGAGAGTGCATCAACCAACCATTGGGCACGTGCTGCACGTATCCGAACGTTGGCGGCTCGGCTGCCGGGATCGTCAGTCAGGCCAATCGCCGCAAACGAAATTCCGACCCGAGCGGTCGTCGCAAGCACACGCGCATTGCGAACGTCGTCCGCCAGCGCATCGACGATCGAGTCAGCTGGCGGCAGATGAGCGGTGGCGGTGGCGGTGGCGAATGAAATCCTGGGCGTTTCCAGTTTGCGCACCAAGGCGTCAAGTTGCGCGCGCGCAGACACCAGCGGATCGGTTTCAGGCCCCAAAGTTGACTCGACGCGCGCAACGCCCGCTATCCACTGCGCGCGGTCACGCATCCTGGCAATCCAGGCATCGGGAGCACTACCCGCCAAGTGCAGCACATCGTCTTTCACCGTCAATTGCACGCCGGCCGGTGGGGCCAACAGACGTGTCGCGCGGCGCGCGACAATCGCGTCATCGCTTGATACATACCCAGCGACATCGATCCTGGTCTGCGCGCGGCCGAGCCGCGCCGCAGCGAGAACGTCATTCAGCGGCTCGGCATCGGAATCAAGCAGGCCATGCACGGTGACGGATTTCCAGCGCTGCGCATCGATGCCGGTCAGCACGAATCCGGGATGCGCCGCAAGTTGGTGGCGCAGCGCGTCGATGCGCGCGTTCCAGCGCTCGCGGCTGACGATGAACCATGCGAGCAGGCCAAGCACGATCAACGAGCCCACAATCAGCGGCCAAGGTATTGATTTTTTTGCGGACGCATCGACGGCAGCCGGCACACACACCAGCGAGTCCGGCTGCAGCGAAATGCGCCACGATTCCTTGATCGCTGGCGATTTCAGTTCGTCCCTGGAAGAAACGGCGGCAATCTGCACGTGGATTTCTTCCAGGCGTTGTTCGAGCAGCGTGCGAAGTTCCGCCGGCGGAACGCCACGCATGAAGCAGGCAAGATTTGCGCGCGGCCCCTGCATCACCCAGACCAGATGTTCGCCGACGCGTAGCGACTCCAGGGTTTGGCCACTGCCGCGGCCCACCGAATCACCGACGAAGTCGCCCAGTGCGGTAAGCATGCCGGCAATCGCGTCGGCGTCGAGCTCGGGGAGGTCCGGTGCCGACTCGTATTGCAACACAAGTCCCGAATCGCGCTCGATCAGGAAGACGTGGTCAACGCGATAGGAAAGCCGATGCTTGAGTACGACTTGTGCGTATGGGACGCCGGCGCGCCATGCCTCGATGCGCCACCGAATGCCGCTCAAGGTGAAGCTGCTCTCGACCCCCGAGTTGAGATTGGTGACCAGGTTGCGCAGCGCTTCTGCAATCGCCTTGCGGATGAGCGGCCCGATTATCGGAAACAGCGTGTCGATGAGGCTCTGTCGGTTTCGCTCCACGGCGGCGGCGAGCGCGTGTGCGACCGGGTCAGCCAGCGCGTCAGCCACGCGCGGACTCGATCCCTCGTTGCGCAATGCCGCGATCGCGGCTTCCTGCAACCGGAGAGGCAAGTCCCTCTGCGCGCTTTCTATGGCGGCTATGCGCTCGTGCGCTGCGTCGAGCTGGCGACGTTCCCCGCCGAGCAGGAGTTCGCGCAAGCGCTCTAAATCACCCTGCGCGACAGATGCTTCATTGGGCTCGGCGCGTTCACGTGCCACGCCGGGCTGATCCGCGAAGTCGTCTCGCGGCTTCTCCAGTTCGTTGCCGAGTCCGGAAGGAATCACATCAGCGCTCCCCTCGCTCTCCTTCTCTATTTCGGCAGCGGCAAATCAAAATCGCCTTTCAGCCGAAGCCCGAACTCGGTCAACAGCGCTGCAAGGTCATCGCGACCGACTTTGTCAGCCCGCAATTCAGCGCCGGTGCGTGCCAGCGCCGCTTCTGTATCAGTTGATCGCGCAGCCGCCGTCGTGTGCAGATCCGCCAATGCGCTACGCAGGCGTTCGTCGCTGGTGGTCAGTTCATGACCGAGTCCTTCCAGCGCCTTGTTGATTTCGCCACGGGCAGTACGGGCGGCCTGCTGCAGACGTGATTCGAGGTCGTCCACCGCACTATTGCGATCCTGTACTTCCTGGCGCACGAGCTTGCCGAGCTTTTCGAGCTGATCGTCGATGCGTTTGTCGATCTGTGCGAGGCGCTTTTCCTGGGTATCGCGCAGGCGCGTCAGATCGGCTTCGAGGCGCTGGTTCAGCTCCTGGAAGCGCCGCTCGTAGTCGCGCATCTGGCCGCCAAACAGGATGTCGCGGATCTGATCGACGTTGCGGTCGGCGCCGTTCTCCGCCGCCGGCTTCTTCGGATCTGCCATGGGTTTGCTCCTGGTGAGTGCAGGCGGCGGCGCAGGGCGGCGCTCGTTTTTCGAGGTGCGTTTGCGCGTGTCGGCTTTCTTGCGCGAAAGTGATTTCACCGCATTCGCCATTTTTTTTATCCCGACAGCGCCAGACCACGATTCTTGCACTATGCGGTGACGTATGCACGCATCGCCGATGGATCTACCGTGGCTGCGATCAAACCTGCTCAAGCCGGTAGCCGTGCTGATAGATCGCGGCCAGGCGCCAGCCATTCTCGCCATTGAGTTCGAGCTTCTTGCGCAAGCGGCTGATGTGCGTATCGACCGTGCGCGTGGAAACCTCTGCACTCAGATTCCAGACGTTTTCAAGCAGGGCATCGCGACTGATGATGCGGCCGTCGCGGTGGAACAGGAAGCTGGCCAGATCGAATTCGCGCTGGGTCAGTTCGATTTCGCGCCCTGCGATGCTGACACGCCGGCGTTTTGCATCGACAGAATAAGGCCCCAGCTCGATCGCCTCACCCGATTCGTTAGCGCCGGCGTGCCGACGCAACAAGGCACGCACGCGCGCAATCAGCTCGCGTTTCTTGGGCGGTTTGATCACGTAGTCATCGGCGCCGCTGGCGAGGCCACGCACGAGATCGTCTTCGGTGTCGCGCGCCGTCAGGAAAATAACCGGCAAGTCGCTGCTGGCGGACGACCTGATCGTCTCCAGCACCTCGATGCCGGCAACGTCTGGCAGCATCCAGTCGAGCAGAAGCAGGTCGATTGCCTCCGACCCTTGACGGCGCCGGTATTCGTTTGCGGTTCGGAACAATCGCACGGTACAGCCGGCTTCTTCGAGCCAGCCACCCACGAGCGCCGCCATGTCCAGATCGTCTTCCAGCAGACCCACAACTACAACGGGTTTACTCATGGGCGTGGTCGAAGGGGTCGGAATGCCGCTCAGTCAACGATGAAATTGACGCGCATGTTGACGCGCCACTCGCTGACCTTGCCGTCATCGCCGGTGGAAACCTTGATTTCATTGATCCACGCGCCCTTGATGTTCTTGACGGTCTCTGAAACTTTCGTGAGACCCGACTGCACAGCATCTTCGATGCTTTTCGGCGACGAACTGCTGAGTTCAATGACCTTGGCAATCGACATGGCAACACTCCATCCGTTGTACGCGGGCACTATATCAAAGCTGGTCAAGGGCGGAAGAACCTTTACCGAAGGCAGGATTCGCCCAAACGGGTACAGCCGCTACGCAAAGTACTGATGGCTTCCGGAGCGCCTGGACCACGTGCAGATCAACTCGGAAGCGGGTCCCACTCAACCGGGGGCGCATCCGGATCGCGCGGCAGATAACGCAACCAGATGAGGAAAACGACCAGCGCATCGAGCACGATCAACGCCTGCCACAGGTATAGGTGAAACCAGTCGAACCAGGTGCGATTCCACTGGCCCAGGTAGAACAGGCTGATGATGCGAACGATGTTCAATACCTGGATCGCGAAAAATCCAAGCCCGATACCAACCAGCTTGTGCTTCCACGGTGCCGGAAACGCGAGCATGGCCGAAATCAGGATTATCACCGCCTCGACGCCATTGCAGCCGCGCTCGATCGAAATCGCAAAATTGGTGCTCGTACTCTGCAGTACCTTGCCGTAGGCGATGACGTGAGAATCGAACAGGCCGACAAGAAACACACATACTTTCGCGAGCGCACTCGTGAAGGGAAGAATCACGTATTGGTCGACAGGCGGCAGCAGATCAGCCACGAACAGAACGCTCAGCAGGACGAGAAACAGCAGCATGAAGCGCAGCATGGGGCGAAGAGTTCGGTGGCGGGCAGGAGTGCCGAGTTTACGCCACCTGCGTGCCTGACACGGTGCCGGCTGCTAGCATTCGCGCATGAATCCCGCGCCCAATCTCTTCTTCATCGGCCCGATGGGTGCCGGCAAGACGACAGTCGGGCGCCAGATCGCCGAGCTTTTCCGCATGCCGTTCTTCGATCTGGACCATGAGATCGAACGGCATACCGGCGCAAGCGTCACCCTGGTGTTCGAGCTGGAAGGCGAAGCGGGTTTCCGTCGACGCGAAAGCGCAATACTGGTCGAATTCGCCTCACGCAGCGGCATCGTGCTTGCGACCGGCGGTGGCGCGATATTGAACCCCGATAACCGCCGCCAGCTGCATGAGCGCGGCTTCGTGATCTGGCTCGACGCCGCGATCGATGCGCAACTCTCGCGCCTCGAACGCGATCGACAGCGCCCGCTCCTGCATGCGCCGGATCGGCGCGCGCGCCTCGAACAATTGGCAAGGGACCGTAACCCGATGTACGCACAAATCGCCGATTTGCACATGCGCTCTAGCGGCGTAGGCAACAGCATGCATGTCGCACACGATCTGCTCGATCTGCTCGAAGCGCGCTGGCAGCGCGGCAACGCGGTCGTTGCCGCATGAGCCCCACGACCACCGTGCACGTCGAGCTCGGCGCACGCACCTATCCGATCTGGATCGGCGCTGGCTTGCTCGGCGACGCGGAGCTCTGGCGACCCGCGATCCGCGGCCGCCATGTTCTCGTCGTCACGAACACAACGATCGCGCCGCTCTATCTCGATCGCGTGCGAGCTGGCCTGGAAGGCCTCAAGCATTCGATCCTCATCTTGCCTGACGGCGAAACACACAAGACGCTCGCCAGCAGCGGAGAAGTTTTCGATGCACTGGCTGCGCTCGGCGCGACACGCGACGCGACGATTCTCGCACTCGGCGGTGGCGTGATCGGCGACCTAGCCGGCTTTGCAGCCGCATGTTGGATGCGCGGCATCGACTTCGTGCAAATGCCGACGACCCTGCTCGCAATGGTCGATTCCTCGGTGGGCGGAAAAACCGGCGTCAATCTCCCGGTCGGAAAGAACCTGGTTGGCGCCTTCCACCAACCGCGTGCGGTCGTCGCCGACACCGATACCCTGGCAACGTTGCCCGACCGCGAATACCGCGCCGGCCTCGCCGAAGTAGTCAAGTACGGCGCCATCGGCGATCCCGCTTTCTTCGACTGGCTCGAGCACAACGTCGCCGCGCTGAACGCACGCGACGGCACGGCCCTGGTCGAAGCGATTGCGGTCAGTTTCCGGCACAAGGCCGGCGTGGTCGCGCGTGACGAACACGAACACGGCGAACGCGCATTGCTGAACTTCGGACACACGTTCGGCCACGCGCTCGAAACCGCGAGCGGCTACGGCCATTTGCTGCACGGCGAAGCCGTCGCGATCGGCATGGTGCTCGCGGCGCGACTTTCAACCGACCTGGGCCGCGCACCGCGCGCGGATGCCGAACGTCTTGCCCGATTGCTCGCTGCGCTGGGCTTGCCGGTGACGTTGCCAACCTGCGATCCGGCACGCCTGCTCGAACTGATGCGCCTGGACAAGAAGAACCTCGGCGAAAGCCTGCGGCTGATTCTCTGGCGCGGGATTGGTCTCGCCGAAATCGTTGCGGATGTGGATAACCGTGCGATCGCTCTTGTCCTGAGCAACCCGACGTCCTGATCTGCCGTGCGAGCACTCGCTCGCACGGCAGCCCATTCCGCCTTTGCCTAGAACTTGTGCGCGAGACGCATGAACCACGCGGCGCCATTCAAGCCGAACTGTACGGCCTCGTACTTGAAGCCGTTGTCGGTTTCATCCGCGTTCTGCACCGTCGGGAACTTGTCGAGAATATTCTGGCCGCCAAGGGTCAGCTTGGTATTCTCGGTAAAGCTGTATGTGACGCTGACATCCGCCGACGTGCGATCCGAATAATGCTGGTTCGGTACCGGTGGGCCCGAGAACGTACCCAACGTCAGCGGTCCGAAATAGACCACCTTGAAATCGGTATCCCAGTTGCCAAAGGTGTAGTCGAAACCAAGCGTCGCTTTCGAACGTGGCGCACCGCCTTCGATGAACAAACGATCGCGCTCGCCCAGCAGCGAATCCTCACGACCGATCAGCGATGCCGGCGTGTGCACCTTCTCCACCGTGGTCGTACCGTGGTTGAACGCGAAGAAACTCTCGAGGCGACCGCTGCCCAGGTCCATGCCATGGCTGATCGTCAGATCGATGCCCTGCGTGCGCGTATCGACCGAATTGACGAAGAACTGCGCCTCACCAATATTGAGCGACTGCAGGATCGCGCCAATATTCGGATCGTCGCTATTGAATGAGCCGCTCAGCACGATGCGGTCGTTGATATCGATGCGATACGCATCCAGCGTCACTGAGGTGCTGTCCCACGGCTTCCAGGTGAAGCCGAGCGTTGCGCTCTTGGACTTCTCTTCCTTCAGGTCCGGAATGCCGGCCGCGCGTGCGAGCGTTCCGCCGTTCGGCGCCAGCAATACATCGACTGGCACACCGCTGACGAAGTCGGTGAAGGTCGAGGAAAAATATCGCTGCTGCAGCGATGGCGCGCGAAAACCGGTGCTGACGGATCCACGCAGCAGGAACTGGTCGGTAACCCGGAACGCGCCGGCCAGCTTGCCGATTGCGGTCGAGCCGAAATCGCTGTAGTGCTCGTAACGCACGGCCTGGTCGGTCATGAAGCGATCGGTCCAGTTTGTTTCAACGTCGAGGTAGCCCGCAAAGCTGTTGCGGCTCTTGTCGGTTACGTCGCCGGGCTGAAAACCGGGGAAACCCTGGCTGCCGGCATTGCCGCCGCCTGGGCCGTCGACATCCAGATAGGAGCCGGGCTCGCCGGCGAAGATCTGGTAGTTCTCGTGGCGGAATTCGCTGCCGAACGCGATGTTGACGCCGTGCAGCCAGTTGTCGAAGAAGCGCGAGAAATCGAGGTTGCTCGTTGCTTGCGTAAACGCGAAGCCGCCCGCGCTGAATTCACTCGGACTGATGCCAGCACCGCCATTGGTCAGGTCGAGATTCGCGATCGACGCATTCAGCGTATGCCGGATCGTGTCTATCAGTTTGTTGTATCCGAGCGTCTGCGATGCGTCGACGCGCCAGTTGTCCCACATCCACCAAACGCCGGCCGTGCCGTGGCGATCCTGCACGTAGGGATCGATGAACGGCACGAAGCCGTTCGGATACATCGCGGCGGAATTGCGCGAAGGAATATCGTCGGAGCCGATGCCGCCGCGTGCAAACGCGGCCGAAGAAGCATTGCGATTCTGGATGCCGCCGTCGAAATAGAAATGCGCACCATCCCCGAACGGCAGGTCGCCGTTGAGATAGAACGTACCGTTCTTGACCGAGGTATCGCCGATCGTGCGTGGATTGTCGGATCCGGAACGGTCGGAGCGGCCGCGATCAAGGTATTCGCCGGTCAGCGCAATCACGCCGTCATTGCCGGCGGCAAAACCGCAGTAACCCGACGCGAGATAGTTTTCGCCATCGCCGCGCGAATACTGTCCGTAGCCGACAACCGCTTCGCAGCCCTTGCGGCGCTTCAAGGCGATGTTCAATACGCCGGCGATCGCATCGGAACCGTACTGCGCGGCCGCGCCATCGCGCAGGATTTCGACATGGTCGATTGCGAGCAGCGGAATCGTGTTGAGGTCGGTACCGGTATTACCGCGATTGCGGGCGCCGAACAAATTGATCAGTGCGGTCGAATGCAGGCGCTTGCCATTGACCAGCACAAGAGTTTGGTCGGAACCGAGTCCACGCAACGCAGCCGAATCGACCGAGTCGGCATTGTCGGCGCCAGTCTGACGCCCCGACGTGAATGAAGGCGCTGTGTATTCCAGCGTTTGCGCGAGATCGAACGACGCTCCCTGCTCGGCCGCCTTGGTCATCGGCAGCATATCGACCGGCACCGGCGTGTCCGTATCGGAGCCACGGTCGTAACGGCGCGAACCGAGTACCGTCAAGCCCTCAAGCTGGGTCACCTGATCGTTGGGTGCCGGCGCCGCCTCCTGCGCTGTTGCAACGCGCGTGGCTGTGAGCTGCCCTGCAATACCCAACACGGTAGCAACGAGCGCTACTTTCCCCTTCCGCAATGCGGCCATGAACCCTCCCCGGGTATAGATGTGGCGGCTAGCTTAGCGGATCGTCCAAGTCGTCGTGCGCACCGCTTCACGTTTTCCTGCGCACTTCACGAAATCGGTCGCAGCGGCGGGCGGATTTGCGAGACGCACGCCCCGCGAGCGCACGAATTTTTGGCGATCGCTAACGCCCGGACACAGTGCGACGCTACAATCCCAAGTCAACCATGCGCCTCTTCATGCAAACCCAGCCCGCTGGCGCAGACGCGCCGCGCTACTACCAGATCGTGCTGCAGCAGGATCTGCTGGGCGGCTGGACGCTGTTCCGCGAATGGGGCCAACAAGGCAGCCGCGCGAGCAGCAAGCGCGAGATCTACCTTGAACGCGATGCCGCGATGAGTGCGTTCGAGCATGCGCGCGATGCGCAGATCAAACGTGGCTTCCTGGTGATGTTCAGCCAAGGATTCGATGGACGCAATTCCGGCTGACGGCTCGACCGCACGCCTCGACTAGGCCGACTCAAGAAGACGGTTCGTCCCGGATACCGAACGACGAACAACAAAGAATATCGCTCCATCGCTTCCACTCATCAGCCATCGAACCAGCGAATCGTCATGCCCGCAGCCATAACCCCAGACCACCGCTTCCTGCGCGCATTGCGCCGCGAACCCGTCGACATGACGCCTATCTGGATCATGCGTCAGGCGGGCCGCTACCTGCCCGAATACCGCGCCACGCGCGAACGCGCCGGCAGTTTTCTCGCGCTCGCCAAGACACCCGAGCTTGCGTGCGAAGTTACCCTGCAACCGCTGGCGCGTTTCGCGCTCGACGCGGCGATCCTGTTTTCCGACATCCTCACGATTCCGGATGCGATGGGACTGGGCCTGCACTTCGTCGACGGTGAAGGTCCAAAGCTGCGCCATCCGCTGCGAGCCAAGGCCGACATTGAAAAACTCGGCGTTCCCGATCCGGAAACCGACCTGCGCTACGTGATGGACGCAGTGCGCCTGATCCGTCGCGAACTCAACGAGCGCGTGCCGCTGATCGGTTTTTCCGGCAGCCCGTGGACGCTGGCGTGCTACATGATCGAAGGCGAAGGCTCATCGAACTTCTCGCGCGCGAAAGTGCTTGCACTCGATGACCCGGCTACCATGCACCGCCTGCTCGATACGCTGGCCAAATCGGTCGCGAGCTATCTCGTCGCGCAAGCCGCTGCAGGCGCACAGGC
>JBBRZD010000106.1:0-9660 GCA_038237055.1 Lysobacterales bacterium | reverse complement strand
GAAAGGCAGACGCAGCGCGAAGAACAGATCCTGCAAACCCATCAGGCCGAGGCCAACCGGACGCCAGCGAAGATTGGAAGAACGCGCGGTATCGATCGGGTAGAAATTGAGATCGATCACGCGATCAAGCTGGCGCACCGCGACCTGCACCGTATGCGCAAGCTTGTCGAAATCGAACGCGTGGCCATCGTGATGCTGTGACAGGTTGATTGAACCGAGATTGCAGACGGCGGTCTCGCCAACGTTCGTCACCTCGATGATCTCGGTGCACAGGTTCGACAGGTGCACTGTGTTGTCGGACTTCGCCGTCTGGTTGCACGCGCGGTTGCATGCGTCCTTGAACGTCATCCAGCCGTTGCCGGTTTGGGCCAGCGTGCGCATCATGCGGGCGTAGAGGTCGCGCGCCTTGATCGCCTTCCGTGCCAGACCTTGCGCTTCGGCCTGGATGTAGGCGTGCTCGAATGCCTCGCCCCACAGGTCCGGGAAATCGGGCACATCCTTGGGGTCGAACAGCGACCACGCGCCATCCGTGTCGACCCGCTGCATGAAGAGGTCGGGAATCCAGTTCGCGAGATTCAGATGATGCGTCCGACGTGCTTCGTCGCCCGTGTTCTCGCGCAATTCGAGGAAGGCCTCGATATCCGCGTGCCACGGTTCCAGATAGACGCACGCAGCGCCCTTGCGCTTGCCGCCCTGATTGACCGCCGCCACCGACGAGTCAAGGGTTTTCAGCCACGGTACGATGCCGTTGCTGAGTCCATTGGTCGAACGGATCAACGACCCTTCCGAACGCACGCGATGCCATGCGAGCCCGATGCCGCCGGAGAATTTCGACAGCAGTGCGACGTCGCGATACTTCGCGTAGATCGCTTCCAGCGAATCTTCCGGCGAATCGAGCAGGAAGCAGCTCGACAACTGCTCGTGCCGCGTGCCCGAGTTGAATAGAGTCGGCGAACTCGGCACGTAGTCGAGCCCGGCGAACAATTGATAGAGCTCGATCGCGTCACTGGCCGTTTCGCTGAGCGCGCAGGCGACACGCAGCCAGAACTGCTGCGGTGTCTCGATCACATGGCGCTGCGTCGGATGCTTTAGCAGGTAGCGGTCATACAGCGTGCGCAGTCCGAAATATTCGAAACGCAGCGTGTGGCTGGTGTCGATCGCGTCGTTGAGCTTGCGCGCGTTTGCCTCGACGAACGCGAGCACGCGTTCATTGATCAGGCCGGCATCGAAGCCGAACCGGATCGATTGCGAGAACGAATACACGCCCAGCCCATGCACTTCCTTGTCGATATAGGCAGCGAGCAGGCGCGCAGCAACTTTCGAATATTCCGGCTCCTCGGCGATAAAGGACGCCGCGGTGCGGATCGATAATTCATCCAGCTCGCGCGTGCCTGCACCATCGTAGAGGCCGGCGATCGTCTTCAGCGCAACGCGCATCGGTTCGACATCTGCGAGTCCTTCGCAGCAGCGCGTCACCGCGCGCACGATCTTGTTGAGATCGACCGGCTCTTTCGCGCCAGAGCGCTTGGTCACCTGCATCGAGACCGGCCCCGGATGCGGCGGAGTCAGGCGAAAACCGGATTGATCTGGAGCAGCGGCAGCCGAGGCTGCAGGCAGTGACGTGGTGCGCGGTGCGGCATCTACAGCGTCTGGGGCGGACATGGTGTTCTCCTTCACGAGCAAGCAAGGTCGCAGGAGAACAATGCGGCGACGCACGGACTGAGACGAGCTCGACCGCAACGCGCCGGCATTCGCTCCCGCGAGCGAATTCAGGAACCCAAGGGGTGACACCGTCGAAAGCGAAGAACCGGTTGGACAGGCGCGACGACCTTCGGCCGGCCCCTCCCACGAGGACCTTCAAGCCAGACATGGCTTCTTGCGAAGCCAAGGTCGCGGCAGGTATCCGGACTCACGGGTGCGAGGAACCTCGCTTGACGAACGCCGGGCATCGGTCCTGATGGATCAACGCGCACGCATCGTTCGTTCCCGATCACCGTTGCGGGGCAGCTCCGGATTTTCACCGGATTCCCTGTGCAGCCTTGCGGCCGCAACCCAGATGTTGTGCTGGGCGCCATCGACAACCACAAGATATGCGATAGGGCTGCGAATATCAATTGAAAAACCGTTCGAATCGTAGTGATCGCGGCAGCACAGCCTCGTGATTTTCCACATCGCTTCAGCGGCGAGAGCAACCGCCGCGTTCGTCATCGGCACCACATGTAGAGACGTTGCATGGCCCACAACAAGCCGAGTCGTAGTCACGCAGCGCCGATTTAATTCGCCGCTGCTTTCGCCGATGCCTGCACGCGTACGAGCAGGAACGTGCGCTCACGCAAGTTGCGAGTCACTCCAGCGGCACGTTCCAATTCCGCGCGCGCCTCGTCGTTGCGCGTCCTCGCACAACGCAGGCCGCATCCAGTCGTAGCGGGCCGTCGCCGTGTACCCGTCGTTGAAGATCAGATAAAAGCCGCCGAGCAGGCGCAACGCCAGCGCGACGCGCGCTTCGGTGGAAAGGTCGGATGGCAGTCGCTGAACATGAGACGCAGCAAATCATCGCCAATGGTGTCATCGATTACCCCATCGAAATCCGATGCGGCGTCCTTGTATTTCGGACGTCGTCATGACGTTCGATGAATCCATCGAGTCTGCTCTGACGCAAGGCCATGCCGATCTACTTTTCGGCGACTGCCTTCATGTTCGCAAGGCCGGCTTCGAAATCCTTGCCGACCATGCGGTCCATGTCCATGAACACATGCATGATCTTCACAACGAAGCTAGCCGGACCCTGCATTGTCCATGTAACGGCTGTTTCACCACCTTGCGGTTCGAGCGTGAAGTCGGCGACGTTGTGCGCCTCGAACGGCTTCAAGAAGTCGAGCTTGATCGTGATCCGCGTCGATGGCGCCGATTCGAGGATTTCCATGCGCCCTTCGCCGACCTTGCTATTGCCCTTCCATTCGTATACCGAGCCCTTGCCGCTCGGCGCACCGCTGAAGGTTCGCTGCATCGCCGGATCCATTTTTTCCCACGGCGACCAACTGCCCCAGCGATTGAAGTCGTTGATGAGGGCGAAGACCTTGTCCGGCGATGCCTTGATGCGCGTCGAACGCTCGACCCGGAACGTGTCGGGTTTGAGTACAGCGAGGACGATGACTATCGCGACCAGCAATGCGATGACGATGAGAATGATCTTCAACATGAGTTCCTCCAATATACGTTGGTGATGTCGAATCAGCCTTGGCCGGTCGCTGACGAATCCATGTGCATCGTTGCCCGCAACTGGGCGGAAAATATTTGCTGGCTCATGGCTGCTTCTCGCTCGCGACAGCCTCGATCTGGATACGCAGCGTCACGCCCATGTTGAACCCGTAGTCCTTGCCCGCAGTGAGGCCAAAGTCCTCGCGATTGAACGTGGCCAGCGCATCGGCGCCGCACAGATCCCGCTTGAGCATCGGGTGCGGAATGCACTTGAAGCTGTTGATTTTGAGCTCGACCGCCCGCGTGACGCCGTGGAGATTCAATTCGCCGACGACTTTCGTGGGCACGCCCTTGGCGAAACCGGCCAGCTTTCCCTTGTACGTCGCCCGCGCATACTTAGTCGTATCGAAGAACTTGTCGCTCCTGGCCCATGCATCCAGTTCGTCCTGGCCGAAATCGATGCTCGCCAGATCGATGCTGACGTCGACATCACCCTTGCCCGCTGCCTTGTCCAGAGTCACCTTGCCCGTGGTGTGGTCGAGCTTTCCGCGCCAGATCGAAACGCCCATGTGATCCGCTTCAAAACTCGGATAGGTGTGGCTCGGGGCGATTTCATAGGTGACCATCGCAGCCGATGCAGTTCCCGCCATGACAGTTGCGAGCAAGGCGGCGGCGATTCGTGTCTTCATTGTCGTTTGCATCGTCATGGTTCCAGGTGGTTGCGGGATAGTCGAACTCGGCAAGGAGGGGACAACCGAGCCTGATCACAGGCATCAGGGGCATGCATCATGGACGGTCGATCCAAATTGTGGTTCTTGCGCAAGCGACGATCGAGTGGGTGCAGGATCGACATTCTCACCGAAGAAATTACTGCTTCGAAGCCATCTGTTCGCGCAAACGCGCTTCCTGTTCGCGCAGTTCCGGCGTGAACTCGGCACCGAAATCATCCGCTTCGAACACCTGCCGGATCTCGATCTCCGATTCGCCTTCCATCGGATTCGGGCAGCGCTTGACCCATTCGATCGCCTCCTCGCGCGAGCGCACCTGCCACAACCAGAAGCCGGCAACAAGTTCGTTGGTTTCCGTAAACGGGCCGTCGATGACCGTCCGCTTAGCCCCCGAAAACCGTACGCGTGCGCCTTTCTTGCTCGGATGCAGGCCTTCGCCCGCAAGCATCACCCCTGCCTTCACCAACTCCTCGTTGAACTTGCCCATGTCGCTCAGCAACTGCTCGCTCGGCATCGCGCCGGCTTCGGATTCCTTGGTCGCCTTGACAATCACCATGAATCGCATCGTCGTTCTCCTGCAGGATAGGGTTGCGAGAAGGGATTATCCCCCACCCCCTTCCATGCGACGAACCGAGGCCTACAGAATCGACAATGTCATGAATCGAAAAACAGACTTCATGATGCAGGCAAACATTGTCCGGCGGCCAGATCCACGCGGATCGTGAATCCGCATCATCGCCATCGGGATCAAGGTGGAGGCTCGAACCCGTTCATGAAAATCCGGTCTTGCTCATACGCACCGATATCGACATGCAGCCCAAGAATGCGCGGCAGGCCGGCGAGGTCGAGAGCCGTCAGTGCGCCCGGCGGATTGTCGAGCCCTGCATTGACAAGCGGCGAGCCCGATCCGAGGCGAAGATCGAGACACGGAAACACCGTGCAGGTGGCGAAGCCGGGATCGATGCTGACTTCGCCCGTGCTGGCGGAATCCGGCACTGCACCTCCCCAACTGCCGATGTCGTTGTGATCGCGCACATTCGCCGAGGTCGAAAAGAAGTCGAGCGCGGCGTTGCCTGCGCTGGCCCAAAGGATATTGTTGCTCAGACTCAGGTGCGCGCTGCCGTCGACGTACAAGCCACCCGCGCTGCCACTCGTATTGGTTTGATTCGACACGAAGCTGTTGTTGCTGATGTACAACTCCGCTCCGTTACCTGAGATATGAGCGCCGCCGCCATCACCGCCGCTATTGGACAGAAAGGCATTGTCGCGAATCCATACGTGACCCACGGTTGCGCCGGCGAACAGCCCGCCACTTGCGGTACCTCCGCTCAGGTTATTGAAGAACACGTTGCGCTCAACATGTACGTCACCCCCCATGCTGAGGACCTGCAATCCTGGGTGGCCGTTGGCCACGGTAATATGCTCGATCCAGATGTTGCCATTGGACTGGAACAGCGCGATCAGTAGCTGACCGCCCCCATCAAACACACTCGCGCCAGCCGTTGGCAGGGTGCAGCCGGTATTCCAACCACCCACCACGCGCAGGCTCGCTGAACTCGTGGTGGCATAGGCGAGCTGCTGGGCGAGCACGATGGTGCCGGCCTCCACATCGATTTCATCATTGATACCATCGGTCTGCGCAACCGATAGCGCCACGTTCAGTGCCGACTCGGACGCCACGCAAAATTGAGTCGCTCGAGACGATCCAAAGAAGAAAAGGCCGAGTATCGACGCGAATGCGATCGCGCAGGCGAACCGCGCCCGGTCATCGACCGCCTTCGCCGCAGCAGTGCGGGTCTTGGCACCGTCCATCGTCGACGAAGCCGTGGCCGTGCGGGATCGCTCGAGAGGGATCCGGCGCATCACTCGAAGCCATTCGCAAACAGAACATCTTCCTCATACGCACCGATGTCGACGTGCGGGCCAATGATGCGCGGCTTGTCCTCGAGGTCGATGGCGCCGAGACCACCGGGCGCCGCGTCATAACCCGCATCGACCAGCGGCGAGGCACGCAGCAGGTTGAACCCAACCCACAGCAAGCTGCCACAAGGCGCGAATTGGGGATCAGCACTCTGGTTGTCCTGACTCAGAGCGTCGGGCGGGACGCCGGCCATGATGCCGATATCGTTGTTGCGTGCAGTGAATGGAGTGCCCGACTCGAAGTCGACAATGCCGCTGGGGTTGTTGTTCCAGAAAATATTGTTGCTCAGCTGGAGGTGTGTGCCGGCGTCACCCGCGAAATAGACCCCACCGACGTGGGTCATCGGCAGCGTCGAGGTGGCCGTGTTGCCGACCACGGTATTGCCGACGACGTAGGCCTCGGCGTTGCTGGTAAGGAGCATGGCCGCGCCCTCGTCGGACGCGTCATTCGCGAAAAAAAGGTTGCTGCGCAGGACTACTAATCCGCCAGTTTCGATATACAGCGCGCGTGCGTTGTTGTCCGCGTGATTGAGCAGGAAGCGATTGGCCTCAAGGTTCACATAGCCATTTATTGCGGAAACCATCAGGCCGCCGCCATTGGTGGCTTTGCCGTCAATGAACGTGATGCGCTGGATGTCGACGTTGACCGCCGTCGAGCTCGCATTGAGGATGATCCGCATGATCTGGTAGAGGCCGCTCCCATCGAGCGTGGTGCGGGCCGCGGTCCGTTGCGTGCAGCCTGACGTGTAGCCACCGTAGATGTCGATGCCGTTGGCTTCGCTGGGAATGTAGAAGAATCCACCCGGCGGCGCCGTGTAGGTGCCCGCGACGATTTCGATCAGGTCGGCTTGGTTATTCGTCCCTGCGGTGTTCAGTGCGGCCTGCAAGGTTGCCGCACTATTGACACAGAACAAAGCGGCGTGGGCGCCGAGTGGAACCATGGCGACGAGCCAGGCCAGTATCGACCCGATGAGATTGTGACGCTTGCACATGATGGATCTCCTGTGGGTGCGCTGGTCTGGCGTGCCGTACCCGCGATCGTCAAACGCGTTGCCGGCATGCCTGCAGACGGAAATCAGCAGGAATTCGGATCATTGCGCACGACCTCATACGCAGAACCCGATCATCGCCATATCGCTTTTCCGATTGCGGCGCCCCAGCGTGCACAGCCCAAACGCGATGACGTCGATATCGCAGGTGACTTTTCAGGGATGCTCTGGAAAACTCCTATTGTCATCCGGCGAAGGGTGCAATCCATTGAAAACCGCACGATGGATCCCGGCCTTCGCCGGGATGACGGCCTATGCCGAGTTTCCCTAGCGCACCGTCTTGAACGTGTTGGTCAAGCCCAGGTCGAAATCCGCGTCGACCGTTGCGCCGCCCGCTGCGCTGTCGTCGATGTGCACCTTGCCTGCTAGATGATCGGGTTTGTTCGTCGACAGCTTGAATGCATCGCCGTCGGTTCCGCCCGAATACTGCGCGCGTTCGCCGTTGAGCCTGACTGCATATGCAAGGTGGCGGGCATCGCTGAAATCCACCATCGCACCGTCGGTCAGTGCGCTGTCGGCGCAGGACAAGGTCTTGCACGCCTTGATCTTCGCGCCGACGTCGGCGCTGGAAAGATAGATGCGCAGGATCGTCTTGCTGTCGTCCATCTCGTCTGGACTACGCACCATCCATGCATATTTGACTGGGCTCGACCAGGTCTTGAACGCTACGGTTCCACTAGCGGGACCGGCCGCCACGGCCGTGCCGGCAAGCGCGCATCCGAGCAATGCAGTTGCAAGGATCTTGTCCATCGTGAGCATTGAAATTCTCCATTCGGGTTGTTGCGACCGGCTCGTGCGAGCCCCACGCAGATCGTCGGCGCACCGGAGCGCGCCGCCCATGCGTTGTGTGGCTTGCTCATCGATACAGACGCAAATTAGCGCGCTAAAGGATCACGCTGACTTCGCGCAGGTACGCGCGCGGCGCGCACGCGTCGATCGGTCAACTTGCAAACGGCTCAGTAGGCGGAGCGCACAGCCAATTCGTTGCGCACGTCCAGCGTGCGTGGGTCGTCGGCGCCGAAGAAGCGTTCGCGGATCGCGAGCGCATCGGCCAGCAGGTGATGCACTTCATCCTGCGTGCCCGGGCGCTGCGCCAGCACACGGCTGAGTTCAACTCGCGTCGTCGCGGCCCACGGATGCGCGGCGTCGGGGATGTAGCCGAACGCAGCCAATGCCGCACGCAGCTCACTCTCGGCCGCGACTGCGTCACCGCTGTCGCGCAGCGCCAGGCCGAGATAGTGGTGCGCGAACGCGCTGTAACGGCTGCGCTCGCCGGTGTTCTGCCGCGCGAGCTGCAATGCCTCGCGGTCCAGTGTCACCGCGGCCAGCGGGTCGTGGCGTGCGCGACGCAGTTCACCCAGGTCGTAGAGAATGGAAACGTCGTCACGCGCGCCGCGTTTCATTTCACTCGCCTGCACCTCACCGAGTTCCGCCTGTGCCTGATCGAGCCGACCCTGAAGAAGGTGCACATGGCCGAGGCCAGTGCGCGCAACCAGCGAACCGGGAAACTCGCTGCCGTATCTGCCTTGCCATATCCGCAGCGATTCGGTGAACGATTTTTCAGCAGCGTCGAGGTCCGGTATCTCGATCAGCACCAGTCCCAGGTTGATCAGGAAGCCGGCGCGCGCCGGACTGTCGAGTTCGACGCCCGAACGCTGCACATCGACCGCCTGCTCCAGCAACTCGCGTGCCTGCTGGTAATTGCCCAAGTGGTAATGAGTCAGGCCGAGAGTGGCGTGATCGTTGGCGACGGTCGGATGCTTCGGACCCAGCGCCCGCTGGTCGATCGCAAGGCCCGTTTCGCCTTCGACCAGAGCCTGCGCATAGTTCGATTCGCTGCGCATCACCATTGCGAGATTGCCGTGCAGCGTGCCGATTCGTGGACTGTCTGGGCCTTTGGCCAGCGTCAACAAACGGAGCGCTTCACGAAAGTCTGCCTCTGCCCTATCCAGCGATTTCAGGCCCCACTCGGCACTGGCCTTGGTCCAGGTGCTTTCCGCCTGCAGCGCCAAGTCGACTGGCGATGCATTGCCGAGCTCGACGCTTGCATCGGCATAGCCTTTTGCCGCGGCAAAATCGCGCCGCGATATCTCGATCTTGGCCTTGGCACTGAGCACTCGTATCTGCTCTTCGACACCGGCGCGGGGCAACCCCTGCAGGTGCTGCTGCGCGTCCGAAACCGCTGAGCTGGCGCCTTTCCAGTCACCCTGTTCGCGCAGCGACTCGGCGTACTCGATCTCGGTTCGCACGAGTAGAAGCGGCGTCGATCCGGCGGACTTCAGTGCTGCGATCGCGTGCTGCTGCAGCTCGACCGCCTGGGTGTACAAGCCAAGTTGACCGTAGATGCGCCCGAGCGTCGCTCGCAATTCGGCCTTGAGTGCAGGATCGCCATGCGCATCGGCCTCGACCCGCTCGCGACCACGATCGAGCAGTTCGCGCGCGCTGACCTCCCTGCCACGTGCTTCAGAGGGATCGACAGCGGTAAACAACCCGAACAGGAAATCCTTGACCGCAAGCGTCGCCCGCGCCTCGCGTGCGGTCTGGCGCGCCTGCGCGGCGACCAGCGTCGCACTGGCAATGACGACCAGCATCAGCACAGCGGTAGCGCCAAGCGGCAACCAATGCCTGCGCATGAACCTGCGCGCACGGTAGGCGGCGCTGTCGGCGCGCGCTGCAATCGGCCGGTGTTCGAGATGCCGGCGCACATCGTCGGCCAGTGCCTGCACGCTCGCATAGCGCTGGTCCGGACTCTTCTTCAACGCCTT
>JBBRZD010000105.1:0-9794 GCA_038237055.1 Lysobacterales bacterium | reverse complement strand
GGCGAGAAGCCGCAGGTCGCACCGTATTCCGGCGCCATGTTGCCGAGCGTGGCGCGGTCGGCGATGGTCAGATGGGTCAGGCCGGCGCCGAAGAATTCGACAAACTTGCCGACCACGCCGAGCTGGCGCAGCGTCTGGGTTACGGTAAGCACGAGGTCAGTCGCGGTCACGCCTTCCGGCAGCTTGCCAGTGAACCTGAAGCCGACGACCTGCGGAATCAGCATGGATGATGGCTGGCCGAGCATCGCAGCTTCCGCCTCGATACCGCCGACGCCCCACCCAAGCACGCCGAGACCGTTGATCATGGTCGTATGCGAATCGGTGCCGAACACGGTATCCGGATAGGCCCAGCTCTCGCCATCCTTGTCCGCAGTGAACACGACGCGCGCAAGATGCTCAAGATTGACCTGATGCACGATGCCGGTACGCGGCGGAACGACCTTGAAATTGTTGAACGCTTTTTGGCCCCAGCGCAGGAACGAGTAGCGCTCCTGGTTGCGCTCGAATTCGATTTCGACGTTGGTTTCCAGCGCTGATGTTGAACCGAATGCATCGACCTGGACCGAGTGATCGATGACCAACTCGGCAGGCGCCAGCGGATTGATCTGGTTTGCGTCGCCACCTAGCTTCACGACCGCATCGCGCATCGCGGCCAGGTCGACCACGCACGGCACACCGGTAAAGTCCTGCAACACAACGCGCGCCGGCATGAACGAAATCTCGGTATCTGGCTCCTTGGTTGGATTCCAGTTCGCCACCGCTTCTATTTCCTTCGCGGTGACATTGACGCCGTCTTCGTGCCGCAACAGGTTTTCGAGCAGGATCTTCATCGAAAACGGCAGACGCTTGAGGTCGAAGCGTTGGCCAAGCTTGATGAGGCTGGCGAACTGGTAGCGTTTACCATTGACCTCGAAAGCATCCCGGGTCGAGAACGAGTCGGTCATTTGGATCTCCTGGCTTGCTGATGATGCTCGCGCGGAGCCACGGCGGTGTGCCGCGGCGCGATTCCGATGCGGAACCGGCGAATAGGACCTCATATTATCGCTCAAACCGATACGCGGTCGCGACCTTGCCGTTGCACTCGCTCAGGGTTCAATCAGGTTGGCGACGCAACGGACCTAGCCGCGATCGAGCGTGTTGCGCGCAATCATTCCGCGGGCGAGCATCGCGTATTCGCGCCGACGCAGGAGCAGGCGGATCTGGCTGCCGCCGACCTGGCGCCAGAGCACAGCGGCGCGGACGGCAGCGAGGAGCAGGGCGCGGATTTGTTCCACCAGCTGCGGGTTGGACAGATTCACCGGACTGCCATGCACGATAACGCGTGGGCGCAACTGCGACAGGGTTGCGACATACAGTTCGGCGAGCCGTCCTTGCACGGTCGCGTGTTCGATGCCGAAATGATCGAGTTGCCGCTGCACGCGCTCGATCCCGCTGCGCAATTCGCCGAGCATGCGCGGGTTGCGCGAGAGGCGACGTTCCAGGCGAAGCACGCCCAGCACGAGGCGGGTCAGGGGCATGTTCCGTTCGCTGCTGTCGAACTGTGCCAAAAGGGTTTCCAGACCAAGGCGCGCGCCGCCTACACCACCGAACACGTCGGCAGCACTGGCGGCGTCGATGCGGAATACGCTGGTCAGGCTTGCCTGGACAGCGGTGGCATCGGCGCGACCGCGCATCGCCACGTCGACCACGAGTCGGCATGCCTGCAACACGCCCGCCAATGCGATCACGCGTGATTCACGCATGATGCAAGCTCCCGCCTGCGGCATTCAAGCCGCCGAACGGCGCGTCGCAGCGATCGATGATTCCGCCACCGAGGCAGACCGCGCCATCGTAGAAAACGACCGATTGCCCAGGAGTCACCGCTCGTTGCAGTTCGTCGAAACGGACAATGCAGGTGTCGCCGTCGATCTCGACGTGACAAGCCTGATCACTCTGGCGATAGCGTGTCATCGCCGCGCAGCGCAGTGAGGCTGCCGGCGCAACGCCGTCCACCCAACTGAGGTTGCTGGCAGCGAGCGTCCGCGAGTGGAGCCAGCGATTCGCATTGCCTTGAGCGACATACAACACATTCGTTGATACGTCCTTGCCGATCACATACCACGGCTCGTCGCTGGCGCCGCGGCGACCACCAATCCCCAAGCCGTTGCGCTGGCCGAGGGTGAAGTAGAACACGCCGGGATGCTCGCCGACCGTGATGCCATCCGGGGTCTGCATCGATCCCGACTGAGCCGGGATGTACTCGGACAGAAATGAGCGAAAATCGCGTTCACCGATGAAACAGATGCCTGTCGAATCCTTCTTGTCATGGGTGGCAAAACCCGCTTCGTGAGCGAGTTGGCGCACATCGGACTTTTGCAGTTCGCCGAGGGGAAACACAGTTGCAGCCAGCGCTTCCTGGCCGAGCGCATGCAGGAAATAGGTCTGGTCCTTGGCCGAATCGCGCGAACGCAGGAGTCGCCAGCGACCATCCCGGCAGTCGACGCGGGCGTAATGGCCGGTCGCGATCTTTACCGCACCGAGCGTCCGCGCGTGGTCGAGGAAGGTCTTGAACTTGATCTCGCGATTGCACAGCACGTCGGGGTTCGGCGTACGCCCGCGTCGGTATTCGTCTAGAAAATGCGTAAACACCTGGTCCCAGTATTCAGCGGCGAAATTTCGCGCATAAAGCGCGATGCCGAGCTTGGCGCAGACTGCGACTGCATCCTTGCGGTCCGCGTCGGCGCGACACGGGCCTTTGCGCTCGTCTTCTTCCCAGTTCTGCATGAAGAGGCCGGCAATCGAAGCGCCCGCGCGCTGCAGGAGCAGGGCGGCCACCGACGAATCGACGCCGCCGGACATGCCGACCATGATGTTTGCAGCGCTCATATCGATTCAGATGGGCTCGATACCTGGAGGTAACAAGCGAACCGTATCCAGCGGCAAACGTCGTCCTGCCAGCCAGTCATCGACGCTTGCAAGCACCATCGGACTGCGCAGTCGCGCTCCGGCCGCAGCAATGTCCTCGCGCGTCATCCAGAGCGCGCGCAGGATGCCATCGTCAAGCGGTCGCGTAGCGTCGTGGCTGACCGCATCGGCCGCGAATGTGAAGCGCACGAACTGGCGCCCGGACGGCGAATGCCATTGCTGCACGCCGAGCAGGCAGGTCAATGCGACGGTCCAGCCGGTTTCCTCAAGCGTCTCGCGGATGGCGGCATCTTGCAGGCTTTCATCCGGATCCAGATGACCTGCCGGTTGGTTCAGTACGATCGATCCACGCACCTTTTCCTCCACCAGCAGGAAGCGGCCAGCGCGTGGAATCACCGTTGCCACCGTCACATGCGGTCGCCAGATGTCGGGTTCGTCGAGGTCGTTTGTTTCGGAGAGCTGTGTCATCGACTCAGTTTAACAGGCGCGGCAATGGGGTCTTGCAGCGGAGCAATTCGGCATCATCTACGAGGTCGCCTTTGGCGACTGGGAGTTATACTTGGCTTGGAAGTGACGAAACGTTTTCTCATGACTCAACGACCCGACCAACATACCGAACACAGCCCCGGCCTCGCCGTCGAGGAGGCGAGGCCGCAGGTTGTGCGTCCGCCGCTTTATCAGGTGATCCTGCTCAACGACGACTTCACGCCGATGGATTTCGTCATCGTCGTGCTTGAAACATTTTTCAGCCTCGACCGCGAGCGCGCGACCCAGGTCATGCTGCACGTGCATACGCGCGGAAAAGGCGTCTGCGGCGTGTTCACGCGCGAGGTGGCGGAAACCAAAGTGACCCAAGTCAACGAATTCGCCCGAACCCACCAGCACCCTCTGCTGTGCACGATGGAAAAAGCTTGACGGAAACGCGCATGATTGAACCTGCGTAACCGGTCCATATATTGCAAGCAGCCACTCCAGGCAGCGTAGTTCGGAGTATTCGCAATGTTCAGCAAGGATCTAGAGGTCACCATTGGCCAGTGTTACAAGGAGGCCCGCGAGCAGCGCCACGAATTCATGACCGTGGAACACCTGCTGCTGGCATTGCTTGAAAACACCTCGGCCACCGCTGTCTTGCGTGCCTGTGGTGCGGACACGGCCAAGCTCGGCCGCGACTTGCGTTCCATCATCACCGAGACCGTGCCGGTCCTGCCGCCCAAGGACGAGCGCGATACTCAGCCGACCCTCGGTTTCCAGCGCGTGTTGCAGCGTGCGGTCTACCATGTGCAGTCTTCAGGGCGGAAGGAAGTTACCGGCGCGAACGTGCTGGTCGCCATCTTCGGCGAGAAGGACTCGCATGCGGTGTATTTCCTCGGCCAGCAGGAAGTGGCGCGCCTCGACGTCGTCAACTACATTTCCCACGGCATCGCCAAGATCGGCAACGAATCCGGCGCGCAGCCGGGTGGCGGCGAAGCAGGGCGCGAAGCCGAGGGCGGCGAGGAGCCGCGCGGCAATCCATTGACCGAATTTGCGAACAATCTCAACGAGCTGGCCCGCCAGGGCAAGATTGATCCGCTGATTGGTCGGCAGGAAGAAGTCGAGCGCACGATCCAGGTGCTGTGCCGCCGACGCAAGAACAATCCGCTTTACGTCGGTGAAGCAGGCGTCGGCAAGACTGCACTGGCTGAAGGTCTGGCCAAGCGCATTGTCGAGGGCGATGTCCCGGCCGTGCTCGAAAACTGCACGATCTGGGCGCTTGATCTCGGCGCACTGGTTGCCGGCACCAAGTATCGCGGCGATTTCGAGAAGCGCCTCAAGGGCGTTATCACCCAGCTGAAGAAGGAGCCGGGTGCGATCCTGTTCATCGACGAGATCCACACGATCATCGGCGCTGGATCGGCATCGGGCGGCACCATGGATGCGTCCAATCTGATCAAGCCAGTACTCGCCAACGGCGAGCTGCGCTGCATCGGCTCGACCACGTTCCAGGAGTACCGCGGCGTCTTCGAGAAGGATCGCGCGCTCGCGCGGCGCTTCCAGAAAATCGATGTCGTCGAGCCCTCGATTGCGGAGAGCATCGAAATCCTCAAGGGTTTGAAGTCGCGCTTCGAAGAACATCACAAGGTCGAGTACACGAACGACGCGTTGAAAGCGGCGGTTGATCTCTCGGTCAAACACATTGCGGATCGCTTGCTGCCCGACAAGGCAATCGACGTGATCGACGAGGCTGGCGCGCGCCAGCAGCTGTTGCCGCCGGAGGAGCGCAGCGGCCTGGTCGACGTACCCGACGTCGAATTCATCGTTGCGCGCATGGCACGCATTCCGCCGAAGCAGGTTTCTGCATCGGATCGCGATGTACTGCGCAATCTTGACCGCAATCTGAAGATGGTGGTGTTCGGCCAGGACACGGCAATCGATGCCTTGACCGGTGCGATCAAGATGGCGCGGTCAGGCCTTGGCAATCCAGCCAAGCCGATCGGCTGTTTCCTGCTGACCGGCCCAACCGGCGTCGGCAAGACCGAGGTCACGCGCCAGCTAGCGATGCAGCTGGGCATCGAACTCGTGCGTTTCGACATGTCCGAATACATGGAAGCGCATTCGGTATCGCGCCTTATCGGTGCGCCTCCGGGTTATGTCGGGTTCGACCAGGGCGGCCTGCTGACGGAACAGATCGTCAAGCATCCTCATTGCGTGCTCCTGCTCGACGAGATCGAAAAGGCGCATCCAGACGTCTACAACGTGCTGCTTCAAATCATGGACCGCGGCGCGCTGACCGACACCAATGGCCGCGAAGCAAATTTCAAGAACGTGATCGTCGTGATGACCACCAACGCGGGCGCACAGATGTCCGCGCGCCGCACGATGGGCTTCGTCGACCAGGATCATGCGACCGACGCCATGGAAGTACTGAAGCGCAATTTCAGCCCTGAGTTCCGCAATCGCCTGGACGCGATCATCCAGTTCGGTGCGCTCGACTTTGAGCACATCCTTCGAGTAGTCGACAAGTTCCTGATCGAGTTGGAAGCGCAATTGCAGGAGAAGCATGTTTCGCTGCAGATCGATGCCGATGCGCGACGCTGGTTGGCGAAACATGGCTTCGATCCTCAGATGGGTGCACGCCCGATGGCGCGGGTGATCCAGGAGAACGTCAAGCGGCTGCTGGCGGATGAACTCTTGTTCGGCAAACTCGCCGATGGCGGCAAGGTCATGCTGTCGGTCAAGGATGACAAGCTCGACGTAGCCTGCGAAGCCGCGGAACGACTGCCGGTGCTCGTGAACTGACTATTTTCAGCGTTTCGCAGAAACTTTCCCAAGACTTCTAAGGGGGTTTTTTTCGTCGTCATTTCGGACGCTGCAAAGCGGCGAGCGAAGCGCCTCTTTGGTTTCCACGAAGCAAAGAGCCTGGTTTCCCGCCCTTGCAGGAGTGGGGAGGCCAATGGTCAGGATTTCGATCTTGAGATGATTGCCCTGAAGGCCGGGACGGCGCACGTCCCGGCCTTTTTTGTTCCTGCCGGCCACCCAATCACGGTGGCAATCTTGCGGCAGGAAAAATGCCCGGAAAAAACCATGCTGCCGGAAGCGACGGCGGGATCGTTCCATGAGCATTCTCGTCGCCGTCGTCGAACGCGTTGCGCGACTTTTGCGCCGCGCAGCCTGGAGCGACGCCATTCGCCCCTGAACGAGCGAGGAAGGCTTCATGAAACACTTGAGAGGCAGGGGAAATCCTGATTCCGCACCATGATTTCACTATCAGCGGGGGACAAAGGATCACCATCGACGCACACCATCAGAGCCGGGTCATCGAGCATGACGGAACCGGAAAATTGGTTCTCGGGGACGTCAATGCGGTAAATGGCTATTCAAGTACAACTCGGCCAATGCAATCGTGAAAGGCGGCTGCATCTTTTCCAACGGATATATCCATCTCTCGTCGTCGAGTGTCTCCGGTTGTGGCGTCGTGAATATTGATGGCCAAGCGGAAGGCGGCGGCTTGTATAGCGGCAGCGGAATGCGCGTCGAAAGCAGCACCATCGCGAACAACACGGCAAGCGGCAAACAAGCGCTCGGCGGCGGCGCCTTGATCAGACGATCGGCGTATTTCGTAGCCAGTGCCATTTCAGGCAATACCGCGGCCGCGGTCACCGGTGCGACCGAAGCGGTCATCTCCGGCGGTGGCCTGTTCACGGGCTGCCAGGCGCGACTCAACTCGGTGACGGTGACCAACAACCAAGTGAGAGCAACCAATGGCAAGGCAACCGGCGGCGGCATCACGGCGGGTGGGAGTGTGTATCTCTCTTTCACCGCTATCAGCAACAACGTCGCAGTGGCTCCAGCGAGCAGCGGTGGCGGCGTCACAGCACTTCGCGATTCGTTTGTTTACTACTCGACGATCGATCATAACCAAGCGGTCAACAATGCTGGCGCGGAGTTTCGCACAGCGGGAACGCTGAGCATCCGCAACAGCACGATCTCCTCGAACACCGCGACGAGCGGCTCATCGGCACTGTTTTCATCAATTCCGACGTTTATCAACAACTCGACGATCGCGTTCAATACGGCCCATGGCAGTGACGCGGGCCTTTACTTCTATGTTGGCGGCACACTCGACATCGAGAGCACGATTGTCTCCAACAACACGTCATCCAGTGGAACCAGTTACGACATGGTGTCCCACTCTTCGGTCACCGGCGCGCACAACCTGATCATGCATTCGCCGCTCGGAACCGTTCCGAGGGACACGTTGACCGGTATTGATCCTCTGCTCGAACCGCTCGCGAACAATGCTTCCTTTAACCCTCCGCTGACGCATGCGCTCGCGCCGACGAGTCCCGCGATCGATCGTGGTTCGAATACGAAGAACTTCAATTGGGATGAGCGCTGGCAACCGTTCTCGCGCGTGTTTGGCATTGCAGCGGATATCGGCGCGTACGAATACGACGGAACGGATACAGATACGATTTTCAAGAACGGATTCGATTGACGGGTGATCCTGCTGCGTCGTGCGCCGCACGCGCCTTAGCTGAAAAGGCCCGCGATGGACCTTTTCAGCATTCCGCCTCTGGAGGCCGAAACGCAGCAGAGCCGCGTTGCGCGCTGCTCACTTCATGCGGTAGGTAATGCGACCCTTGGTCAGGTCATAGGGAGTCATCTCGACCTTGACCTTGTCGCCCGTCAGGATGCGGATGTAATTCTTGCGCATGCGACCTGAAATATGTGCGGTGACCACGTGCCCGTTTTCGAGCTTCACGCGGAACATCGTGTTGGGAAGGGTTTCGAGAATCGCGCCTTCCATCTCGATGACGTCGTCTTTTGACATTTTTCCTTGGGGCTTGAGCGGCTGGGGGCCGGGAACGGCGCGCGATTCTGCCACGTAAGTGCGGTCGCGGGAAGCGAAACCGTCGGGACGACTAGCAGCGCGGCCCTCGATGCGCCAGATCGGCCGGAACGATTGCAGGGAAATGCTCGCGCCAGGAGCCCTCTCGGCCACTCTCTCCACTGAGCGCCGCGACCCTCGCGCAAAACTGCTCACGCGAAAGTTCACACGCGCCAAGTGTGAACAAATGGTCGGATGCGATCTGCGCGTCCAGCAGCGGGAAGTTCCATTCGCGCAACGCCGCGCAGAGCCCCAACAACGCGACCTTGGAGCCGTTCGTCGTCGCGCTGAACATCGATTCGCCGAAGAACATGCGCCCGATCGCAATACCGTAGATGCCGCCGACGAGCCGTTCGCCGTCCCAGGCTTCGACCGAATGCGCGTGGCCAAGCTCATGCAGACGTCGGTAGGCGGCAAACATGTCATCGGTGATCCAGGTGCCGCGCTCACGTGCACGCGGCGCCGCGCATGCGCGCATCACGGCAGCGAATGCGGAATCGGCGCGAATTTCCCAATGGCAGTCACGCAGCCAGCGCGCCAATCGTCGTGGCACATGGACGTTCGCGGTGTCGAAAACGGTACGTGAAGCCGGCGACCACCACAGGATCGGCTGCTCGTCCGAATACCAGGGAAAGATGCCGCGCCGGTAAGCCGCCAGCAAGCGTTCGGGCGACAGGTCGCCACCGGCAGCGAGTAACCCATCCGGCTCATCGAGCGCCGATTCGACTGACGGAAATGCGTCTGGCCGAGATGGGTCGAGATAGGGCAGGCAGGTCATTGCAAGCCATGCCCTTCAAGGGGCGGGTCAGGTGGGGATGGTATTTGGGCGAATGGCGAGTGCGCGAGCAGTTCCTCGCGATAACCAATCAACATGTGTGCTTCGTGTTTCAGCGCATCAGCAATTGCAGCGCGAAACCGTGTATCTGAGATCCAGTGAAACGATCGTGTCTTGGTCGGAAGGAATCCGCGTGCGAGTTTGTGTTCGCCCTGCGCGCCCGGCTCAAACGTCGTCAGGCCCTCACGCAGGCAGTATTCGATGCCTTGGTAGTAGCAGGCTTCGAAGTGCAGGCCCTCGATAGTTTCGCGACAACCCCAGTAGCGGCCATACAAAGTCGTGGAGCTGCGCAATAACAAGGCGCCGGCGATAAGCACACCGTTGCGTCGACACAAGACGGCAACTACACGGCGCGGCATGGTCGTGCCGAGATGGCGAAAGAACGCAAGCGTCAGCGCTGGATAATTACCTTTGTCATCGAACGTCGCCAGATAGAAGTCATGCAGCGCGCGCCATTGGGCGTCGTCGAGCTCGTCTCCGTGACGAATGTCGCAGCTGATGCCTGAGCGGACTACTCGTGCGCGTTCCTGGCGGATGTTCTTGCGCTTCTTGTGCGTCAATGCTGCGAGAAAGGCATCGAAGTCGCGCCAACCCGCATTGTGCCAATGGAATTGCCAGTCGAAACGTGGAAGCCACTCACTGCCGACAAGCGTTGCGCTGTCTGTTTCATCTGCGAAATTCAGGTGC
>JBBRZD010000104.1:0-9810 GCA_038237055.1 Lysobacterales bacterium | reverse complement strand
GTTGATCTCCGGAGGCCAGGTTTCGGTGACGATCGCGATACGCATGCGCTCGCTGGGGTTTTGGCTGAGTCAGGTCCTAGGCTGAGCCCGAACCTTTAAACGCGTTTTGCGGTGGCATGGCAGCTCGATGACAGTCGCCACTGGCGGTTGTAACAACACTGTCACATGCTTCACCTAGCGTGCACGAATGCCTGTCAATCCAGCCACTTACCCATCAAACCTTAATCCGGAACTGATTCGAGTCGTGGCGCGCGCGCGCCTGCGTCGCGGACGGCTGCTCGCGCAGTTGGTCAATCTCGGCACGGCGTTCGTGCTGGCCGGGCTGCTCGCAATTCCCTTGTATCTGATAGCTAGCTTGCTGCCGTCGGTGACCCTGTCGGTCACCGATTGGCACGACCTCAGGGTGCTGTTTGCCGGCACCTTGCGTGCGTCGGTGTGCGCTGTCCTCGTGGCGCTACCGCTGGGTCTGGCGACCGCGATGTTTACCGCGCATTTCTGTGCGCCCCGTTTGCGCGCTTGGATCAAGCCGGCGCTGGAAATTCTCGATGCGGTGCCGACCGTCGTGCTGGGTCTGATCGCGACAGCGACGATCGCGCCGTGGCTCAAGTTTCATGTCGCGACCCTGCTCGCGCTGATCGTGGTATTGCCGGCTCTGTTGCTGGCCGCGGGCATGGCGTTCGGCTCGCGCGTACGCGACGCGGGCTGGCTACCACTTTGGTTATTGCCGCTGATGATCGCTGTGGTGGCGACGGTTGCAGCCATCGGTGCGCGACATGACGCCGCCACTATCGTGCCTGCAAGCCCATGGAATGCGGTGCTGGTCGGTCTTGCGCTCGGTTTCGCGTCATTGCCGCTGGTTTTTTCAGTCGCAGAAGATGCGTTATTCCTGGTCCCGCGCGCGCACACGCAAGCGGCATTCGCGCTCGGGGCCACGCGCTGGCAGGCGCTGACCACGGTGCTGCTGCCTGCGGCTGGGTCGGGGCTTATCGCTGCTGCGATGCTGGGATTCTCGCGTTGCCTCGGCGAGACGATGATCGTGCTGATGGCGAGTGGCAACACGCCTCTCGGCGGATTCGATCCGCTTGCCGGCCTGCGCTCGATCAGCGCCGGACTCGCTTTGGGAATGCCCGAGGCTGCGCCAGCGAGTAGCGCGTTTCGCAGTCTCTTGTTGGCCGCCTTGATTCTGCTGATGTTGATCTTGCTCCTGAATGCGCTCGCAGAAATCGTGCGCGAGCGCCTGCGGAGACGGTTGCACGCTGGCGCGCGCGCAATATGAAACAACGAAGCGGCGATGCGGCGACTTGGTTGCTTGCGGGCACGACGGCGCTCTGCCTGGCCGCGCTGATCGGTCTGGTCGGCTTGCTCGCGACGGCTGGACTTGCGCCATTCTGGCCGGCGCGTGTCTGCGAGCTGCAGCTGCGCAATGGTCAGATCCTGCTCGGCGAGATCGTTGCAACGGAGAACCAAGCGATCGCGCTGCGCACCAGCGAAGTCGATCGTATTGGCGAGGCATATCGACGCGTTGCGAATTCGGACATCGTGTCGCGCTCGGAGCCGCCCGACGCGAATGCGATCACGCTGACCGACGGGCGCCGTCTGTTCGGACGAGGCGACGAGTCGAGCGCAGCTATCTTGCTGGCGAGCGCGAGCCGGCCCGCCGAGCTACTCGACGCGCTGCGCCCGAATGTCCTCGGTTTCTTCGCTCGCTGTGGCGTATTCATGAGCAACCTCGGACGCTTCCTTGGCACACCGCCGGCGTCTTCGAACCTCGCCGGCGGCATGTTGCCGGCGTTGATCGGCACGGTGGTACTGGTCCTGCTGATGAGCGTCATGGTGATGCCGTTCGGTGTCGCGACCGCGATCTATCTTCATCAGCGACGCGGATCGGGCGTGCGCTTCGTGCGTTCGGCCATCAATACGCTGGCGGGCGTGCCATCGATCGTCTATGGCGTACTCGGGCTTGGTTTGTTCGTTCATGGCCTAGGCGCGGGCATCGATCGCTGGTTCTATGCCGAACGTCTGCCAACGCCGACATTTGGCAGTGGCGGTCTGCTATGGGCGGCTTTAACCTTGGCCCTGCTGACGGTGCCTATCGTGGTGGTCAGCGTTGAGGAGGGTTTGGCGCGCATTCCTGCCAGCTTGCGCGATGGTTCGCTCGCGCTCGGCGCGACACGCGACGAAACCCTTTGGCGATTGCTGTTGCCGGCCGCGCGCCCAGCGGTGCTGACCGGCTTGATTCTCGCGATTGCGCGCGGAGCAGGAGCGGTGGCTCCTCTGATGCTGGTCGGTGTGGTCAAGCTTGCGCCGACATTGCCGCTTGATGGCAGCTTTCCATATCTGCATCCGTCGCGGCAGTTCATGCATCTGGGATTTGCCGTCTACGATGCGGCGCTTGCCAGCTCCGATGCGATCCGTGGCGTACCGCGCGCGTATGCTTGCGCGGCCTTGCTGGTCGTGGTCGTGGTTGCGCTGAACCTGTCGGCGATTCTGCTGCGCAACCGATTGCGCGAACGCTATCGTTCTATTGAATACTGAACTCGCTGAAAAATCGAACTCTTCAAAACCCGGAATTTGTTGATGCTGAGCGCCGTGCCTGATTCCACTCCAACTGTCGTTTTGCGTGAGTCCTCGTCGCGCATCGATCTTGCGCTGCGCACCCAGGCATTGTCGCTATGGTACGGCGCGCGCCAGGCACTCGACGATGTGAATCTCGACATTCCTGCGCACCGCATCACCGCGCTGGTCGGGCCCAGCGGTTGCGGCAAGTCGAGCTTGTTGCGCTGCCTGAATCGGCTCAATGACGAGATCGGCGATTGCCGCGTCAGTGGGCGGGTCCTGCTCGGCGATAGCGATGCCTACGCGAAGGAAACGATCGTGCACGATCTGCGCCGTCGGGTCGGCATCGTGTTCCAGCGCCCGAATCCGTTTCCGTTGTCGATCCACGACAATGTCGCCTATGGTTTGCGCCTGCTCGGAATCAAACGGCGGCGTGAACTCGACGAACGCATTGAAGTGGCGTTGAAGGCGGCTGCATTGTGGGATGAAGTCGCCTCGCGGCTCGACGACAGCGCGCTGGGTTTGTCACTAGGTCAGCAGCAACGTCTGGTCATCGCGCGCGCGATAGCAGTCGAGCCGGAGGTCCTTATGCTCGATGAGCCGGGCTCCGCGCTTGACCCCGCGGCGACGTTCCGCTTCGAGGAACTGCTGCACGAGCTAGCGCAGCGGCATACGATCGTGCTGGTGACGCACAACATGCAGCAGGCTGCGCGGGTCTCCGATTTCACGGCGTTCCTGCATCAAGGAAAGCTGGTCGAGTTCGGTGATACCGATTCATTGTTCACCAACCCGCTTGAGCGTCAGACCGAGGACTTCATTACTGGGCGGTATGGTTGAAGCTTCATCCGGGGGTGCGGGGTTCGGCGTATCAGCAATAGGCATTGAGTACACAATCCGCACCATCCCCACCCAACCCTCCCTTTGAAGGGGAGGGCTTAAGCTTCAGCCTTCGATTCCCGATTCCCGATTCCCGATTCCCGCTCATGGACCGACTTCATCTCTCGCAACACATTTCCCGCCAGTTCAATAGCGAGATCGAGGACGTGCGTCGCCAGGTGCTGGCGATGGGCGGCCTGGTCGAGGAGCAGATCGCGGCCGCGCTGCATGTGCTGATCGGTCGCGACGCTACCGCCAGCGCACAGATTCGCGAGCGCGAGCATCAGGTCAACGCGGCGGAACTGGCGATCGACGAACAATGCGCATTCATCCTCGCGCGGCGCCAACCGGCAGCATCGGATCTGCGCCTGGTGCTCGCGGTCATGAAAATGCTGGCCGACCTCGAACGCATCGGCGACGAAGCCAAGCGCATCGCAAAACTCGGCGAAAAATTGCTGGGCGAGGAGGGTGGAGAAGACCTTACCGCGTCACTGGCCGAACTGGGTCAATGCGCGCGTGACATGTTGCGCGGTGCTCTGGACGCCTTCGCACGGCTGGACGAGCATCTTGCGCTCGATGTCATGCATCGCGACCGTCGACTCGATGCGATCTATCGCGACCTGGCGGCTACTCTGGTTACGCGCATGCAGCAGTTGCCGGGACAAATTCCAACTGAACTAGACCGACTCTGGTGCGCGCGTTCGTTCGAGCGCATTGGCGATCGCTGCAAGAATCTGTGCGAATTTGTGTTGTATCTCGTCCGTGGCAAGGACGTGCGCCATTCGGGATTGGCCAAGGGTGGCACGCCACCGGCATGATCGCAGATTGCGAAATCGGGTTAGCGTTGCCGGGCGACGCACGCCACATTGCGATAATGTCGCGCGATGAGATCGAACACGGCCTCACGTGGCGCTGGACGCCGCCGAGAATTCTGCGCGTGATACGTGATCCGGCGATAAACGTCGCCGTTGCGCGCGAGAAGGGTCGGATCGTCGGTTTCGCGATCATGCAGTACAGGGATGACGATGCCCACTTGCTTCTGCTTGCTGTCGCTGCGGCCCACAGGCGCAAGGGTGTAGGTCGTGCCTTGATGGATTGGCTGGAGACGACCGCTTTGACCGCCGGCACCGGCTGCATTTATCTGGAGGCGCGTGCCAGCAATGCGCAAGCGCGCGCATTTTACTGCAGGCTCGGGTACCTCGAGATCGCTGACGTGCCGGAGTTGTATTCAAACAGCGAAGACGGCGTGCGCCTCGGCAAGGATCTATGGTGGGTCTGAGGTCACTCGCAACGATCAGGCATTCGGTGACGAGGCGTGACCGGCTATCGCGAGAGCATCCATTGCACCGAACCGCAGTGCCAACTGGCGCAGGAAGCCCGATGCGATGCGGCCCGTCGATGCCGATGTCCACGGATGGACGCCGCGGGAGGTGAAGTTTGTACCGAACACAAGATCTCAAAGCACGAAATTATCGCCTCAATTGCGGTTGCCCTCCGCCAATATGCTGAGCAGGCGAACGTCATAGAGTGCGGGCCATCGCCCCCGCGACAGCAGGATTGACCGACGGGTTTCTTTTGTTCAGTGGATGTCATCTTCCCAAATCTTTGTGCCGTTTTTTGGTGGTGTGTAGCATGTCAGGCACGCAAATCCGGGTTATCCCATCCTGGTCGCGCCGCAAATCGCACGCCGTATTTCTCGGCCAGCGCTTCAAGCCTGGTCTTGAGCGCATCAGCACCGACCGCGCGAATATGCTGGATCGGACCGCCGCGGAATGGCGCAAAGCCGGTGCCGAAGATCACGCCCGCATCGAGCAGATCGGCATCGTCGACGACCTTGTCGTGCAGGCAGGCGACCGCTTCGTTGAGCATCGACAGAATCAGGCGATCCTCGAGGTCATCCGGCACGACATAGGTAGGGTCGACTTCAGGCTTCTTCGGCTTGCCGTTCTCCCACTGATAGAAACCTTCGCCATCCTTTTTGCCGCGCTTGCCGCCGCTGACGAGTTCGCCCAATGCGGGTGGGATGTCGAGCCCGAGGAACGGGCCGAGCTCCGCGCCGACCGAGGCGGCGACATCGAGTCCGACGGTGTCGATGAGTTCGATGGGGCCCATCGGCATGCCGAATTTCTTTGCGGCCTTGTCGATGACGGGCCCGGGAATGCCTTCGCTGTAGGCGCGCGCGGCTTCGAGCATGTACGGCATCAGGATGCGATTGACGAGGAAGCCCGGCGTGCCGGCGACGGGCACCGGCAGTTTGTCGATCGCCTTGCAGAATGCGAGTGCGCGTTTCTCGATCGCGGGGTCGAGTGCGTCGTGACGGACGATCTCGATCAGCGGCATCAACGCAACGGGATTGAAGTAATGCAGACCTAGAAAACGTGCCGGATTCTGCACCGCACCGCGCAGTTCATTGAGCGGAATGCTCGATGTGTTCGTCGCCAGCAGAGCATTCGGTTTCAATTTCGACTCGATCGTGCGGTACAGCGTTTCTTTCGCCGGCGCATTCTCGAAGATCGCCTCGATTGCAAGATCGGCAATGGCAATGCCATCACCTTCGACATCGGCCTTGAGCCGTGCGAGCGCCGGCTCGATGCGCTCGGGTGTCTTCAATTTCTTCGCGAACATGTCGCGAGCGCGATCCAGCGCCGGCTGCACGAACTTCATCTCGCGATCCTGCAAGGTCACGTCGAAACCGCGCAGCGCGCACCAGGCAGCGATGTCGCCGCCCATCACGCCCGCGCCGACCACGTGCACATGCTTGATGTCGTGCTCGGCGCCGCCTGCGAGTGACTTTAGACGTTCCTGCAGGAAAAATACGCGGATCAGGTTGCGTGCAGTCGGGGTGGTTGCAAGTTTCGCGACTGCGCGCGCTTCGAGTTTCAAGCGTTGAGCAATGCTCGACCCGCCGCGGCGCCAGGTTTCGATCAATGAGAAGGGTGCGGGATATTGCTCCTTGCGCACCTTGGCAGCGGTCTGCTTCACGAGCATCGGCGCCAGGATCTGACGCACGGGCCAGATATTCGTCGCCCACGCGGTTGCGCGCTGCGCCAGGGGTCGCCCACGCGGATGGCGGATCAGTTCCTTGGCGGCTTCGACCAGCAGCTCGCGCGAGGTCAGGCTGTCGACGAGTCCGATGGCTTTTGCATTTTCTGCCGAGGCCGCGCGCCCTGTCAGCATCAGCTCCAATGCAGCGGGCGCGCCAATGAGGCGCGGCAGGCGCGCCGAACCGCCCCAGCCCGGGAAAATGCCGAGTTTGACTTCGGGCAAGGCGATTCGCGTCGACGCGTCCCGCGAGGCGATCCGGTAGCGGCAGGCGAGTGCCAGTTCGGTGCCGCCGCCCATGCAGACGCCATGGATCGCGGCAACGGTGGGGCAGGGCAGCCGGCTGAGTTTCTGGAAGATACGCTGCCCGTTTTCCAGCGCATCCTGCACTGTGCCGTTCTTCTCGAAGCTCGCGAACTCCTTGATATCCGCGCCGACGATGAAGCCGGCGGCCTTTCCGGAGCGGATTACGATACCCTTCGGCGGTTCGATCGATAGGCGTTCGACGATTTCCGAGAGTTCGTCGAGCACGGCGCGCGATAGTGCATTTACGGAGCTGCCGGAGCGATCGAGGATCAGGACCAGGATCCCGTCCTCGCCTTGCGTGGACTGCCAATGCTGGAAGCGCAAACCTTCGAACATGACGGGACTCCGGGAAGCTGCGACGGGATGGCTATAATCCCGGCAAGCGGTGCGCCTGGTCAATGTAGCTGCAGAGAGGATGTCGGTGATCGAAGCCAAAGCCGAGTTGTCGGTCACCCAGAAGATCATCGACCGCATCGTGCAGTCGACGCATAATCTGGTCGTGCTCGAGTCAGGAAACGTTGGCGAGACGCTGATGCAGATGCGTACGCTGGCGATTCGCGGGGGTACGTCGATCTATGCCTGGGATCCCGAGGTGGGCATTGCCTCGCTGCGGGAGAGCGGCCTGAACGTGCCTGGCTCAAAGCGCCTTACCGATGCGCTGCGCTACGTCCTGCAAAGCATGCAATTTGGCATCTACCTTTTCGTCGATTTCAGCGAGCACATAAAACCCGCCGATACGCTGCTGTTGCGCCGGATTTCGCGCATGCACACGGCGAACCAACGCAAGCTCGTCTTCATTGGCAGCGATGTCGAGTTGCCCGAAGAGCTCGATGGAATGTTCGAGAGCCTGACCGCCCAAACGGAACAACAGCACCGGTTGCGTCTGCGCGACGGACGCTGGGTGCAATGACCATGACTTCGGAGCGTCGAGGTGCAATATTGATCGTCGCGGCTGACCGCGATGATCGGCGTGTGTTGTTCGACACGCTGGACGCACAGGGCTTCGATGCGATTTATTCCGCGAAAGATTTCTCGCAAGCACGCGGATTCATGCAGCAGGATCCGAATCTGGATCTCTTTCTGGTCGAATTCCGCGGCGAGGCGCTGGAAGCGCGGGCGTTCTGCGCTGAACTTCGCCAGCGCCCTTCGATGGAACATGTACCGGTAGTCGGCATTCTTGACGGAAGCCGTGGCCAGACGCATGCGCGCGCTGCACGCAAGCCGCCGGGAGTGATCGACTGGATCGCAAGCCCCGTCAACGCGCGCCAAGCGATGGAGAAAATCAAGGCTGCGCTCGCCACGACCGCAGAGGGCGACATGCGCAGCGTGGTGGCGACAGCGAGCGAGGATCGCTATCAATTCGTTTTCGATGGCAGCCTCGACGAACTCGCGGTGGTCGATCCGGAAAGCGGCCGTATCCTCGACGTAAACACCATGTTCGTGCAGCGCTCGGGATATTCGCGCGCGCAGCTCATGGCGGGTTCGATCGATGGTTTTGATGTGGCGTTGTCTTCCGATCGGCGCGCCGAGCTGGCGTTGAAACTTGCCGGTGAAGGCAACGCGGAGTGGCGCGGCCGCAAATTGCGCATAGACGGCAGCGAATATCTGGTCGAAGTCCACGCGCGGCTCGCCGTGCAAGGCGGCGTCCTCGTGCATTTCTACACGTTCCGCGATCTTGGGGAATTGAGCCAATATCAGGACACGTTGAGTGCTGTCTGTCGGCTCGCGCAGGCCGGGGCCCGAGATGAAGGATTCAATGTTGCGCTGCATGCGCTGATCGAATGGCTGTCGCTCGATTTCGTGGCCTTGGTCGAAGTGACGCCGGACCAGGTCGACGAGTTTCAGCCGCTGGTCGTCTACCATCGATTCGGGCCGGTCGAGGACGGCGTTGATCCATTGCACGGGCCCACCTTGAAACACGTGCTCGGCGGCAAGGAGATCCTTCAGCTGGCGAACGCCTGGCGTACCGCCGCCGAGGGCACCTTCGTGCGCGAGAAGCGTCTGGAATGCCTGATCGGAATCCCCCTGACTGGCGAGCGTAATGTGTGTCTCGGTGCGTTGCTGGTCGGGCGGCGCAATGCCCTTGCCGACAACAAGGCTGCGCTGGGTGGATTGCGCGTCATAGCGCATGCCATAACGCTCGAACTTGAGCTTCGGCGTACACGTGAGCAAGGGCGTGCGATCGGTTTGAAGGATCCACTGACCGGTTTGCCGAATCGGCTGCTGTTCAATGATCGTCTGAATTCGGCCATTCACGAGGCGCATCGCACCAGCGAAATGTTCGCGGTCGTATTCGTCGATCTCGACCGCTTCAAGAATATCAACGATTCGCTCGGTCACGCTGTAGGCGACCAGGTGCTCGCGGCCGTTGCGAAACGCCTGCGTGCCAGCGTGCGTGGTTCCGATACGGTTGCGCGCTACGCCGGGGACGAGTTCACGCTGATTCTTCGCCATATCGTGCAGCGAGAAGATGTCGCCCGCATTGCCGAAAAAATCGTGCGTGCGATGGAGGTTCCACTGCAGCTGGCGGGTGGCCTTGAGCTGAGCATGACTGCGTCGCTGGGGCTTAGTTTCTATCCGGATGATGCGACTGACGCCGAGCGCCTTCTCAAGCATGCCGATGTTGCGATGTATTCGGCCAAAGGCATGGGGCGCAACAATTTCCAGGTCTACGTCGCGGTGCCGGAGGAAGCGCATCAGCAACGGCTCGCCCTGGAAGCGAAATTGCGTCAGGCGGAGAAGAATGGCGAGCTACGCGTGTTCTATCAACCACAGATCGACTGCATTACCGAAGATATCGTGGGGATGGAGGCGTTGATCCGCTGGGAGCATCCGGAACTGGGCATGATCAGTCCCGGTTTCTTCATCCCGCTGGCGGAAGAATCCGGCCTCATCATGTCGATCGGCGAATGGGTGCTGCGCAATGCCTGCCGGGACGCGCAACGCTGGCACCAACGCTATGGATTGCCGCTGCGCATCGGCGTCAATCTTTCGCCGTTGCAATTGCGCCAGCCGAACCTGGTGCAGTTC
>JBBRZD010000103.1:0-9844 GCA_038237055.1 Lysobacterales bacterium | reverse complement strand
GGACGTGCTTCGACGAGTCGATCAATTGCGAGGTCACTTCGACGTAGCGCAATACGGCGTGCTCGAATATGCCCCGGACACTTATCCGCTGTTCGCGATCCGCAGCACCAACTGGGACGACGGTCTTCCTTTTGCGCTGATCACCGGCGGCGTGCATGGCTATGAAACCAGTGGCGTGCACGGTGCATTGCAGTTTGTCGAGACGCAGGCTTCGAACTATGCGGGCCGCATCAATCTGCTGGTCGTGCCGTGCGTGAGTCCATGGGCGTACGAGCGAATTCACCGCTGGAATCCATCGGCGGTCGATCCGAATCGTTCGTTTCGTGATGACAGCCCGGCGCCGGAGTCGGCCGCGCTGATGCAGCTCGTCGCTCCCATTCGCGACCGCGTGCTTGTGCATATCGATCTGCACGAAACCACCGACAGCGACGAGTCCGAATTCCGCCCCGCGCTGGCGGCCCGCGACGGCAAGGTTTCCGAGCCCGGTGAGATCCCCGATGGCTTTTACGTCGTCGACGACAGCGAGAATCCGCAACCCGCGTTTCAACAGGCGGTGATCGCAGCGGTAGCGAAGGTCACGCACATTGCTCCGGCCGATCGCCATGGCGAGATCATCGGCTCCTCCGTGGTCGCGCCAGGTGTCATCCAGTATCCGCTCGAACGACTCGGCCTGTGCGCACGCGTCACCCGCGCACGCTACACCACAACCACCGAGGTCTATCCCGACAGTCCGCGCGCCAGTGCGGAGCAATGCAATGCCGCGCAAGTTGCAGCGGTATGTGCGGCTCTCGACTTCGCATTGGCGCAAGGCGAGAGCGACGCGGATTGAGCGTATCGGCATCGAGTCCGCGTCAGGTGCGTTGCATTCTCAGGTGCCGACGCGTGAGTTGAAATTGTCCTCGAAGATTACATCGCACTGCAGACACCGCTCGCTCGACAACTGCGCTCCGCGAATTTTTCAAGATCGTGCAGTTCTACTTCGCCAGTTCGTACAGGTAGTCCACGAACGACATCACCGCGCCGTCGTAACCCCTGATCTTTGGATTGGTCGACTCGATCAGGTAATACTCGTCGGGCGCATGCGCGCCGCTGCCGTTGCCGAGTCCAAAATGTCCTGACGCAAGATTGAGCGGGGCATCGGTGAAGACGAAGCCGGGATACGAACCCGCTCCGCGCGGCCAGAGCGTCGGTTTCAGACCATCATGCGTGAGTACGGCAATCTGCGCCTGGATAAGACGCGTGTCGGCCTTCGTGCTGGTGGAATCGTAGCCACCACTCACGTTGACTTCGATGTCGCCGAAGCCGTGTTTCGCGAGATGGGCCTTCATGGCCGCGACCGCGTCCGCCATCTTCATGCCCGGCACCAGGCGCATGTCGATTTTCGCCACCGCACGATGCGGCAGCACGGTCTTGCCGCCGGGACCGGTGTAGCCGGCGACGAGGCCCTCGATGTTGACCGTCGGTTGCGATACGAGGCGCTCGCTCGCTGCCTGCCAGCCGAGATCGTCGATCCAGTGCTGCACGCCGAATTGCTTCTTCACTTTCGCTTCGTCACGCGTGGGCATCGCCGCGGCGACCATCGCTTTTTCCTCCGCGCTGATCGGGGGCGCGACCGGATAGTTGTCGATCGTGATCGTGTTGCCGTCGGCGGAGACCAGCGTGTCGAGTGCCTTGACCAGATGCCATGCAGGACTATCGACCATCGCTTTCAGCGATGAATGGACATCCTTCGCGGGTCCGCGTCCCCATTTCTCGCCACTGGATACGAGCTCAAGCTCGACGACGCCTTTTGCGCCGAGTGTGACGGTGACGCCGCCATCAAGATCCTGCGATGCCGACGGCATGAACACGCCGACGGTCTTTGCCAGCGCTGCCTGTACTTCGGGCCGAAGCACGAGTTGGCCGATGTGCGGCGAACCGATTTCTTCCTCGCCTTCGGCCACCATCACAAGATTCACCGGCATCTTCTTGCCCGCGCCTCGAATCGCATGCAGCGCAGCGAGGAAGGCCGACTCGGGTCCTTTCTGGTTGACCGCGCCGCGACCGACAATTGCCTTGCCAAGTCCGGGCTTGTCGACCAGTTTCGCCTCCAGCGGTGGCGAACTCCATTCAGTCGGATCAAATTGCTTCACGTCGTACATGAAGTACAGCCCGACCGTCTTCGCAGCACCCGCGTCCAGTGTCGCGAATACGCCGGGTTTGCCCGCGGTCTCGATAATGTCGACCTTCTGGAAACCAGCGTCTCGCGCGAGTTTCGCCATGTACTCGACGCCTTCGCGCGAATTGCGATTTTCGGCGGCGATCGATGGCAACGCGATCCATTCCTGCAAGCGCTTGACGGCTTCGTCGTGGTGCTTCGTCACCTCACGCTGGATGACCCCGATATCAGCTTTCGCCGCAAGGCAAACGCCGGGTCCGGTCAGGAGCATGGACACGGCAAGGGAGAAAGCCACGGAGCGTCGGAAATCGCGGTGTGTGAGGTAACCAGCGTTCATTGGCTTTCCCTTGGTAGTCGTCGAAACGGTCGGGTGCTAACGGTCGTTACTTCTTCAGCGCTTTTGCCGCGTCGAGCATCTGCTTCACGTGCTCGTTCGGGCTCAGCGCCGAATATTCCGCCGCGATCGATCCGGACGGTGCGATCAGATACGACGTACGGCTTGACCAGCCGGGTTTCATCGTCAATGTCGAGTCATATTCCTTGGCGATCTTCGCGCCGTCATCCGCAGCGACGGGGAATTTTCCACCGCAATGCTCAGTTTCCTTCGAGAAGTCGGCGAGTTCGCTGACGTTGCCCGCGGTGACGCCGATGACGGTGGTGTTTTCGGCCTTGAATTTTTCGATCGCCTCCGAAAAAAGATGCGCCTCGACGTTGCAGCCGGACGTGTGCGCGGCAGGGAAGAAGTAGACGACGACGGGGCCCTTCTTCAAAGCGTCGGCGAGCTTGAACGTGAACGGCTGACCGGCGAGATAGGCGGGCAGGGTGAAGTCGGGAGCTTTCGCACCGACTTTCAACTCGGCGACTGCGTACGACGAGAACGCAGCGATGCCAAGGACTGCGAGGGCTGTAATTTTCTTCAGATACTTCATGTGAATATTCCCGGAGTTGAGTTCTGGATCAACGATCGCGCAGGTTCGAATGACGTCATCGCGAGTGGGTGAGTCTGTGTCGCCTTGAACAGGTGGCTAGTGGCCTTAATCCATTCGCACCTTCTTGCCATGTTTCATCACCAATATCGGGTGCTCGGTCGCGCGAACGTTCTTTAGCACGTCGCCGGGTACAGCGACGATATCGGCGAACTTGCCGGCTTCCAGCGTGCCGGTTTCAGCATCGATGCCGAGCAACTTCGCTGATCCCTGGCTGCTCGTCATCAGCGCCGCGGCAGGGCTCATGCCCACATCGACATAGTCGCCGAATTCCTCAGCGTTCATGCCGTGTGGATAGACGCCAGCGTCGGTGCCGTAGGCGATCAGCACGCCAATCTTCAATGCATTCTTCATCATTTCGCCGTGCGCGGTGTAGGCAGCGCGCGCCTTCGCTGCAATCTTCGGCGGGTAGGTATCGGCTTTCTTGTTCACCCATAGCTGTGTCATGCGCGTCGGCACGAGGTATACACCCTTCTGCTTCATCAGCTGCAATGTGGCTGCAGTAAGGAAACTGCCGTGCTCGATTGAATCGACACCGGCTTCGACGGCCTGCTTCGCCGCCAGATCGCCGTGCGAGTGCGCGGCGACCTTGCGACGCCACGCATGCGCCTCGCTCATGATCGCTCCGAGTTCGGCGGGCGTCAGTTGCGGCACGTCGACTGGATCGGATTCGGACAATACGCCGCCCGAGGCGCAGATCTTTATCCAGTCGGCGCCGTATTTCATTTGCTCGCGCACGGCCTGCCTGCACGATTCCGCTCCGTTGCATACGCCTTCCATCGTGGCCGACGGCCTCATGCGATCGGGTGGCACAGGCGCGCTGTCGCAGTGGCCGCCGGTAGAGCCGATCGCATGGCCGACGGCAAAGATTGTCGGCCCTTCAGCGAGCCCATCCTTGATCGCGTTACGCAGTGCGACATCGATGAAGTCGCTGCTGCCGACATCGCGCACGGTGGTGACGCCTGCACGCAACGTCGCACGTCCATTGGCTTCCGCGTGGAACGCTTGCTCGACCGCCGAGCGCAGCGTGTTTTCGTAAAACGATTTCGCCCAGTCGTCGTCGTGATCCGTCGTGATGTGCGTGTGTGCGTCGATAAAGCCGGGCACCAGCGTCGCGTCGCCAAGATCGATCACCTTGGCGTCGGAGGGAATTGCGGCATCCCTGCCGACCGCGACGATGCGCTCGTCCTTGACAACGACAAGACCGGGCGAAGTCAGCGCGCCGCTCTTGCCGTCGAAGAGGTGTGTGGCTTTGAGCGCGGTGACGATCGGCGCCGGGGAGGTGCCGGCCGTACCTTCCGCGTGGCCGGCCAACGCCAAAAAAGATCCTGCAACGAACGTGGCAAAGTGTTTCATGCTTCCTCTCCCCTGAGTCGAAGTGGAAGTGTAGACCCAAGGAAGGTGTCGCGGTGACCCTGGAATAGCGCCAGCTTCAAGGCGAAAGCGATGGACGGATCATTGCGCGTTCAATGCGCGGCAAACGTGCCCGGTACCCGTCGTTGGTTGATCTATCAACCTGTAACAATGGGTTCGATGAAGTGGCGATCGCGGCCCGCCGCCTTCGCCCGATACATGGCCTCGTCCGCACGGCGAAGCAGGACTTCCGGTGATTGCGCGGCGTCGGGTACGGCGATAGCGGCACCGATACTGATCGTCACGTGCGGTGCCGCGCTCGAAGCGCGATGCTCGATGGCGAGTACGCGTACGGCATCGAGCATGCGCTGCGCGACCACGGCGGCTTCGCTGGTGTCGCAGCTCGTAAGCAGCACGGCAAATTCTTCGCCACCGTAGCGAGCGGCGATGTCCGCTTTCGAGCGCAGCACCTTGGTCAGCGCGCGCGCAACAGCAGTCAGCGCGGCATCGCCGGCAAGGTGGCCGTATGTATCGTTGTAGGCCTTGAATGCATCGATGTCGCAGACCAGAATGGCGAGCTGCACGCCATTCGTTGCATGCGCGTCCCATTCCTGCCGCAATCGTTGGTTGAATGCGCCGCGATTTGCGATACGCGTGAGGCCATCGAGCGCGACGACGCGCTGCAGTTCGGCGTTCGCATCGCGCAGCGCCACGGTGTGTTCGGCGATCTCTCGCGTCAGCTCGTGCTGGCGCTCGTGCAAGCGCCACACGCGCAACCGGTAGATCGCGGCGAGCAAGCCGATGATGGCGGCTGCGATGAGTGTGCGGAACCACCAGGTTTTGTACCAACTTGGCACGATCGTGAAAGTCACCGCGGCACCTTCCAAGTTCCACACGCCATCGTTGTTGCTCGCGATGACACGGAACGCGTAGTCGCCGCGCGGAAGGTTCGTGTAGGACGCGGTGCGGCTAGCGTCTGCTTCGATCCAGTCGCGATCGAAGCCCTGGATTCGATAGCGGTATTTCACGGCGGCGGGAGCCACGAAGCTCATCGCGGCATAGTGCAGTTCGATGCGTTTTACTTCGGGTCCGATCCTGCCGAGATGATCCGGATCGACATCCTTGCCATCCTCCAGCACACGCTCGACCGCGACCAGCGGCGGCATCCGATTCATGCGCTGATGTTTGGGATCTACGATGACGACACCGTTGGCCGTGCCGAACCACATCCGCCCATCGTGCGTGCGCCATGCCGGTGTCTGCGAAGCCCCATTCGCCTGCTGCGACAGCATGCCGTCGTTCTTGCCGTACCAGTGCGCTTCGATCTTCTGGACGTCGCCGCGATCGAGTGCGTCGATGTCGGCACGCGCGAGTTGCGCAATGCCTCGATTCGAGCTCACCCAGAAGTGACCATCGTCGTCGTCGAGGATCGCGAACACGGCATCGCCGTAGAAACTTGCTCGCTGGGTGAATTGCTGCACGGCTTGCCCGCGGATGCGCAGGAGACCCAGGCTGGTGCCAAGCCACAGGTCGCCATTGGGTTCGGGATGGAACGCGAACACGCTCATGCCCGGCAAGCCGTCGGTACCGCAATGGTCGACCACGCCCTCGCGCAGGCAACGCAAGCCGCTACGCGCCCCGATCCACAGACGCTTGTTGGTCGGCTCTTCGTAAAGCGCGCGCGTATCGTCGCCACGCGTGCCCTCGATCACGCTGACGGTATCGCCAGTGATTTTCGCTACGCCCTGCAGCGTCGCCACCCACATTCCGCCATCGCTGCTTGGCGCGAACGCGAAGACGATCGTGCCGGGAAGGCCGTTGCCAATGTCGAAGTTCCGCACCGTGCCATCGGCTGCAATCCGGCTCGCCCCTTCGGTCGATCCCACCCAGAGATTACCGGCCGCGTCGGTCTCGATCGCGCGCACGAGGAGGCTCGGCAGCTTCGCATTGATCGACTTTGCCGGAACGAGCATCTGATCTTCGTAGCGCGAAACGCCCGAGCCGTCGGTGCCGATCCAGAGCGTGCCTTTGCGGTCCTGGTACACGGCGCGCACCGCGTTGGAATCCAATTTTCCGGTTACGGTAACAAGCTTGGAGTCGCTGAAGCGATGGATGCCGCTCGATGTCGTCCCCACCCAGAGGTTGCCTTCACGGTCCTCGAACATCGATCGAGCCGTCTCGCCCAGCATGCCGGCCAAGCTGTTGTCGCAATCAAATCGCACGGTAGTCAGACGGCAGATGCCTGCGCCCAGTGGGGCAAACCACATGTTTCCGTCGCGGTCTCCGTACAAGGAATAGATACGCTTCGAATCGAGCGCAGCCGCACGTGGCTCACGTTCGAAGCGCCCATCGCGGTAGAGCATTGGTCCGGCCTGCGTGCCCGCCCACACCGTTCCGGCGTGGTCGATCGCGAGGCTGTAGACGGCGTCGGTCGGCAGGCCACTCGTGGTGTCCAGCGTTTCGACCTGGCCGTCGTGCCAATGCACGACGCCGAGGCCATCGGCTGCGATCCATACCCCGCCGACCGAGTCGGCCAGGATGGCGCGATAGAACCCGCGCGGCGGAAAACCGCTTTCCTCGCCTAGCAAAAGGGCGCCCTTCGCATCCATCCGCACTATGCCGGCATTGGTCGTCAACCAGAGCGAACCGTCCTTGGCCTGCACGATTCCGAATACGCTCTCAATGCCTGCCGGCAGCGCCACTTGCTCGAGGTCGCGACCGCGGTTGCGGTAGAGCCCACCATTCAGTGTGCCGACCCACAGCGTGCCATCGCGGTCGGCATCGACCGAGGTGATCGCCGAACTCTTCAGTGACGGAGCGACGCGCTGGTCAATACTGTCGAATTCAGCGCCGCTGTAGTGGACCAGTCCGCTGTATGTCGCGAGCCAGAGCGAGCCGTCCTTGCGTTGCGCGATGGACAACACCGTGCCCTGTGGCAGCTGGTTCTCGTACCAGACGTGGGTCAGTTGCCCGATTGCGCGGTCGGGGTCGAGCGCACGTGCGGACGTGCCTGCAAGCAGGCTGCACACCGCGTACGCAAGCGAACACAAGGCTCCGACACGACGATTCACACTCAATCCGATTGTTCCAGGCGTCGATTCGGATGGCATACAAGCATCGTGCCAGCCGGTGGCACGTCCGCTCAGTCCTGCAAGACCGAAGGCATCAATATGTGACAAGGCCGTGGGATAGGCAGGATCATCTGCTCGAAACAGAACATGGTAAGCCCGCAACACCCGCACGATGGGTGGTCGTGATGGCGATCAAATTTCACGAAACCAGAGGCCGCTTGCGAGAACGTTGCTGTAACTAAAAGTGTGATCGGATCACGATGTCCAAATCGAACGCAATTGAACGTTCTTGGAGGGAATCAGGAGAACTCCCCATGCCTCGCATTCCGTCTTTGCTCCGTTATCTGCTGTTGCGTTCGTGCTTCTTGTTGTCGGCATTCGCGCAAGCGGTATCGGCGCAAATCGTGTTTGTCGGCCCGGCCAGCGACCCGGCCTGCAACTACCACACGATCCAGGAAGTCGTGGATGCGTGGGCCGCGTCGACGAGTACGGACTTCGTGGACGTGGTCATCGCCAATTCGCAGACGTACAACGCCACCGCCATCACGATTCCGACGCCAGTGGCGAGCGCCGGTCTGGCGCTGCGCGGTGATTTTCCCGACTGTCATCTTGGTGCCACCACAGGACACCTCGTTCTGAACGGCAGCGGGAACGGCAATCTGCCCGTGATCGACATCAATGGCACGGTTGCCGGCGATACGAGACGACCGCACATTAATCTGTCGTATCTCGACATCACCGGCGGTCAGCATACAGGCGGCAATGGCGGCGGCGTGCGCGTACGCGGCAATGCGGTGTTGACCGTCTTTGAAACGAATGTCCACGGCAACTTCGCCGCGTACGGCGGTGGCATCGCAGTGGAGGCGACGGCGGCCGGCATGCCGAATCTGATCATGGCGGGCAACCAGGCGCCAGCGGCGATCCAGGACAACCACGCGACGCAGGACGGAGGAGGGTTGTACTGCACCAATGCGTCGATGAACTGCGACCATTACTGCCTCATCGCCAACAACGTGGCGATCGGCAACGGTGGCGGATTGGCGCAGCAAAGCTGCCTGACTTCGTTCGCTCCACCAAACAGCAACGGTCCGCGTGACCCGAACGTGGGCTTGCGCTTGAACTCGGCCGGCGGCGACGGCGGCGGCGCATGGGTATCCGGCGGTTACTTTGACGTGAATAGCGCGACGCCGCAAAAACCCGCGCCGGTAGTCGGAAATGTCGCCGGTGGAAACGGTGGCGGTCTCTACTACACAGGATTCGGGTCCGGTTCCAGCACGCAACGTGGCGTGCAGTTCGACGACAACCAGGCCGGTGGCGATGGCGGCGCGCTATACGCGGATTCGGGTTCCTTCCAATTCTACGCAGGCGGATTCGCCGGTTGTGGCCAGGACGTGAACGGATGCCCGCGTTTTCGCGGCAATCACGCCGCTCTCAACGGTGGTGCGATCGCGATGTCCGGTACTGCCAGCGCAATAATGTCCGAGACGATGTTCGCCAACAACGATGCCGCACACGGGAGTGTGCTGCAGATCGGAGGCTCGGGATCGGGGGTCACGCTAATCAATGATCATATCGCCGGAAACCACGGTGCCAGCGAGTTGCTGCGTTCCGCCGGCGCCTATATTGACCTGCGTTACGTCACCATTGCGGACAATGGCCCGGACGACAATGCACTGATCCGATTCAATGCAGTGGGCGCGTTTTCCGCGAGCAACTCGATACTGTACGACGCGAACGGAGCTGCCACCGGCGTCGTGCTGGATGCGCCGAGCGGTACCACCTTCAATGTGAATTGCGTGCTCGTGCACGAAGACAGCGGTCTCGTGGGAAAACCGGGCGTCGCCAATCTCGTCATCGCCGATCCGCAGTGGGACACCAGCGGCCTGTATCAGGCCGGCGTGTATGTACCCGGCCCCGATTCGCCCGCGGCGGATGCCTGCGGTCCCGGTCCGGGGCAGATTCCCGACATGCTCGGCGGTGCGCGGCCGCAAAACCTGCCAAAACCCGATGGCCTCGGCCCTTACGATATGGGCGCGATCGAACGTGTGCCCGACGACATCTTCGTCAACGGGTTCGAGCAACCTTGAAGCGTGCGGCTCCCCTGAAGTTGATCTCTGCGAACGGATTGGATCAGGCGGATTTGCCTTCCAGTCCTTTGAGATGCTCTTCGATCGCGGACACATGCGCATCGTGCGCACCCAATCGACGCAACGCGTCGGCGAGGTGCACGAGGTAATCTCGGTTGAGGCCGCTGGGGCCGGCGGCGCCAGCGATAT
>JBBRZD010000102.1:0-9864 GCA_038237055.1 Lysobacterales bacterium | reverse complement strand
CTCTTGCGTTCGTAGTACTCGTTCAGCGCCTGCAGGATCATCCGCGCACCTCCTCGCTGTCGCGCGCCGGCACGTCGATTGCGCCATCGTGCAATCGCGCGCGGAAGAACAGCGGCTTCGGGTCGCTGTGTGGTGGCTGGCCAAAATCCATGTCGTAGAGCGTCCAGCCGAGATCGTGGTCGCCACGCAACTCATCGGGCGGCGCGAACTGTGCCGCCTTTGGATCGACCAGGCGGAACTCGCAGGCGAATTCGCGCGTGCCCAGATACGGCTGATTGAAGCACTGGCCCTTGCGCGCGCGGCGCTCGAACATCGCAGCGTACTTCGCATCCGATTCCGGCTGAAGCTGCGATTCCTGTTCGGCGGCGTCATCGAGTTTGCCGACCAGATGCGGATAGTTCGACTTGCGCGTGCTGGCATCGCCGCGTTCAAAGCGCGCGTGCAGTCGATAGCGTACGTCGCGCAGGAACAATCCGGCGCGCTGCTGGCGTGCATCTTCGACGTAGAGCGCGAGATCCCCTGAACCGGTCTTCATCGCGCTCTTGACGTTGCCTACTGAAACCACTGCACCGACTTCGTTGCGCCGCACGGACATCCAGCGGATCGGTTTGCAGACCTCAATGCGCGTGACCTGCCAGCGGATCGCCGGTTTCCACAGGATCGCCTCGAAGATCGCCCGCGCGGCAGACGGCGTGATCACATCGTAGCTGACGCGCTCCACTTTCATTTCGGGACGGGTGAAACAGGCGTAGTCGCCGCGAACCTCCAGACAGAATCCTTGCATCGCTCCTCCCCAGTTCAGATCACGTAGTCGTCCGCTTTTCCCTGATCGTCGGGCAGAAGTAGCCCGAAGGTTAGGTCGTATCTGACATTCAGCGCCAGCCAGAGTCCGGCATGTTCTTCCACATCTCCCTGCACAAGCATGCGATCAAACTGGCGCCTAGTCACGCTCACGGTGTAGCGCTGCAGCTTTCGTCGTACCCACGTCGCGTTGCCGTCTTTGGTGAGCGCCCCCAGCCAGCCATGAACCGGACTAGCATCATTCGGGCCAGCGCCAGGGCCGTAGGGCACGATAACGCTTTCGCCATCCTCATCGATCAACCGGAACCTGGCTGCCGCGCTACGAAACGCGGCGCGCTCCGGCTTGAGCAATTCGAGGATGTCTTCGCGATCGAACTTGCCGTTCGCATCCATGCCGTAGAAGCGGTCGAAGTAATCACGAAACGTAGCGGGCGCGAGTGGATCGATCAACCTGCCGGCGGCGGCCAGCTCACGTGTGGTCTGTTCGCCTTGCCGCATCTGGCCTGGTGGGCCTGACGTCTGCGGCACGAAGACATGAACCTGCCCAGGCTGCGGCAACAGGCCCTCGCGGTTGCAGCGCCCTGCTGCCTGCGCGATGGAGTCCATACCAGCGAGTGCGCGGTACACGACCGGAAAATCGAGGTCGACCCCGGTTTCGACCAACTGCGTGCTGTTCACCCGCAACGGCTGCGTATCCACTCCGATGCGCTTTGCGCTGAGCCGCGCCTTGATCCGCGTAATCACCGCAGTGCGATGCTCGGCGCACATCAGTGCGGACAGGTGCTCGGAACCTTCCCTCGGCATCAGTTGGAATAGATCGCGTGCATGCTTGCGCGTGTTGAGGATCGTCAGTACGCAGTCGTGTTGCGTGAGTTCCTCTGCGAGCGATTTCCACGGCGTCGCTACGCGGAAATCCGTGGGTAGATGCACCTCGACCCGCTTGAGCGCATCGAACAATGCGTCCGGCGTGTCGACTATATCGCGCGCGTCATCGATGCCGTCGAGCAGCTTGCGTTTGGTCACGGGCTCGTGGCGGGACCTCAGCATCGGCTGCGTTGCGGTACACAGCACAACAGTGACGCCATAGTGTGCGACCAGCAGTTTCAACGACTGCAGAACGGGCGCGAGAAAGTCGCGCGGCAGCATCTGCGCCTCATCCAGAACGATCACGCTGCCAGCGAGGTTGTGCAGCTTGCGGCAGCGGCTGGTGCGCGCGGCGTGCAGCGATTCGAACAACTGCACGTTGGTGGTGACGATCAGCGGCGCATCCCAGTTCTCTGCGGCCAAGCGATTGGCATGATCCTCTTTGCGTTCGTCGACATCGAGATTGCTGTGATGCTCGACGACCACGTCGTCATCGAACGTCTCGAACACACCGCGGAACACGGCAGCGGTCTGCTCGATGATGCTGGTATACGGAATCGCGTAAACGATGCGATGCTTGCCGTGCGCGAGCGCGTGCTCCAGCGCGAACGCGAGCGAGGACAGCGTTTTGCCGCCTCCTGTGGGCACGGTGAGGGTGAAGAAGCCGGGCGCCAGCATCGCCTTCGCGCGACATTGCGCAAGCACGTCGCTGCGATGACGGTTGATCGGGCTCGCCTTGGCCGCGGCATCACTCGCCTTGGCATCCATGTAAGCATCGAACGCGACCTTCAAGTCCGTCAGGGACGGATAACCGCCACGTCGCGCGGATTTTTCGGGGCTGAAGAACTTCTCGGTATCGAGAAAATCCGCGTCGACAAGACACGAAAACAGCATGCGCATCCACAACGCTAAGCCCGCTTTGCCGGCATCGCCGATGAATGTCGGTCGCTCGCCCGCGAGGATGTCGGTGGGAATCGCCTGTGCAATCGCTTCGGCGTACTCACGCTGGCTGTCGGCGTTCCCCGTGGCGAGCCGCGCCTTCAGGCTGGCGCCAGCACCATCGGACGGCTCCCAGTCCGGCAGCCCTGCGTGGTGTCCGGCAATCAGGAACGCAAGAACCCTTCCTTGCAATGGCCCCAACTGCGCAAGCGCGTGCAGCGCGCCGGCGGTCGAATGCGTCTTGTCGCGCCCTACGACACGACTCTCGATATGCGCATCGGGATCGTGCGATCGACGGATGTAGTCCTGGAATCCCTTTCGGTATTTACCCAGGTCGTGCCAGAGGCCCGCAAGACGCGCCCAATCCGCGCTGTTGAATGCAGACGCAAACGCTGCGGACAACCTCGCAACCTCGCGAAGGTGATCGCACAGCAGGTGTCCTGAATCAGCCTGCCCCTCTGTCCCGGAATGTGCCCAAGCGTCCATTGCAGATCCCCAGCGAATGCGCATGATGCCGCACCGTAGCCGGTCTATGTCTCATATCCTGATATGTTCCCCGAAGAACTCGAACGGTCTCGTGTCAAGCCCGATGATACGGATGCCCGGCGATGATCGACACCGCGCGATAAAGCTGCTCGGCAACAACGAGGCGCACCAGCATGTGCGGCAGCGTAAGCGGACCGAGCGACCAGCGCTGATCCGCGCGCGCAAGTACATCGGCGGCGTGACCGTCTGGGCCGCCGATCAGGATGGCGAGATCGCGACCGCCCATGCGCCATGCGGCGAGTTGCTCTGCGAGTTGCTCGCTCGACCAGGGTTTGCCGCGACCATCGAGTGCAACGACGTGGATGTCTTTCGGCAATGCCGCGAGCACCGCGGTGCCTTCATCGGCGATCGCGCGCGCGCTGTCGCGGCCTTTGCCGCGTTGGCCGAGCGGTATCTCGACCAGATCGAGCGGAAGATCGTGCGAGAGACGCTTTCTATATTCGGCGAAACCACTCGCAACCCAGTCGGGCATGCGCTCGCCGACTGAAATCACGCGAGCTTTCATTGCGCTGAGCCGGGCTTCGACGAAAGGGATGAACCTTTGATAAGGGTTTCAGTCGCGATAATTTCCTGTATCGCCAAAACCATCCCCACCCAGCCCTCCCCTCGAAAGGGAGGGCTTGAAAGCATCGCGGCTGAGGCCGCGACCAGCATGCCAGGCGTCAGCCCGCGAGATAGGTCGGCGCGTCGTCGCCGACGGTCCACAGGCGTTCGAGGTCGTAGAACTCGCGCACGCGCGGCAGCATCACGTGCACGATCACGTCACCGAGATCGACCAACACCCATTCGCCTTCGCGCTGGCCTTCGACGCCGATCGGTGGAATGCCCGACTGCTTGGATTTCTTGACCACTTCGTCAGCAATCGACTTCACATGACGCGACGACGTGCCGCTGACGACGACCATAAGGTCGGTCACGCTGCTCTTGTCGCGCACGTCGATTTCCCGGATGTCCTTCGCCTTGAGATCTTCGAGCGCATTTCGCACGAGTGAGCGCAGGCGCTCGGCCAGGTCGGGGGTTCGTGTGGGTTTGACGCGTTCGCGCGGCTCCGGTTTGGCCGGAGCACGGGTCGCCGCGGCCTTTCCCGAACCTGCCTTGAGTGGCGTCTTGCGCGGCGCGGGCTTGGGCGCTGGTTTGTTCGAGGCGGCTGCTTTTTTCGGAGCTGCCTTTTTCGCAACGACCGCTTTTTTCGCGGTAGTCGGCGCCTTGCGGGCGGCGGGGGCCTTGGCGGCCTTGCTGGTTGCGGTTTTGCGCGGCTGGGCGCGCTTTTGCGACGTGGCCAAGTGAAATGGACCTCTTGCTACTTGAGAAGCGCCACAGCGGCGCGGCCGGAGTATAGGCGCATTCGCCAGTCGCCGCTCCCCGTTTGGGGCGGCGCAGGGCCCGACGCGGTAGACTACGCGGCCTTTCTGATTGCGGCGCGACCGCCCCTAGCGCATGTCCAACGCCGACCTCGACAACCCCACCACCCTCCAATTCCGCGACCTTGGTCTCGGTGATGCCCTGTTGCAGACGCTTTCCGAGGTCGGCTACGAGGCGCCCTCGCCGATTCAGGCCGCGACCATTCCGCCGTTGCTCGAAGGCCGCGACATGGTCGGACAGGCGCAGACCGGCACCGGCAAGACCGCCGCGTTCGCGCTACCGGTGCTGTCGCGACTGGATTTGTCCAAAACCAAACCGCAGGCGCTGGTGCTCGCGCCAACGCGTGAACTGGCGATCCAGGTCGCCGAGGCGTTCCAGCGCTATGCGACCAAGCTGCCCGGTTTCCACGTACTGCCGATTTACGGCGGTCAGAGCTATGGACCGCAGCTTGCCGGTCTCAAGCGCGGCGTGCATGTCGTCGTCGGCACACCGGGTCGTGTCATCGATCATCTGGAACGCGGTTCGCTCGATCTGTCGCAGCTGACCACGCTCGTGCTCGACGAAGCGGATGAAATGCTGCGCATGGGCTTCATCGACGACGTCGAGGCGGTGCTGAAGAAGACGCCGCCGACGCGCCAGGTCGCGCTGTTTTCGGCAACGATGCCGACGCAGATCCGCCGCATCGCGCAAACCTACCTGCGCGATCCGATCGAGATCTCGATCAAGAACAAGACCACGACCGCGGCGAATATTCGCCAGCGCTACTGGTACGTGAGCGGCATGCAGAAGCTCGATGCGTTGACGCGCATCCTGGAAGCCGAATCGTTCGAGGCAATGCTCATCTTCGCGCGCACCAAGCTCGGCACCGAGGAGCTTGCGCAGAAATTGCAGGCCAGGGGTTTCGGCGCTGCCGCAATCAACGGCGACGTGCAGCAGCAGCAGCGCGAACGTCTGATTCAAAACCTCAGAGACGGCAAGCTCGACATCCTCGTTGCAACCGACGTCGCTGCGCGCGGCCTCGATGTCGAACGCATCAGTCATGTGTTGAACTACGACATTCCGACCGATACCGAAGCCTACGTGCACCGCATCGGCCGCACCGGACGTGCCGGGCGTGCCGGCGACGCGATCCTGTTCGTCGCACCGCGCGAGAAGCGCATGTTGCAGGCGATCGAGCGCGCAACGCGCCAGCCGATCGCGGAAATGCAGCTGCCGAGCGTCGATGCCGTCAACGACCACCGCATCACCAAGTTCAAGCAACGCATTGCGGACGCGCTCGGCGGCGACGATCTCGGCCCGTTCCGCCAGCTGATCGAATCCTTCGAACAGGAACGCAACGTGCCTGCGGTGGAAATCGCGGCCGCGCTCGCGCGCCTCGTTCAAGGCAACGAACCGCTGTTGCTGAAGCCGCCGTCGCGTGCGGACATGAACCGGACCGACGCAACCCGGGATTTCTCGCGCGACGCGCGCGAGCCACGCGCGTTCGAGCGCCAGCGCGAACCTCGCTCGTTCGAGAAGCCCGCGTTCCAGAAGCCGGCGTTCGACAAGCCGCCGGGCAAGGAACGTGCGCTGCAGCCGGGGGAAACGCCGTTCGGGCGATCGTTCGATAAACCGCGTCCGCCGCGCAGCGATGATCGATTTGCGACACGCGCGCCAACCGACGATACGCGCGCGCCGCCAGCACGACACGAAGACAACCCGCTTCCGCGCACGCCGTTCACTCATCCGACGAATGCCGCTGCGCGCACGGAAAACCGTCCGCCGCGTTCGCATCACGAAGAAGGACGTCGCGATGAAAAACTCGCGCGCATTCGCCGCGACGACCGACCACGCGGCGCCCCCGAAAAGGGCTTCGAGACGTTCCGTATCGAAGTCGGAGAGGATCATGGCGTGCAACCGGGCAACATCGTCGGCGCGATCGCCAACGAGGCAGGCCTCGACAGCAAGAACATTGGCCGCGTCGATATCCGCGAGGACCACAGTCTGGTCGATCTGCCCGAAGGCATGCCCGCGGAAATCTTCAAACATCTGAAGAAGGTGTGGGTGTCGGGCCAGCAACTGCGCATTACGCGCGGCAGCGACGAACCGGATTTCGGCAAACCGAGCAAACCGCATTCGGCCAAGCCGCCATCGTTCAAGCCGCGCGGTTCCGCACCTGGCGGTTTTGACAAGCCGAAGCGGCGGCCGAAGTAGCGTTGCCAATTATTTCCTTCTCCCCGCGGCGACCGCAGGGAGAAGGGAAAGTCAAAGCCGATATGGCGCGAGTAGCGCAGGATCCACGAACAGCGCATCCGGCACCAGCCAGCGCGGCTCGCGACCTGCAGCAAGCAACGCGCGCACCTGGCTTGCGGAAATTTCCAGCGGCGTGACGGGTATCTGCAGCACGCGCCCAGCCGCGCTTTCATGCAGCATCGCCACGCTGTTGCAGCGACGCGATGCGATCTTGGTGCGCAGTTCTGTCGGCAGCGGATCATCATGGCCCGGTCGCGTCAGCACTCCGATATGCGCGTAGTCGAACAGCTCGCGCCAGCGATGCCAGCTTGGCAAGCCTGCGAATGCATCGGCACCGACCAACAGCACCAGTGGCCGAGACTCGCCGATTTCCGCGCGTAACTCCATCAAGGTGTCGATCGTGTACGACGGGCCCTCTCGACGCAGCTCGCGCACATCGAGGATCAGGCGATCCTGGCCATCCAACGACGCGCGTACGCAGTCAGCTCGTTGCTGCGCGCTGGCAATCGGCTGGTCGCGGTGCGGCGGCACACTCGCGGGCAACAACAGAATCTCGGCGTCGAGAAATTCAGCCGCCTCCCATGCGACGCGCAGATGCGCGTTGTGAATCGGATCGAAGGTACCTCCGAAGACGGCGAGCGGTCTCACGCGAGCAGCCCGGCAGCACGACGCGGCGACGCCATCGCAGCGACCAGGCGCTCCAGTTCGCGCCAGGCATCGCCATCGCCACGCCCTTTCGCAATGCGATCGATGCGCCCGGCCTGGTTGAGGCAACGTTCCCAGTGTGCGCGATCGCCATTCTTCAATGCACGCTTGAACATGCCTTCGCGCGCGGCGGGCCAGACGCGTTCGCTGCGCAACGCGCTATCGACGTTCTGTGCGGAAGCCAGTCGCAGCAGCAGCCGCAATTGCATCAGCATCCAACCGAGCAGCGGAATCAGCTCCTCACCCTCGGCACGCAACCCTGCAACGATATGCAGCGCACGCCCGGCATCGCCGCCGATCGCCGCATCGGTGAGTCGGAATACGTCGTAGCGCGCGTCATCGGCAACGCTGGCTTCGAGTGTCGCGATATCGACCGTTTGCCCCGCGTGCATCAAGGCAAGCTTGTCGATCTCCTGCGCCGCGGCAAGCAGATTTCCCTCGACGCGATCGGCGAGCAGCGCGATCGCATCGGACGTTGCCTTGAATCCACGGCTCGCCATGCGCGCACTGATCCATTGCGGCAGTTCCTCGCGTTTGAGCGGCCACAAAATCACGGCGGTGCCGGCGCGCTCGATCGCTGCCGACCAGGCACCTTCGTGCTTCTTGCTCCAATCGTTCGCACTGACAACGAGCACGGTATCGGGCGGCGGCGATGCGCAAAACTCCATGATCGCGGCGCTGCCTTCCTTGCCCGGCTTGCCGGTCGGCAAACGCAGGTCGATCAACTTGCGACTTGCGAACAGCGACATTGAACGGCTCGCATCGCCAAGTCGGTTCCAGTCGAAATTCGCATCGACATCGAGCACGTCGCGTTCGAGAAATCCGAGCTCTTTGGCGCGCGCGCGCAACGCGTCGACCACCTCGATCACCAGCAGATGCTCGGCGCCTGCAATAAGGTAGACCGGTTTGAGTTCTCCGGCAGCGAACTGCTTGTAGACGGTGTGCGGCGAGGTCGGCATGCGAATAGTTTAGAGCGTCGAGCGACGCGCGGCGACTTTTGAGGCCACGATTCTTTCCGAAAAAAGACGCGCGCGCATGCAGCGGCCATCAGCCGCCGCTGTGGATCGCATGCTCGAACTGGCGCGCGTAGGCGAGATTGAGGCGACCTGCTGCGCCGGCCGCGGTCAGTTTCGCTACGGCATCATCGTAGAGCGCGATCGCCTCGGTCCGATCGCCGCGCGCCAGCGCAATGCGCGCCTGCAACACTTCCCCGAACCTGATTAGCCCCGAACTTCAGCTGCGTTTTCTCTTCTCCCACCGGGAGAAGGTGGCGCGAAGCGCCGGATGAGGGAAAGCTCCACACCTGGCCTTTCATTCCCAAGCGTGTACCTTTCCCTCATCCGCCTGTCGGCACCTTCTCCCGGTGGGAGAAGGGTTTCTTCCCCGACACCATTAAATTCTTGGCTGAAGGTCGGGGCTAATCAGGTCCCCGAATGCGTATACGGCGCTGCGCTCACCCGTCTTTCCGCGCGCGAGACCCGCAGCCTTCTCGGCGATCGGCACGGCGCCTGTCACATCGCCGAGCGCGAGGCGTTGTTCCACTTCCGCCTGATAGAGGCCGATCGTTATCGGGCTATGGTCGCCTGTGAATTTCAGCGCCAGCGGCAGAGCTTCATCGAGCACCTGTTGTGCTGCATCGGCATGTCCGCCGCGGATCAGGCTCTTGGCGAGATTGAGTTCGGCTGCCGCCATCGCCGCGGACGGTCCGAATAATTGCCGGCGTTGCGTGATGGATTCCTGCAACAACGCCTGTGCACGTGAGAAGTCGCCGCGATTGAACGCTATCGCACCGAGGTTCTGCTGTGCTGTCACCACGGCGTCGGTGTTGTCTTTGCGCGCCTGCAACCTCGCCAACACGGCGGCCATGCGCGTGTCGGCTTCGTTGAGTTCACCCGTCTGCATCAGTGCGAGTGCGAGCGAATTCTCGACGTTGATGGTGTCGTAATCCTCCCCGCCGAGTGCTTCCGCAGCTTCCGTCATCAGTGGGCGAAGGATGCGGATGGCGCCTTCGACATCGCCCTTCTGCTTGACGATCTGCGCCTCAAGAATGTGTCCACGGGCAATCTGGTCGCGGTAACGCGCCGTGTCCGCGGACCAGAAGCCTTGGGCGCTCGCGAGCTGCTTTGCCGCCGAATCGGTATTGCCACCGCGCATTTCCGACAGCGCGTAGAGCATGCGGATGCGCGCCGTCGTGGCGGGGTCCGCATTGATCGCCGATGATTCAAGAAAGTGCTTCTCAACGGGGCCGGCCTCGACGTCGTCGTAGAGCTCGCTGTAGAGCTTGGCGAGAAAATAGACGGTATGGGCGAGATCAGCGGGGCGGTCCTTGAAGTTCTCGTCCAGCGCCTTGACGCCACCATCGAGGAGTCCGCGCGTCGTCGCTGGCGTCGCATTCTTGACCTCGCCGGCAGCGCG
>JBBRZD010000101.1:0-9876 GCA_038237055.1 Lysobacterales bacterium | reverse complement strand
TGGCACCTCGATGTCGGCTCATCACATCCTGGGGCTGTAGTCGGTCCCAAGGGTATGGCTGTTCGCCATTTAAAGTGGTACGCGAGCTGGGTTCAGAACGTCGTGAGACAGTTCGGTCCCTATCTGTCGTGGGCGTTGGAGGTTTGAGAGGGGCTGCTCCTAGTACGAGAGGACCGGAGTGGACGAACCCCTGGTGTTCCGGTTGTCACGCCAGTGGCACTGCCGGGTAGCTACGTTCGGAAGCGATAACCGCTGAAAGCATCTAAGCGGGAAGCGTGCCTCAAGATGAGACCTCCCGGAGCTTTAAGCTCCCTAAAGGAACCATGAAGACTACGTGGTTGATAGGTCGGGTGTGTATAGCAGTAATGCCGAGCTAACCGATACTAATGATCCGTGCGGCTTGACCATATAACTCCAAGACGCTTCGTCGCCTCAACGAGGTCTGACGACAGCAAAACGCAATGTTACGTCCCAAGTCCCCATGTCGAGTCCGCGCATAATGGCGCGACTCGCACCAGTTCCCTGGTGAAATTAGCGCTGTGGTCCCACCCGATCCCATCCCGAACTCGGAAGTGAAACGCAGCTGCGCCGATGGTAGTGTGGCTTAAGCCATGCAAGAGTAGGTCATCGCCAGGGGCTTTATCAGAACGCCTTCCCAGCAATGGGGAGGCGTTCGCCTTTTTGCGTTTTGCGATGTCCGTGCGAACGGCAACAGGTCATCGCCAGAAGCTTTTCCAGCACGCCTTTCCACCAATGCTGAGGCGTTCGCCTTCTTACGGTTTGAGTCTTCGGCGCGAACGGCGACTCGTCATCGGCAAGCAATTTATCAGCACACCTGCCCAGTAATGGGGGCGTTCGTCGTTGTCCGATTTGCGTCGTCGGCACAAGCGGCCACGGGTCATTTTGACGGACCGCAAGCTTCCGCGAACATGCCGCCGTCGTACTGGTTCATCTCAAGCGACTTGCTTTCACTCGCAATTTCCTCCATCTGGCGTCTCCCCCAAACGATATGCCGCCGGTATTTGGGCCGCCCTGAGCGACGCCTCTGAAAGTTCGGTTTGAACGCGGTACTCGTCGCTTCCCTTCGCGGCGTCGATATACTCATTCACGCGGCAGTCGCCGTGTACATTGAGTGCAGACGCGAATGCCCAAGCGCGCCGTCAATCGGCTTAAACAGTTTTCCTCCGCCCTTCGCCATCTGCTGCCGGCGTGGCTGCTGTCCGCGCTTGCACTCGCCGTTGATCATCCGTTGTCGCTTGTGCTGTTGCTAATGGCCAATGCGATTGCGATGACAGCTATCTGCCAGTCCATTGGGGTTGAAATGGAAGGCAATTTCGCACGTAGCATCGCGCGCCGAGGCCTGGTGTATTTCGTATTGTCGACGTTCTGCACCGCAGCGGTCGCAGCCGTTCTCGCGGCACCGGCGTGGTGGGTTTCGCGCGACGGATCGCTCGCCTCGGCTCTTGGCCTGTCTGCCGCCCTCGTGTTCGCGTTGCTCGCGCTATGGCGGGTTTGGCCTGCATTTGCGCTTCCATTCGTGTGGGACGACGCATACCCACGTGACGACGAACGTGGGTCGTGGCTGCTCACATCGATGCGCCGTTCGCTGGCGTTCGGCAGCCACCTCACCGGCGAACACGAGCTATTCTTTGCTTACGGTTTGCCAGCCAGCATCGGCTTGCTCGTACTGTGTGTGGGTGCGCTCGCATTGGCTGGGCTGGGTGGTTTCTTCAGCGGTGAAGCGCGCGTCGTTGCGATAGTGTCGTATGCGCTACTGGTAGCGCCGCTCATGCAGGTCTTGATCGTAAACCGATGCCTGCGCGCGCTGCTCGCGGATGCGCACAGCGCACGGCAGCGCAGAAATCCTGCGAGTGACCCCCTCGAATCGGTTGCCGTCGAAGGGAGCCCGGCGCTTCCGCTTGGCATTGGCCGTGCAGAACTGGACGCGACCCTGCTCTGCGCCGCACATTCCGCACAAGTAAGCCTCGCCCTCACCGCGCTGGAACGCGGTGCGGATCCCAACGCACTCCCGGGATCGGACCTGCGCGATCAGCGCAGCGCGATCATGATCGCGGTCACGCTGCCTGATATGCGCCTGCTGCGCGCGCTGATTGCGAAGGGTGCCGACGTCAACAAAATGTGTGGAGGCAGCGCGGCCCTGCATGCTGCAACCCGCGACAGCTATCCGGGGCGACCTGAAGCCGTCACCACCTTGCTCGCGAACGGCGCGGACGCGCGCGTCGCTGATGCCGCCGGCAATACGCCACTCCACTACGCCGCGCGTTGTGCAGAGCCCATTGTCGCCGCCCTGTTGCTTGACGCCGCGGCCGACGTCAATGCGGTCAATGCCGACGGACTGACCGCACTCGACGTCGCATGCGCCAATGCAAGTTGGTCCGTCGCCGGATTCCTGCTCGAACGTGGCGCCAGGACAGATTTCGCACATGCCCAACCCGCTCTCGTGTTTGCTGCCGGTGTTGCCGACGACGATGCCACGGGCGTAAAGCTGCTGTTGAAGCACAGTGCAAATGTCGACGTGCGCGCCGCGCTGGAGCGAACACCTTTGATGACGGCCGCGTTGGCTGGACACACGCGAATTGTCGAGGCGTTGTTGGCCGCTGGTGCCAGCGTCGATCTTGCCGATCATCGCGGCACAACCCCCTTGATGGAAGCCGCGCGTGCCGGCGCGGTCGGGGTGATCCACGCACTTGGAAAGCGCAAGGCGAATCCAGACAGCGTGGACGCGAGCATGCGTAGCGCGTTGATCATTGCTTGCCAGTCACGACACGCGAGCGAGGAAGCCGTGCGCGCTCTGCTTACGCTGGGTGCAGATCGCGCCCGCGTTGGCGCCGACGACAAACGCGCGCTCGATCATGCTGCCGCAGCAGGCCGCTGGCATATCGTCGCGTTGCTCGATCCCGCCTATCCGTTGCCGAGCAGCCTCGGCAATGGAGCACCGCCAGCTCAAGCGGCCAATACGGATCATCTGCTCGACGCGCTGCGTTTCGGACACTGGAACGTCGCCGCTGAATTTGTCGGCGTGATCGCTGAATGGCCATCCACGGCACTTGCTGATTTGTACATGGAACTGGCTGATCCCGAGCACACCCTTGCGCGCACCTGGCTGTTGAATCGCGGACTGGTCGGTGATGCGCGCCTGAGTGACGGTCGAGAACTCAGCGAAACGCTGTTGACGAATCTCCCGGCCACAAGTGCAGCGCTGAAGGAACTCATTGCGAAAGGCGTTGCCGTCGGAGGGGCGGCGCTGGTGGCGCGCGTTCTCGCGTTTGCGCCCGATGGCGCAAGTGGAGACGAAACGCGTGCGCTTGCCCGCGAACTGATCGAGCGCGGCGGCGATTGTTTCGGAGTCGCGCCGGGTCAGCGTACGGCCCTGCATCTGGCAGTCGCCGACGGTGATGCACAACTCGTCGCCCGCCTGCTCGATCTCGGCGCAGATCCCAATGCACGCGACGCGCAGGGTCGCACGCCGCTTCATTTTGCGATGAAGTGCGGCATCGACACCGCTACGCCGCTATTGCGCGTGCTGGTACATGCTGGCGCCAATCCGGAGATCGCGACGGCAAGTGGCGAAACGCCGCTCGGCCTTGCACTTGCACGCGACGAGGCCGCTTTTTCTTACTGGCTGAATTGGTCGCCGTGGCGGCTGCCGCTGCGTCGACTGCGCGCCGCGGATTTACCTGCTGCTGCCGCGATGGGCGATCTCGACGCCGTCGATCGACTGTTGCTGCTTGGGATTTCAATCGACGGCGAGGATGCGCGCGGTGCGTCTGCGTTGATCCGTGCAGCCGGTTCCGGTCATACCGCCCTGGTTGTGCGTTTGCTCGAGGCCGGGGCCAATACTTCACAAGTCGCTCGGTCGGGCATCCACTGCCTTGCAGCTGCGGTCAGCGCGAAGCGTGAAGCAGTCGTGCGCACCTTGTTGAGCCACGGTGTCGAGCCGGATACGCGCATCGACGGTGGCGGCACCGCGCTGACGCTGGCGGCAGCGCTCGGCCAACCGCGTATTGCCGAAGCGCTGCTCGAAGCCGGTGCCGACGTCAACGCGGTCGATGAGCAGGGAACCGCGCCGTTGCACGCAGCGGCGCAATACGCTTTCGATGGTGGCGACGGCGACAACGTCCGCCTGTTGTTCGACCTTTTCCTGCGCGCGGGCGCTCGCTTGGACGCGCGCAACGGCGCGGGCCAAGACGCCTTGCTCATATTGCTGGGTGCGCGTGCGCAACCGGGCACCCGCTGCGACGCCGAGCATCTGCTGCGTCTGGTCGAGTGGATGCTGGAGCACGGCGCAAGACCCGATGCGCAGGATCAGCGCGGCGTCGGCACGCTGCACGCCTGCGCATTGCATGGATTGTATGGCTGCGCGCGCCTGCTCAAGGCGCATGGAGCGCCGCTCGATCTCGTCGACGGATTTGAACGCAGCGCTGCAGATGTTGCAAGTCTGCTCGGCTATGTCGATGTCGCGGCGGAACTTGGCAACCAGCGCGGCACGCCGTTACCGAGCGTGCGTCAAACCTTGCGACGACCTGCGCGCGCGCCCGATTGAGCTGAGATCCTCGCCGCGATCAAGCACCACCAAGCTAACTGCGCATACGGCGGTAGATTGCCCACGGCAACGCGCGGACGATGATCGCAATCAGCGCCCACTTGCGCGGGATATGGCGGAACACGGAACCGCGCGCAAGGCGATTGGCAACGATATGCGCGACTGCCGCCGGATCCACCGCAGGCATCGGCAAGCGCATGCCCCAGGTCAGGTTCGTCGCCAGAAAACCAAGTTCATAGAACTGCACACGAAGTTCCTCTGCGCGATAGCGCTGGCGCAAACTTTCGTACAGCGATACGAGGCCACGTTTTGCCGTCGCGTAGACGACGTTGCGCGCACGCCCGCGAATGGCGGCAACGCTACCGAACAGCACAATCGTGCCATGTACCTGCAGCAGCCTCGGCAGCAACGCGTGCGTAATCGCGAGCGGTGCGTGCAGGTTGGTCGCCAATAGCTGACCTATGTCCGCCGCAGCGAGGGAAAAATCGTCATCCTCGCGCGAATAACCCACAGGCAGCAGAAGTGCGGACAATGGCGCCATGCCGTCGAGCGCCGTCGCAATGCGTGCGCCCGGATCGGCGGCACTGGCGAGATCCATCGCAAGTGCGCGCACGGTGACGCCATGGCGCAGATTCAGATCGGCCATCAGCGCTTCGAGATCGCGCGCGTCCGAGGCGATCAGCAGCAAATCATGCTGGCGACGCGCAAGCTCGTTTGCGAGCGCCCGCCCAAGCCCGCTCGATGCGCCGACGATGAGCGCCGTCACAGTGCGATCCTCCGCGCCAACTCCGACACGTGCATTCCGCCTGGGTTGTGCGTGGCGAGACGTGTCCTGGCCGCATCGAAATCCGCGATAGCGCCGCGCACCGTTGTTGCATCTAGGGTCGAGTCCTTGATCAGGTTAGGCCGACCTCCATGCGCAATCGCGAGCTCGGCAAGCGCTTCCAGAAACGCGCGCTGCGAGGATGTTTCAGGCGCGGCCACCTGGATCGCCAATGCAATGCCGTCGCCATCAAAACGAAAGCCATCTGCGCTGCCGGCAAACAGTTTGCTTGAGATCAGGCCGATGAGCGGCCGGGTACGTGCGACGAGGGCGCTGAGCGCGTCGGCGAACGCCTCGAACCGCACGTGCGGCAGCAGCCACTGCGCTTCCACCAGTCCCGCACGGCCATATCCGGCGAAGTAGCCGCGTGCCTTGTTGAGCGGAAACAGGGCGTCGGCAAGCGCCAGCGGCTGTTGTCCGGCGCGACACCAGCGCAGACCAAGCCAGCTGTTCGCGGCGGCGATGCCGGCGCGATTCCACAATACGAATGGTAAGGGCGGAATCATCGCTGGCAGATCGCGCGCAGCGCCGGCAATCGCCGTGCGCCCGACCTCGGGAGCATCGCTGGCGAGTCCGATGCGAATCACCCCATGGCCAAAATGCGTAGCGCGCCCATCGTGCCAGCCATACAGCACCGGCGCATTCGCGGCCTCGCGCAGCACGCGTGCCGCATCGGCGAGGCCGCGCACCGGCACGCGACGCAACACGAGCGAAGCGGGTGGTCGCGCCAGTTGCAACGTCGCGCGGATGATCGTGCCGGTCAGTCCGAATCCGGCGAACGTCGCGGCAAACAACGCTGCCTCGCGGGTCGCGCTCGCGACAACGGTGCCCCGCATCGGCGCAATCAACTCGAGCGCTTCGACCTGGGCGCGGAACGTGCCGTCGCGAGCCGGGTTCTTGCCATGCACGTCGGCTGCAATGCAGCCGCCGATACTCGCGCGCGGATGGCCCGGTGCCACCGGCAGATACCAGCCGTGCGCGAGCGCGAAACGCTGCACGTCGCCAACACGCGCGCCCGCTTCCAGTGCAAGGCGGCCGCTGTTCGGATCGAATCCAAGCAGGCGGTCGAATGCGCCGAGGTCCTGACTGATCGCGTCGGCACCGAAGCTCGCTGCGACATAGGAAACGCCACCGCCTCGTGCGATGCGTAGCGCATCCGCAGGCAGCGCGTCGAGCAGACGATAGCGATCGGGCCGCTGCACGCGGCAACGCGCCCGGTATTGACGGTCGAAGCTGGCGAGATCAGTTTCGGCGAGCGCATAACCGCGCATGTCAGACGTCCACGTCCTGCGCGACGACGTCCTGCACGTCCGTCTGAAACAGGTGCTCCAGGTCTGCGCGAGATTCCTTAGCCGATTGCAGCAACGCCGCTTCGTCGTCGTAGACCGGATACTGGTCGGCCAGTACGCGCTCGTCGTGTTCACGAAAGCGCTGCACATAGTCGGCCGCGGTTGCCTTGTCGTAACCGAGCGCCTCGAAGACATGGCGCGCTATCTCAAGACTCGAAAAAAAAGTATCGCGCACGATGTCTTCGATGTTGAGATCCATCAGCTTGAACACATGCTGACGGTTGCGCGCGCGCGCGAACACTTTCAAATGCGGGAAATGACGTTTCAGCAGTCGTGCCGTGCGCACATTGGTATCGGGGTCCTCGGTTGCGAGCACGAAGATTTCGGCCTTGTCCGCCTGTGCGGCACGCAGCAGATCGAGTCGCGAAGCGTCGCCGTAGAATACGGTATTGCCGAAATGGCGCATGAAGTCGACCTGCTCCGGATCGTTCTCCAGCGCAGTGAACGGAATCCGGTTCGCGTTGAGCATGCGCGCGACGATCTGACCGACGCGGCCCATGCCAGCGACAATCACGCGGGGCGTCGCGGCGTCGAACTTGTCGAACTCGCGTACGGGTTTGACCTTGCCCGCAGGGACGACTTCCGCACGCAGGCGCACGAGCAGCGGCGTCGCCGCCATCGACAGCGTGATCACGAGTATCGCGAGATCGCGTTGCTGGACGCTGACAAGGTTGTTGCCCGCGGCGAGACCGAACACGACAAACGCGAACTCGCCGCCCTGCGCGAGCAATGCCGCCAGTGCGATCGACTGCGCGTTGTCTTCGCGTGCGCCGAAGCGAGCGACCGCGTACAGCACAAGCGCCTTGATCGCGAGCAAGCCGAGCAGCAATGACCCGACGAGTTGTGGCTGGCTCATGGCCATGTGCACGTCGAGTGACATGCCGACGCTGATGAAGAACAGGCCGAGCAACAGTCCGCGGAACGGTTCGATCTGCGCCTCGATTTCGTGCCGGTATTCCGAATCAGCCAGCAGCACGCCAGCGAGAAACGCACCGAGCGACATCGAGATGCCCACCAGTTGCATCAACCAAGCCGTTCCCATGACGACCAGTAATGCCGTTGCGGTGAATACCTCCGGCGTGCCGACCTTGGACGCAGCACGGAACATCGGACGCAGCAGATACCTCCCGCCGACCACGACCAGGGCGATGGTCAGGATTACGCGTAACGCAGCCAACAGTTCGCCAGTACCGCTGGCGGAACCGGCATGCGTGTCGCCGAGGATCGGAATCAGCGCGAGAATCGGGATCGCGGCGACGTCCTGGAACAGCAGAATTGCGAAGCCCAGACGTCCGTGCGCGCTGGTCAGCTCCTTTCGCTCGGCCAGTAATTGCAGGTCGATGGCCGTCGAGGAAAGCGCGAGCCCGAGGCCAACAACCAGCGCCGCCTTCCAGTCAAGGCCCAGTGCCGTTGCGACACCGCCGATCAACGCGGCGGTCAGCACCATCTGCAGGCTGCCGGAACCGAATACGCTGCGCCGCATGACCCACAGGCGCTGTGGCGAAACTTCCATGCCGATCACGAACAGCATCAACACGACACCGAGTTCGGAGATCTGTCCGATCTCTTCGGTGTTGCCGATCAGACGCAGCCCCGACGGTCCGATCAGCGCACCGGCGCCGAGGTAGCCAAGCACCGCGCCGAGACGCCAGCGCTTGGCCAACGGCACAGCGATGACGGCGGCGAGCAGCAATACGACCGCGTATTGGAGAAAGCTGTGATCTTGCACGCGTGCTCCGTCAATTGGGCGTGAATTATGGCATGCGTGCTGGGTTTATCGGCTCAGACAGGTCTGCGAACTGCCGTCGCAGCTGCTGAGACCAAGGTCACGCAAGGTGCACACACCTACTTCGCAGGAGTCGCATCATGTTGCTTGCACCATTGCTTGTGGAGACCGAGTCGCATCAACAGCGTTCGCGCGTCCCGTGCGCGCCCATGCGTCGCGTGCCCTCGTACTTTTCGGTTGGACAGGCGCCTGCCGCGCATGCATCCGGGCTGCCGGTGCTTCTCGTCGCATGGGCTGCACTGGGCCTCACTGCGTGGATATGCATTCCCGCTGCTCGGAGAGGCGGCGATACATGGGGTGCCACCGCGCCGTTCTGGCTGATTGTTGCGCCGCTGCTGGACCTGATATGGCTGAAGAGGGGTTCGCTAAGGAGCGCCGTGCGCGATGGGATATGTGAGCTGCACAACCGGCGGAGTCAGCCTCGATGTCCAAGCCGCTTGCGCTCCATCCGGCGAAGGAATTCATCCATGATCCGCCGATACAAATCCTCGCCGAGGTAGGCATCCTCGACGCCTGCGTCAATCGAGGGATTGTCGTTGACCTCGATTACCACCGTGCGCTCGCCGGCCTGTTTGAGGTCGACGCCGTAGAGACCGTCGCCGATCGGGGCGGTTGCGCGCAGTGCCAGCTTGACTATTTCTGATGGCGCCTCGCGCACGGGCAAGGTCTCGAAGCCGCCGGACTTTGCGGTGCCCTTGGCACCGTGATTGTAGATCTGCCAATGCCCGCGCGACATGTAGTATTTGCACGCGTACAGCGGCTCGCGGTTGAGCACGCCGATGCGCCAGTCGTATTCGGTGAACATGAATTCCTGCGCGAGCACCAGCGCGGTGTGCTGGAACAGGTCGTCGACAGCGACTTTCAGTTGCGCCGCGTTCTCCGCCTTGACGATGCCGCGCGAGAACGAGCCGTCAGGAATCTTCAGCACGATTGGAAAGCCGAGCAGGTCCGGCAGCTCCGCAAGCTTTTTCGGCTCGTCGCGATAGAGGATTTCCGTGCGTGGCGTCGGTAACTTGCGCGACTTCATGAGGTCGTGCAGGTAGATTTTGTTGGTGCATTTCAGGATCGAACTGGGATCGTCGATGACGACCATGTCTTCCTTTTCCGCCTTGTTCGCGAAGCGGTAAGTGTGGTTATCCAGCGCGGTCGTTTCGCGGATGAACAGGCCGTCGTATTCGGCGAGCTTGCTGTAGTCGTTCTTGGACAGCGTATCGACTTCGATGCCGAGCTCGGCGCCGGCGTCGACGAACGCCTTCAACGCGCGCTTGTTCGACGGCGGCATCGGGTCGCCAGGATCGGCCAGCATCGCGAGGTCGAAACGGAATTTCTTGCGTGCGCGCGGTTTGCGCCAGAG